>JBIKRQ010000405.1:0-5715 GCA_044349155.1 Myxococcota bacterium
GACGTGTCTGACAATACCGTCGTCAAAATCGCCCGCCGCTTCATCCGCGTGCACGACCACTACGACGGCAACCACTTCTTCACGGTGCAAAACGGCATCAAGCTGGCAACGCCGCTGTTGCTCGTGCTGGTGAGTGTTGAGTTGTCTGACGTCGTGTTCGCCCTCGACAGCATCCCCGCGGTCTTCGGTGTCACGCTCGATCCGTTCATCGTCTACACGTCGAACATCTTTGCGATCCTTGGCCTGCGCAGCCTGTTCTTCCTGCTGGCAGGTGCGTTGTGGGGCTTGCGTTTCTTGAAGCCAGCCCTCGGCGTGGTGCTCTCGTTCGTCGGCGTCAAGATGTGCCTTGGCCTCGCCGCGGTGATCAGCGCCAAGACCGGTGTCGACCTCAGCTGGGTGCCGCACGAAGTCCCCACCGTGGTCTCACTTGGCGTCGTCGGCGGCATGCTCGCGCTGGGTGTTGTGGCCAGCATGCTGTTTCCGGGTTCCAAGCCTGAGGAAGTCGCCGCGGCCAACGAGATCAAAGAGGACCTCGACGAGGTCGTTCACCCCGATCACCACCACGATCATCAGCCCACGACGAAGAACGACTGATGGCCAAAAAGCTGCGCCGCTTTCGTTGGTCGAGCCTGCCGAAGCTGTCGCGGCAGCACGTGCGCGTGATGAACGCGTTGCTCGCGCATTTTCCGCAAACACCGTTTGAGCGCGGCTTCAAACAACGTTTGCGCGATGCGCTCGAGCCGGTGCTGCACGCCGACGTCGATGTCTGGCTCACCGGGATCGACGTCGTCGAAGGCGGCGACATCGGTCAGCGCCTGGCCGAGCCATGTTGTGCTGCGGTGTTGGGGTTGGTGGGCCGCACGGAGAAGGCGCTCGTCGAGATCGACCTGCCCACGGCGCAATCAGCGATCGACAAGTTGCTCGGCGGTGATGGCGCCGACGTCGACCAGAACCGCGCGCTGTCGGAGATCGAAGAAGGCGTCTTCTCGTTCATCGTTTTGAAGTCGCTGGCGGTGCTGCAGGAAACCCTGGGGGGCGAGCGGCAGGTGGCGCTCAAACTCGAAGGCTTTTACGGCTCGTTGGCGTCGTTGGGGCAGCGCTTCAACCTCGAGGACCGCTTCGCGGTGCTCACGTTCAAGCTGTTTCTCGACAAGGCCGTTGGCGTGATGCGCGTGTACTTGCCTGCCGCGCTCGTCGACAACGAGTTCTCGTCGCCGTGGCCCACGCACGGGCCAGCGCTTGAGCGCCTGTTGCTGAGCTACGCCGACCGCAAAGACATGGTGCGCCTGCTGCGCACGCCGATGCGCATCGAGGTCGGCAGACTCAGCCTCGCGATGAACGACCTCGACGCGCTCGATACCGAAGACATCGTGCTCATCGAGCAAACCGACGCCAGCATTGCCCGCGACGACAACGACCCCGATGCACCCGCGTTCTTGCAAGGCCAGGTCAACTGCCGCGTGGGCGACGGTGCTCACGGCACCTTGCTCGGCACGTTGGGCGTGGGCGGAAACGGCCGCTACGAGGTCGGCATCGAGTCGATCATCGCCGAGGGCGAACCCAACGCCATGCGCTTTTTGTTTCCCGAGCACGCCGAGGACTTCATGGTCGAAGACGCCAAGCACCTCTCCCGCGCGGCTGGCATCGACGCCCGCGCCCTCGCCCACGCCGGCCGTGCGGCTGCGGCGGTACGCCTCACGGGGCCCACAGCGCCGATGGCCACGAGCAACGTCGTCGAGCACGAGCGCGGTGCCGAGCACTCCGACGGATACGGCGATGGTGACGACGACGCGCCTTCGCCCGAAGCGGTGGGCCTGCTCGACGACGTCACGGTTGCGATGGTGGTCGAGCTGGGCCGCGTGATGGTGTCGGCCGCCGACGTCATGGGCTTGCGCGCGGGTCAGGTCATCGAGTTGTCGCGCTCGCCGGGTGAGCCGGTCGACCTCGTCGTCGACGGCAAGCGCATCGGCAAGGGCGAGCTGGTCGAGATCGACGGCGAGCTCGGCGTGCGGATCCTGTCGCTCGCCCGCTGAGCGCTTGTTGCGCTGAGCGGGGAACCTCCCCCGATCAAACGAGCCTCGAAGAGAAAACCGGCTTTGCGGTTTTGTCGCCGAGGCGAGTCTCTTGAGGGGCGGGCGGGGAAACCTCCCCGCCGATCAAACGAGCCTGCTAGCGTGCGCTGCGTGCGTGTTCTTCAAGTCTTCCTGGTGTGTGCCGCGTTGGCCGCGTCGTCGTCGTCGCGGGCCGCCGATGCGCCTGCGGTCGCCGATGCGGGCGTTGTCGATGCTGCGGTCGATGCGGGCCCCGCAGACGTGATGGATGAGGTCGCGAAGCCCGTACCTCCCGCGTTTGACGACGCCATGATCGGGCCGGCCACGACGACGACTGACCTGGTGCTCACGTTCATCAAGACCGTGCTCATGCTGTGCGTGGTGCTGGCCCTCGCGTGGCTCACGCTCAGCAAGGGCATGGGCAAGCTCGTCGAGAAGGCCCAGGCCGGTAAGCGCGTGAAGGTTCTCGAGCGCATCGCCCTCGATGCGCGCCGCAGCCTGTTTCTCGTCGAGATCGACGGCAAGATGGTCGTGCTCGCCGGCGGTGACGTCGTCAAAGTGCACGAACTCGGCGACAAGACCGACAAAAACGACAAGGCCCGTTTCGCCGAGGTGCTGGCGCAAACGCCACCGCCCCCGTCCGCGGAGAAGTCATGACGACGTCAGCCACACCACCAACCCCGACCACGTGGCGTCAGCGCTACCAGCAGCTCATGAAGCGCCGCGACGATCGGCCGCTCGTGACGTGGGCCCGCTACGTCGGCTGGTCGGCGTTCGTCTTCTTCTTCGTCGGACTCGCACCGTCGGTGGCGCTGGCGCAGAAGGCGGCCAAGGGTGGTGGTGGTGGCGGCGGCGCCGGCCTCAGCACCGTTGACATCCTCGGCAACGACTCGATCAGCAACCGCCCGCTCATCCTGATGACGGCGATGGCGGGTCTCGCGCTGCTGCCGTTCGTCGGCATGATGGTGACGAGCTTTGTGAAGATTGCGGTGGTCTTGTCGATCACGCGTCAGGCCATCGGCATGCAGCAGGCGCCGCCGACGACGGTGATCACCGGCATGGCCATCATCCTCACCGTCTACGTGATGCAGCCGGTGGGCCTGCAGATCTACAACCGCGTCGACAAGCTCGTGGCCATTCAGCGTGGCGGCGACGTGATGGCGAAAGAGAACGTCGACCTGATCGTCGACGCGGTGAAGCTCGCGAAAGAGCCCGTGAAGGCCTTCTTGTTGAAGCACTCCAACGAGAAGGACCGGCAGATGTTCTACCGGGTGGCCTACCGCATGCGCGCGCCCGAAGACCGCGCCGAACTCGCCCCCGACGACATGATCATCCTGATTCCGTCGTTTGTGATCAGCGAACTCACCAAGGCCTTTCAGATTGGCTTCATCATCTTCATCCCATTCCTGGTGATTGATATGGTGGTGTCCAACATCTTGATGGCACTTGGTATGCAGATGCTATCGCCGACCACGATTTCGCTACCATTTAAGATTCTCCTCTTTGTGCTGGTTGACGGGTGGTACTTGATTACCCGTGGACTCGTGCTCGGCTATCAGTAGGAGCCTCTATGTCGATTCAGGACTTTATTGTTCAGATCACCAACGAGGCCATCCTGATCACGATCATGGTGTCCTTACCCGGCATTCTCGTGAGCCTGGTGATTGGTGTGGCCGTGGCCATCTTTTCGGCGACCACGCAAATCCAGGAGCAGTCACTGAGCTTTGTACCCAAAATGATCGCGGTGTTCGCGGTGATTGCCGGTACAGCGCCGTGGATTGGCTCAACGATGATGCGGTTCGCCGAGCGCTGCCTGGGCGGCTTTGTCGACGTGGTGCGCTGAGCCGGGCCGACAATGACGGCGCAGCCAGTGAAAGGAGGGTGACGACGTGCAACAGCTGATGGGCGCCCTCTCGGAGCAGGTGAACCTCACGCAGGTCATCGTCACGTTCGCGCTGATCATGGCGCGCATCATGTCGATCGTGCTGCTCGTGCCGTTTCTCGGCGGCAAGAACGCGCCGAACGAGGTCAAGATGGGCGTGGGCGTCACGCTCACGCTGATCATCTGGCCCACGGCCCTGTCGTCGCTCACCGGCCCGATCCCGCTCAGCCCGATCGGGTTTCTCCTCATGATGATGAAAGAGACCTTCGTTGGCCTCATCATCGGCTTCGTCGCCTCGAAGATTTTCTATGTCGTCGAAATCAGCGGTCAGTTGATCGATATCCTGCGTGGCGCCAACCAGATTCAGCTGCAGGTGCCAGAAATTGAAGAGCGCTCGTCGGCCTTCGGCGCTATGCAGTTTCAGTTTCTGCTGTGCGTCTTTCTGGCGCTCGATATGCACCACGTGTTCTTCGAGTCGTTGTTTGAGAGCTACCGCGTCGTGCCGATCAATGACTGGCCACATTTCCGCGCTGGTTTCAAACCGTTTGTCGACTACATGGCCCGCATTACCTCCGACATCATCTTTGTTGCGGTGTTGATGGCGATGCCGATCGGTATCGTTACGTTGATCATCGAAACAGCCTTTGGTTTGATGAATCGTGTAGCACCGCAGATTAATGCGTATTTCATGGCCATGCCTGCCAAGGTGCTGGGCGGCTCGATCGTGTTCTTCCTGTCGTTCGACATGATCATCGAGGTCATGATCAGAACGGCGGTGCAAATGTTGGGGCACGTCAGTCGTGCCATCCAGTTGATGGGCTAGGCATGGCGCGCGAACGGCTCGATGTGTTGTTGGTGGAGCGCGGGCTCGTCGAGAGTCGGGCGCGGGCCACGGCGCGGGTGCTCGCGGGCGATGTGGTGGTCGACGATCACCGCGTCGACAAACCCGGCACCAAAGTGCCCACCCACGCCATCATCCGCCTCAAAGGCGACGGCCTGAAGTGGGCCTCGCGTGGTGGCCTCAAGCTCGTGGGGGCCCTCGAGACGTGGCCCGATGTCGTCGTCAAAGACGCGGTCTGCGTCGACGTTGGCGCCTCCACCGGCGGTTTCACCGACGTGTTGCTCACCACGGGGGCGAAGCAGGTGTTCGCCATCGACGTCGGCTGGGGCCAGCTGCACGAAAAGCTCCGGCAAGACGCGCGCGTCATCAACATGGAGCGCACGCACATCGGCCGCCTCGAGGTCGGCACGCTGCAGCCCGCCCCCACGCTGGCCGTCATCGACGTCAGCTTCATCTCGCTGCGGTTGGTGCTGCCGGCCCTCGTGCCGCACCTTGCAAAGGGGGCAGTGATTCTCGCGTTGATCAAGCCCCAGTTCGAAGTCGGCAAAGACAACATCGGCAGTGGCGGCATCGTGCGCGACGAGGTCGTTCGCCAAAAGAGCGTCGACGATGTGGTGGCAGCTGCACAACGCTGCGGCCTGTCGCACCACGGCACCGTGCCCTCGCCCATCACGGGTACCGATGGCAACGTCGAATTCCTCGGCCGCTTCCACGTCGAGGCGACCCCGCCGGGAGGCGCTTGATGCGTGCGCTGATCGTTGTCACCGGCCGCGTGATCACACCCTTCGGCGAGCCGCCGTCACAGGCAGCCCTGCAGGCCCGCACCGTCGGTGCGCTCATGCGCGAGGCGCTGCAGCGTCGAGGCCTCACCATCGTCGAGGTGGGCGCTGCCGACGTGGTCGACGCCAGCAGCGAACCCACCGTGGTGTTGGCCGATCACT
>JBIKRQ010000073.1:0-21072 GCA_044349155.1 Myxococcota bacterium
AACGGGCACCGCCAGCTCGACGACAATCGTGAGCACGCCCAACGACATCGCCACCGCCGGCCAGCGCAACGCCGGAATGTGAAACGCCACGTCGCGCAAGATGTAGCCGGGCGGCGTGTAGAACAGGTTGAGCATCTCGTTGCGCAGCAACCACCCCGTCGTCGCCTTCTCGATGCCCGCAAAGAAGAACGCCAACACCACCTGAAAGAGCACCAGGTTGCCGAGCACGTCGGGGCGCGCAGGCGTTGCGGTATCGCCTCGACGACGCGCCCACCACGACGTCACGCTCCAGGCGGAGGCAGCACCGTCGCACACGCACAACACGGGCAACACCGCCCAGGCGTTGGTGAGTGCAAGCGTTTGCACCGGCAGCTGGTTGAAGCTCGCGAACGCGTAGGTGCCCACGTACGTGATGAGCGCTGACACCCGCGGCCACACCCCGAGCGCGCCGCCCGCGATGCCTGCCAGCGTGGCCCACGCCATGACGCGCAACGCCATCGGCGGCAGCACCGGCACCAGCCCGTGCAGCGTTTGGCTCCACAACGTGGATCGCACCACGGACGCGCCGTAGTTCGCCTCGACGTCGAGCAGGCTCGGCGCGAAGTGCAGGCCGACCCCCACAAAGAAGGCGATCCGAAAAAGTGCCACCAGTTGTGGCACCTGCGGCCGATGCACAAACCTGTGAAGGATCGACGCGCTCATCGACGCCCCCGCAGCTGCGACAGCCCCGCGCCGTCGCACATGTACCGCGTTGTCTTCGTGGCCTTGCCGGAGTGGAGGAGCGGATGATGCTCGTCGACCACAAACACCGTCGGCGCTTGTGCATCGGCGTAGCGGTCGCGGCACGCCTGCTCAAACACGAGCGGGTTCAGCGTGAAGTTCGCTTCGGTGCGGGCGCGCTGATAAAAAATCGCTCTGGTGTGAACCACTTCAGCAATCGAATGTTGCCCCGCATCATCGAGGTACGAATGCACCTCAATCTTGCGAGGAATCTCGATAAACATCACATACCCCTGCTGCAGATGGGGCAGCAACAGCGGCAGCGACTGGCCCAGAAGTGGCCGAATCACCGATTGGTTCACCGCGCCCAACAAGGACAGCAGCAACCACACCACCACCAACGCTGAGCGAAAGCGCGACATCGTCGTACGCTAACCGAAGCCGGAATTCCGCACCACAGGGGACAGCAACATGGTCAGCATCGCGACAGAACGTGAGACGATTCAACCGTCACTCCTGCTCGAGTCCGATGCCCCCGCATCGGTGCTCACGCTGGAGCGTTTCGGGCTCGTGCTGACCCGCGTGTCGGCCGATGACATCGAAGACATCCGCGTGGGCCGAAACGAAGACCACGTGCGCATGCAGCACCTCTACCGCGAGCCGATCACGCCGGAGCAGCAGCAGCGCTGGTTCGAGGGCGTGAACAACGCCTGGAACTACTTCTTCGTCATCCATGCCCACGGCAAGAAGGTCGGCGTCGTCTACGTGCGCGACTTCACCGAGGGCATGGCCACGTCGACGTGCGGCGTGTTCATCTGGGACAAAGAGCACCTCGCGTCACGCACGCCGCTCATGGCGATCCTGGCGGTGCTCGACTTCTTCTTTGGCGAGCTGCGCGGTGGCGGCACCGAATCGGTGGTGCTGCGCAGCAACCAGCCGGCGATGAAGATGAACGCGTTTTTCGGTTTCGCATTTGAAGACACCGACGACGAAAACCTGGTCCGCATCCACATGGACCTCGAGCGCTACCTCGGCGAGCGCGACCGCCTGCTGCGCTTTGCGAAGAAGGTGATCAAGTCGCCCGAGGCGCAGGAGCTGAAGCTGTCGGGAGTGTCGTCGTCGTTGAACTTCGACGTCATCAATGAACGCCTGCGCGCGCAGGCCCGGCTCACGCTGCTGCCATGAACGCTGCCCCTGCTCCCGCTCTTGGACTTGCGCCATTGTCGACGACGATGGCAGCGCTGCAGAGCCTTGAGGCGCGCGCCTGGATCGTCCAGGCCGAAGTCGCCCACGCCACGGGCGAAGCCTCCATGTTGCAGGCCGCGTTGCTCAATGCGCCATGGTCACCGACATGGGAAACCATCGAGCTGATCGCGCTCGGCGTGAAGTCGCCACTCGCGCGGCTGTTTCCGCGCCTGTGTGCACTCCTCGATGAACACTCCAGCATCGTCGGCGCTCGGCTTGTGCGCCTTCGCCCGGGCCTGAGCCGCGTGATGCCGTCCGGTGAAGAAGAAGACGGCTTCGTGCACGCCGAGCTTGCCGTGCAACTGCCTGCGGGTACGCCGCGGTCCTGTGGCCTGCGCGTCGGCGGCGAGCTCCTCGCCTGGTCGAAGGACCGTTTTGTCGTCGTCAACGGTTCCATCCAGCAGGCGCGCTGGAACCACACCCGCAGCGACCTGGTCGTGCTCGTCCTCGACCTGGTTGCCGACAACGTCCGCTACCACGAGCTCGCCCGCGCGTTTTGCAAGACCACGCTCGCCTCGATGCGCGATCGCTTCCCGGCGGTGGTCCGTCTGTGCGGTTCGAAGCAGGTGATGTCGACGTTGTCGCTCATGCTCATGCCCGTGGCGTGGGCGCGTGTGCAACTCGGCTGGCTGAAGTCGTAGCCACCTCCTCAAGAGACTCGCCACGACAAAACCGCAAAGCCGGTTTTCTCTTCGAACCTCACCGCGCTGGTGGCGGCGGCGGCAGCTCAAACAGCGCATCGTCGATGAGCGCCTCGGCTGTGCCGTTGTCGACGACCACCGTCAGCCACTGACCGGGCTGCACCCTCGACATCCAGGCATCAGCGACATTGTGCGTCACCACCGTTGTGAACGGAGGCCTGTCGCTTGGATGGACCTCGAGCTCGATGTCCATGCAGCGATGGCGGCTCTCGCCGACCCAACAGAATCCCTCTGCCAGACGCTCAACGTGCGCGACCGCACGTGTTCCAGCGGCCAGCCGGTCAGCGTGATTGGCTTTGTCGACCAACAACACCACGACCGCGGCAACGGCCATCGCGACCAGGATGCCGAACATGATCCACATGCGCCGCTTCACACGCTGCGTGTGTTCGATTGCTGCCTGGATCCGAGCAGACCGGTCATCGTTGGCGCTGTTCATGGCGGGAGCGTAGGCGGCGCCGTCGACGTTGGAGCGTGACAAACAGCACCACCCATGACGGAGAAATGCCCTGCACGCAGCCCTCGCGCGCCGTGCGTTCAGCAGGGTCGACGTTTGGTTCGCCCTCGCCCTCTGCTTGCGCTTCTCCTTCTCCTTCGTTGGCGATGCAGTCGCCGGCGATGCAGTGTTCGTCGGGCGCACATGCCGTCGCGCAATCGCCGCAATGGTGATCGTCGTCGAGAAACGAGGCACAAGCGTCGTCGCACACGCTGGCACAGGGCACACACCCCATCCGCCCTTCGGCGTCGTCGAGCGCGCACACCTCGCTCGCAGCGCAGTGCTCACGCCACAGCGATCCAAAGCGACACGTGAGTGCCGTGTCTCCGTCGCATTCGCCCGCAGCGCTCACACCGCTGCACGGTGTCGCCGCGCACAAGGCGTCACCGTCTTCGGCAACGCACTGGTACTGGGCGAGCGCGCAGTCGGCGCCACGCCACACGCCATACGCACAACGCTCGACGACGGTGCCGGTGCAGCGCGTGGCGCCGTCGTTGTCGCAGTGTTCGATTGGCACGACGTCGTGCGCGACGACATCGGCGATCCATGCTCCGAGGCCAAACAGCGGTGTGGCGTGTCCGTCGCCGCGGCAATCGAACTGCCCGCTCTTGTGCACACCCACGACGACCCAGGCACCATCGCGCTCAACGAGCAGCGGGCCGCCCGAGTCACCCGGGCACAAGCCGTCGTCGTCGTTCAGGGGCGAGAGCGTCCACAGCGGCGCTGCATCACGCACCGCAAATGCTGCCGTGCGCCGGTCGTACGCATCAACACCACGGCCCGCACCGGCGACGTACACGGTCGTGGCATCTGCCGCGTTCACGTCGTCACGAACCGCGAGAAATGCATCGGCTACGCCGGCAACAGCCACGATGGCCGCATCAGATTCGGGAGCTGCATGCACGGCCAACAGGGCCAGGTGCAGGCCGGTCGACGTGGTCAGCCACAATTGCTGCAGGCCGATCGCCTGTTCGAGGGCCGTGAGCCCGGGTTGAAAACAGTGCGCCGCCGTCACCACATGGTGGGGCGCGATGAACGTGGCGGAGCAGACGACGTTGTCTTCGTCGTCGACGATCGTCGCCACCGCAGCAGCGTCGCTGCCAAGCACAACAGAAGCCGACACGCCACCGCGCAGGGCTTGCACTTGTGTCTGCGTGGCGGCGTCGACCACGCCAGGCGCGTCGCACGACGACAACAGCGCTGCGCACAAAACGGCCGACGGCCCCACCGCAGTGCGATGGAGCCGTCGGAGTGAAAGCCGGGGCTTTCTCTTCATGCGATCAACGCTTCGTGACCGTGATGCCCGACTCGACGACGGAGTAGTCCGTGGTGAGCGTGACCGAGGCACTGTCGCAGAAGTTCACGACGTTGTTGCCGAAGTCACCCGAGGCGCGGAACAACTGAGCACCATTGGCCGCACGCACCGTGACGAAGTCGTAGTTGCGCTCCGTTCGGCCGGCGATGGTCAGCGTGCCGCAACCAGCCTTGGTGAAGGTGCGGGTGTAGCTGCCCGTGCCGTTCGCGTAGTTGCAGTAGGCGTTGGCTCCACCCCAGGTGCGGCAGCCGATGGGGCTGTTCCACACTTCAGGCTGGGCTGCTGGCACCGGCGGCGCATTTGCGCAGAGGCCAGAGCCCGCCGTGACGTTCCAGGTGTTGCTCCACAGCTGCCACGTGTTGCTCCACGCCGGGGGCAGGTTGACGATGGTGTACGAGAAGATCGTACCCCATGCGCAGGCACACCCAATCCATGGCAAGCAGCCACAGATACCGCCTTCGACGACGACGGCGATGCTACCGAAGAGGACCTTGAGCGACAGCGGTGCCTCGAAGCGAATCTGACCGTGGTTGTACTTCCAGCAGTTGTTCGGGTCGTCGATCTCCTGGGTGAGGCCAATCAACAGCGCCGGCTGGAACTCCAGCGAGACGAAGGTGATGGTGCCGCGGATACCGGCGCGCAGAACACCAACCGAGAGACCACCGAAGGCCGAACCCGAGGCGTCAGCGACGGGGCCCGTCGTGACCTGCAGACCGGTGGTGACGGCGGTGCCGTCGGCGTCGTTGGCGGTGCGGTCCTGCACGAAGGAGATGTTGACGCGCATGCCGAGGCCGGCGGCGACACCCACTTCGATTTCGAACGGAAGGGGTCCGATGGCGAAGAACTGACGCTTCGAACGCTCGTAGTTCACGTAGATCTTCTTCTTGGTGCCGGCCTTGTTCGTCGGGGCGCCTTCGTTCTTGCGAGGACGTGCTTCCATTTCGAACACGAGGCAGGTCTCGAAGTTGTCCTCGGTGCGGCACTGGATGTTTGGCGAGAAGGCGAAGTCGAGGTAGGTCGAACCGAACAGCGCCAGGCGACCCGAGGCGAAGTTCTGGGCGAGCGCACGACGGGTACCGAAGTCGACAGTGGCCGAGAGGTTCACGATGTCGAAGCGCTGCTTGAGGGCGTTGAGGCGCGCGTAGTTGGCGCTGACAAAGTCCTGAGCGACGACGGCGTTGGCCTGACGGAACTTGCTCGAGTTGTTGAGGATCTGCGCTTCAGCGCCCATCCAGTCGTTGCCGACGGACCAGTTCCACGTCGGGGTGAAGTTGTCGAAGTCGGTGTAGCGACCACGAAGCGGGGGCAGCGCAAGCTGGTCGCCTTCGCTGTCGGCCACTTCCGAGCCGTCGGCATCGACATCGGCGTCGCGGCCTGCCTCGGGGGCGAGGAACACGACATCGAACTCCTGCACGTTGTCGGCGGTAAGCGCGCTGCCGTTGACCTGGAATTCATCCTCGTCCATCGACGCGGTGACACGCAGGGTGGCCAGCACTTCGCCGTCGGCGTTGAGCACCGTGTTGGTGGCGTCGTCGGCGTCGAGGGTCGCGGTCATCGCGAGCAGGCGCTCGTCGAGAGGCGACAGGAACAGCTCGTAGGCACCTTCGCGACCGATGTCGTTTTGCACCGTGACCTGCTCGGTGCAGGCGTCGTCGATGCATTCCGGCAGCAGCAGCGATTCGCTGAGGCGGTCGCCCAGGTCGCCGCGAATTTGCAGCTGGATGACGCGCTCGGGGTTGTAGGCGTAGGTCGACTCGGCGGGAGCCGAAGCGAAGTCAGCGCCGCTCTCGAGGAAGAACTCCTCGCCGAGGTCCTGACCAGCGACGTCGATTTCGTAGCCGGGCATCACGAGGTCAAAGCGCTGGTGCACGTTGGCCACCACGTTTTTGCCCTGAGCGCTCAGCATGTTCGTGACGGTGGCAATCGGCGTGTCGCTGTTGCCCGCGGTGAACGAGTTGTTGTCGATCCCACCCGAGAGGATGCGGAGGTTTGGCTTGTCCGGCACACCGACGATGATCGTGGCAGGAGCAGCGATGCCGGCGGCGCGCGCGTACGGGTCTTCGAGGCCCAGCGGGTGCTCAGGGTCTTCGATGTACGAATCGCTGGTCGGATCGTCGATGAGCGCGATTTCGTTGAGCGTGAACACCAGGCCGTACACGCCCTCGGTGTTGAACTCGGGCGGCAGCGCCAACGAGTAGGTGACCTGACGCGACTCACCAGCGGCGAGGTCGTCGATGATCACACCACCGATGTTGATCGGCGCGAGCTTGCAGAGCTTCTGCTCGAGGTCGCAGCTCGTGCTCACGGTGCAGTCGGCGTCGCTTTCGCAATCGGGCTCGCTGCCGATGTCAGCGATCGCTTCGCGCGCTTCGTCGATCGTGGCCTCAACGGGCACGAGGTGTACACGAACGAGCGTGACGTCCTGCGCCTCGCTGCCGTTGTTCGTGATCGTGAAGGTGCGCTCTTCGCCAAAGCCCGGGCGCATCTGCTCGGGAACGTCGGCTTCGGTCAGCGAGAAGTCGCCGAGGTCGAAGTCGTCGACGATGACGTTGAGGTCGGGTGCACCGCCCACAGCGATACACGTCGAGGTTGCGTCGTCGAGCTTCGTGCCCGCGCCACACGTGACCTGCTCTGCGCAGGAGGCGTTTGCCACCAGGGCTGCTGCCCCGAGCAAACCCATCCCGCCGCGCCACACTGATTTTTTCATGGAGCTCTCCGTTGTCTGCCGGCTGGTATTCAAGCTCATGGGCTCCGCCCAAGAGCTTGAAAAGTCGTGATTATTCGGCCGCGGAGCGGCCGAATTCGGCGTGAGCGCCGACGCTTCATTCGTTGGGGTGTTGGTTCTGGCGCCTCGCCAGGAACGCGGGCTCACCGAGCACCTCGACGCGCGGGGGCGACGAAGGAGTAGATGATGCGGCGGGTTTCACGATCGTGAACCTCGTCGAGGAGGCCGCGCAGCGCGTCGGCGTTTTCGGGGTGGTCCTCAAGACCGCGACCGAGCACGGTGACCGCACGCGAGCGGATGGCGAGGTCGTCCGAGGCGCGGGCCTCGTTGATGGCCCAGGTGTTGCGCGCGGGCGAGTCGCCCATCGACAACGCGACTTCGCTCGCGTCGCGCTTGACGAGCAGCGAGGTCTCCTTCGCGTAGTGGCCAGCGAAGCGCTTGAAGTGGCGCTCGCCTTCGGCGTTTTTGAACGAGTCGAACGCACGCAGGCGCAGGAACTCGTCGCGCGAGGCGAAGAAGCGCTCGGTGTGCGGCAACGCGAGATCGGGGTCGCCGATGTTGCCGAACGCGACGAGGCCACGACGCTGCTCCCACCGATCGCTGCTGCTGAGCAAGCGCGCGAGGTTCGCGACCACTTCTTCGGTGTTCGCACGCTCGCCGAGCGAGACGCTGCCGAGGGCACCGTAGATGTTGGTGGCGATCGAGATGTTCTCGAGCAGCGCGCCGTTCTTCACGAGCTTCTCGCGCACCGCCCACACGGCGGAAGGCACGAAGCGCTCGGGCATGTCGAGCGAGAGCATCGCGTCGAGGGCCTTGCGCTTCGACAACGCACTCCAGCTGTCGTGCGAGATGACGTTGACGAGGACCTGCTGCGCTTCTTTATGACCCGCAGCGGCCATCGAGGCGAAGCCGTAGCCGACGACGTTCGCCAACGCTTCGGTCTCTTCGCCCTGGGCGAGCTTGTCGAGTTCCATCGCGAAGTCCATCGCCTGGTCTGGATGCAGACGCAGGTAGAACTTCATCAACAACGCCATGTCCGACGGCGCAGCATTCACGCGCTGCACGAAGGTGTTCTTGGCGGTGTTGAAGTCGACGGGCTCGAGTTCGTTCAGGAACTGACCCGGCACGCGGTAGAACGACTCGCGCGCGAACTTCGTGTCGGCGAGTGCGGCGCGCATGTCACGCAGCGTCGTCGGCACCGCACGGCTCGCGCCATTTTCAGCGCGCGCAGTGAAGGTGGTTTCGCTCGTGGCAATCACACGACCGCGCGAGGTCGACTCGCTCGATTCGGTGACCGACATCGCCCGCAGACCCGAGCCATCGAGCGCCCAGTCGATGCTGCCCAACGACGACTTGATCGCGGTCTGGAACCGACCACGATCGCGAGCTTCGGTGGTGCCAGGCAGCGCACGACGCGCCGACTTCACCGTGCGCGAGAGGTGCGCGACACCAGCGGTCTCGTTCACGGTGTTCAGGCGGTACTGCACGGTGGCAGCGCCGTTGACGCCGTCTTCGCCCACGGTCCACTCCGAGGCCGTGCCTTCGGTGAAGATGACCTGCATGGGCTCAATGAGCGCGCGAATGGCGACCGCCGCGTCGTCGGGGAAACCGGCGGGGAAGTCGATCGACTTGATCTCACCGCGCGGAGAAACGTGGGCGAGAATCGCCGTCTGGTAGCGCGACGCATCGGTCTGCGCGGTGCCGTCGACGACGTACTTTGGGTTCTCGATCGACATCGCGACCAGCCACTCGCCATTTTCCTGGGCGAGCACGGTGGTGCCGACGCGAGCAGAGACTTCGAACACGTGCGACTCGAGGCGGCCTGCTTTGTCGCCGCCCTTGGGCGACAGCTGTGCAGCGAGGGCCTCCATGTTCACCGATGCCTGACCACGCGATTGCAGCATGTAGGTGCGCTGCTGGCCGATGGTGGGCTGGTAGGCGATGCGGCGCGCGGCGGGTGCAGTGGCACCGGTCGTGGTCGTCGAGGCGGGGGACGCGAGTGCGATCGAAGACAGCCCCATCACCGTTGCGATGACGACGCCGACCCCACGGCGTCGCGTTGACGGTGCGAGCGGATTGCATTTCTTCATGGGCATGTGCCTCTTGGTCCGGCGGGAAGGAACAGACAGGCGACGCCGACACCTGTCCGGTGGCTGCTATCGCCACGTTCCTTCACGCCTGAAGCGCATTCCCGAAGATCAACGCATGGGGCGCGCTCGCTGTGTGTGGCCGCGATCAACGGCATGCACGTCGCTGTGAGCGCGTGTGCGGCGACGTCGGCGCTGCACAGAGCACCACGTACAGCTCCTCACGATGTGTGCGCTGTCAGATCCCTGACGCGGCGCCATGACGCCGACGTTTCTCGTCGCGCTTCAGACGTCGGCGCCGAGGCTCAGGGGCAACACCGGAAAGCCCCCCTGAATCAACGCGACACGCAACGCGGGCAACGTGTCGAGCGGCGCAAACGCGAGCGCGACATCGCCACCGCCAGCACCAGACGGCTTGGCCGTTCCGCCGTGGGTCGCTGCGAGCAACGCAATGGCCCTGTGGGGTGCTGACACGATGTCTGCACCCGCCACCTGCCCCAGGTCGCTCATGTGCAGCCGCGCGGTGCTCACGCTCGCGAGCAGGCGTCCTTGATCGCCATCGGCCAGGGCCTTGAGAAAGATGCCGGTGGCGTCAGCAATGCCCGCAATCGCCGCCGCCGTGGCCGACGCCGTCTCGACGTGCTCCCACGCGCTTTGGCAGCGCTTCACGAAATCGCGCGTGTCCTGGCTGTGCCCCGACCACACCGCCAACGCGCCCACACCAGCGTCACCCAGCGACATGGGCAAGCGCGAGCCCCACACGTCGTCGGCGACCTCGCTGCAGCGTCGGAAGTGCACGAGTCCGCCGTATACGCTGGCGGCGACGTCGATGCCCGAGCCCTTGCCATGCTGAAAACGCCGATGGGCCCGCTGGGCGAGTGCGTGCAAGCCGTCGTCGTCGCCCTGCAGCTGCGGCACCAACGCCCGCAGGAACGACACGCACACCGCTGCCGAACTGCCGAGGCCAAACTTGCGGCCATCTGCATCGCGGAAGTCGACGGTGTCGACCGCGATCGTGTCGTCGGGGATGCCGTCGATGAAGCCGCCATCAACGCTCTCGTCGATGCACGCTCGCAGCAGGCCACCGTCGTCAAACGCGATGCCCTGCCCCGGCCCGCGCGTCGCGTTGGCGTACACGTCGACGGCGGCGACGATGCCCGCGTGCCCCGCGAGCACGGCGTATTCGCCCATCACCACGAGCTTGCCTGGAGCGCGTGTCGTCGTCACCGCGCTCATGGCAGCACCCGCGCCGCTGGACCGGGGGCGGCCACATCAACACCGCTCACGCCATCGACCGTCGACAGCGCGGCCACCACGGCGTCGGCCACGTCGGGCGCGCACAGCACCTTCACATGCGGACCCGCATCCATCGTGGCCCAGCAGCCCACACCCGACGCGCGCAGGCGACGCACGGCTTGCAGGACGGCGATGGTGGCGGGTTGGAAGTAGAAGAAGCCCGGGCGCGCGGCCAACGTCGTCGCGTGCATCTTGAGGGTGGAGTGCTCCATCACCTCGCCCAGCTTCGGCAGATCGCCCGCAGTCAACGCGGTCATCGCGTCGCGCAGGTCGGCGTCGTGGGTGTCGACCCAGGCCTTGAAGTACGGCGACGTCGACGCGGTGTGCTCCATGCCGTCGGTGCTGCCGGTGTCTTTCTTGCCTGCGACCGTGCGCACCACCACCAGGCGCACATCCAACGGCGACGTGAGCGGCTCGGCGAAGCAGTCGCTGCCGTCGTCGCGCTCGCCTTTGTGCAGCTTCACGAACCCGCCGTAGATCGAGCGCGCCGCCGAGCCCGAGCCCTGACGCGCCAACCGCGACAACGCCTTGCCGTCGAGGTCAAGCCCGTAGGCGCGCGCCCCCGCCACCGCCAAGGCCGCAAACGCCGACGCCGACGACGCCAGCCCGGCCGCGGTGGGCACGTCGTTGCGCGAGCGCACGACCGCAAACGTCGACCGCTTCGTCAGCGATCGCAGGCGATCCAAAAACACCGAGACCTTCTTCGCTTCGTCGACAGAGACCTCGACACCGTCGAGCACGAAGCTGTCGGCGGTGGCCGCGTCGTCGAGCGTGATCGATGTTTCAGTGCCAAAGCGATCCAGCGTGAGGCTGAGCGACCCAACGGCGGGCAGGTTGAGGCCAGACCAGGCGCCGGGGCGTTTTCCCCAGTACTTCACGAGGGCGATGTTGGTGTGGGCGTAGGCGGTAACGGTCGACATTCTGCGCACGCTGACGACGTCGGCGGCACTCGGCAACCCCGGCATGACGCGGCGGTTCATCCCGGCAGCGGTCATTGCACTGGAGTCTGTTGACGTGCACCCCGGAACAACCGACGGTGCAAGCAATGGCTGCACGTCGACAAGCTCCTGCCCCTGCCACCGGTCGCCCGCTCGATCGCGCTCAGGATTTGAGCATCGAAACCATGGGGCGCATGGCCGAATTCTGGGGCTTCACCCGCACCCAGGGCCGCGTGTTCTGCCTGCTGTTTCTGTCAGCACGCCCGACGACGCAGGCCGAAATGGCCGAGCAGCTCGACGTCAGCGCGGCCAATGTGTCGATGAGCCTCAACGGGCTGATGCGCTGGGGTGCCGTGCACAAGGTGTACGAAAAGGGCTCGCGCAAGGTGCTGTACGAGGCCGAGCCCGAGCTCCGAAAGATCATCCGCTCGGTGCTGGGTGGTCGTGAGCAGCAGGAGCTGAAAGACGCTGTCGAGGCCTTCGCCGAGTCGGTCGACATCGTCAAAACCGAACGCGCCCAACGCACGCTCACCGCCGAAGAAGAATTCGTGCGCGAGCGGCTGCAGCACCTCGAGGGCGTGGTGCGCACGTCGGGGCGCATCCTGGCGCTGCTGCTGGGCGATGGCCGTGTCGACGTCAAGAGCGAGCTGGGCGAACGCTGAACCAAGGGTCGGCGGGGCAACCTCCCCGCCGGTGAGCCGCATCGTCCTCGTTGTCCACCAGCTTGGTAGGGTTTGCGCATGGCTCGCGTCATCAAAGGCGGCATTGGTGCAGGGGCGGCGCGACCAGCGACTCGCGTGTTGGCGCAGGCCGACGTCAAAAAGGTCATCGAGAAAGAGACCTTCCTCGCCAAGCAAGAGGCCGGCGAGCTGCTCAAGCGCGCCGAAGACGAACGCCGCACGTTGCTCGCCGAGGGCAAGCAGCTCGCCGCCCAGGCCCGCGAAGAAGCCATGACCCGCGGCGCTTCCGAGGCGTTTTCTGCCGCTGCCGCCGAAGCTCTGGTGGCCTTTCGTCGACGGGCCGACCGCTACGGCGAAGCCGCCGACGACATCCGCATCCTCGCCGTCGAGATCGCGCGCAAGCTGCTGGGGGCTGACCCCGACCTCGCGCCCAACGACATCGACCGCATCGTCGCCGCGGGCCTCTCGAAACTGCGGGCCAAGCGCAAGTTGCGCGTGCTCGTCGCCGTCGGTCGTCGTGCATCACTGCAGTACGAGCGCCCGAACCTGATCAAAGCCGTCGATGCCGAGCCCGACCTCCTGCTCGAAGAGGCCGCCGACGTCGGCGTTGGCTATGCCCGCGTCGTCACCGAGGTCGGTGGTGCGTTGTGCGCCGAAGACAGCGCGCTCGAAGCATTGGCCGAGGCCGTCAACGTCAAAGAGATTCCGCGCACCGGCACGCCGCGCAATCCGAACCGCAGCGCCTCAACCCAGGTGGGGCACCGCCAGCCCCAGGGCGCAACCGGCGTCGGCGACGACGACGACAGCGTTGAAGAATGGCCGCCGAGTGCGAGTGCTGAGCAGGACGAAGACCTGCCCGACGCCGCGGTCGACGAAGACCACAACAACGTCGACGAGTTCGACGAAGACAACCTCGACGACGACGTGGAAGACATCCGCGACTTCGCGCCGCGAGCGCCGTTGCCAGCCCCGTTGCCGCGCCCGCGCGTGTCGGCCCCCCTGCCCGCGTCGATCGCCCCGCCACGCAGCCCACAGCCCGTCAGCAGCGTCGATCGAGCGCCCCTCGACCGCGTGCCCACCGGGCGCGTGCAAGCCCAAACGCGGGCCGTTGCCGTGGCCGACCTGCGGGCCTCCACCGTCGATGTCGACGAAGACGACGACCTCGACCTCTTCACCGACGCGCGGCCGGTTCGACCGCGCTGACAGCGTCTTCCCGCCGGTCATTGCGCTTGGTCAGTGCGCGCGTTTGACCTCGTCGAGCAACGCCACCAACCGCGCCGACGGGCGCACCTCGTACACGCCACCACGCACGTCGTCGCGCGGGCCCACCACGCGGGCGGCGTCGGGCAACTTCGCCAGGCCGTCGCGGCACCGCGCGCGCATGGCAGCAATCGTTTCGTCGCCGCCGTGACCGAAGCGCGCTTCGATCCGTCCGTTGCGCATCGCGGGCACCAACACCGGCGTGGCCTCGACGAAGTCGTAGCCCGGTTCCTTGTCGAGCCCGAGCCAGTCGAAGGAAAAGCGACCGTCGCGCACGACGCGGTAGACCTGATGCGCGCCCGGATAGGTGACCTTGCCCTCGGCGAGCTTGGCGACGGGGCGCCCATCGATGCGCGTGAGTTTGTACACGCCACCAAGGCTGGGCGCGTCGTCAGAAGAGGCGAGGCGCGTGCCCACGCCGGCCACGTCGAAGTCGCCGTCGACGATCAGCCGCTGAATCTCGTACTCGTCGAGGTCAGACGACACCACGATCTTCACATCACTGCGGCCGCGTTCCTGCAGCAACGCGCGCGTCTGCTTCGACAAGCTGGCGAGGTCGCCCGAGTCGAGGCGCACGGCGTCGACGCCATCGCCCACCGTGTCGAGTGCGGTGCGCACGCCTTCGAGGGTGTCGTAGGTGTCGACGAGGTACGACGACGGCGAAAACAGCTTCGCGTACTTGGCGAAGGCTTCGGCCTCGGACGACGACGACATGATGAACATGTGGGCCATCGTTCCGCGCGCGGGCACGCCGTAGCGGGCGAAGGCTTCAACGTTGGAGCTCGCTTCGAAGCCAGCGATCCAGGCAGCGCGCGCGACGTCGACGGCGGCCTCATGGTGCGTGCGACGCGAACCGAATTCGAGGGCCGGGCGCCCCTGCAACGCCAGCACCACGCGCGCGGCCTTCGAGGCGATCATCGTGCTGTGGTTGATGCACGACAGCAGGAAGGTCTCGACGAGCTGGGCCTCGCCGAGGTCGGCCTCGATGCGGATGAGGGGCTCGTTCTCAAACGCGATCGAGCCTTCGGGCATGGCCCACACATCGCCGCGAAAACGAAAGCCGCGCAGGTACTCGACGAAGGCGGGGCTCATCGCTTTGCGCAGGCCGGGCACTTCTTTGAGCGCTTCGATCTGCACATCGGTGAAGCGCAGCTCCTGCAGGTAGCGCAGCGCGCGATCGAGGCCGGCGACGACGAGAAACCGTCGGTTCGGCGGCAGGCGACGCACAAACATTTCGCACGTGGCGCGCCGCTGGGCCTCGCCGCTGTGGAAGTACGCAGCGAGCATGGTGAGCTGATAGAGGTCGGTGTGCAGAGCCGATGTTGCCGTCATGCGCGGCACGCTACACCGGCACATCCAGCATGAGCACGACCCCCGACACACCTGACGCCCCCGAGCCCACCGGCGCCGACGCGCCGCTTCAGGGTCCTGCGGCAACGTGCCCGGCGTGTTTGTCGCGCGGGACGAGTGCCCCCCTGCACGCGGGTGCCGCCCTCGACGGGTTGGGCTGTGCTCACTGCGGTGGCGTGCTGTTGTCGTCGTCGGGCAGCGAACGGTTGTTGCACGAGGAGCTGCACCTCGATCGCGCCACCCTCGTCGACATCGCCCAGAGTTTCGGCGGCAGGCGCTGGGGCTGCCCGGGCTGTCGCAGCAAAATGTCGTCGCTGATGCTGCGTGGTGTCGACGTCGATCTCTGCTTTCACTGCGGCAGCTTGTGGCTCGATCACGGCGAGCTCGAGCGCTTGTCCGACCGTCGCTACAAGTCGCCGTTACGCCAGCCGTCGTCGAGCACTGACCTCCCGGCGAAGGCGACGCCTCAGGCGAGCGCCAATACCGTGCGACTCGATGCGCGGCATCCGTTGCGTCGTGGACTGTCGCTACCGACGACGGTGGTGGGGCTGTTGCTCGTGCAGGCCTATCGCGTTGGTGCTTTCCCCAACACGGCCCTCGTCATCGCTGCAGCGTGTGCGGTGCTGGTCGCCTTCAACATGCGCCGCAGCGTGGTTGATGTGTGGCCGCGCGCGCGTCGATTGCTGCGTTCGCGATCCCTGTTACCCGCCGATGCGCGCGATCCCCGCGCCGAAGTCCTCGACGACGAACGCTTCGTGGTGGTTCGTCCATGGCGCCTGTGGCTCACAGAAACAGCACTGGTCGACAGCTGCGGACGCACGCTGGTGCAGCTCGCGATCGGCCGTCGCAGCGTCGTGCTTCGGCAAGCGCGCGCGCAGGCACACCAGCTCGGGGCGCTGCTGGTGTTGCCCGGCGAGCATGCCGCGAAGCAGGCGATGTGGTGGGCCAGCAGCCGCGCCCACGTCGTCGATGTGCGTCGTCAGCCCGCCCCGCGCAGCGAGCGCACGTTCATCGCCTGGCACACCAGCACCATCCAGTGGTCGTTGCGAAACGCCGTGCCGGCGCAGGGAACTGAACGCGGCGCACACCTGTGGGCCTTGTGCTTCTACGTCGCCGGCATCGACGGCACCGTGGCAGCGCGCCTGCACGACGACAACCGCGGCCACATCATCGCCGTCGGCGCTGATGGCCTGGTCTTTGGCTGCCTGCAGCGTCGTCGCCTGCCGGGCCTGGTGCTGCTCACCGCCACACGCGCGCGCACCGCCCATCGTCTGCACGTGCGCAGCGCGGCCTTCGACGTGACGCGCGCGATTGTCGACG
Organism: Myxococcota bacterium; assembly: GCA_044349155.1. Lineage (GTDB taxonomy): Bacteria > Myxococcota > UBA727 > UBA727 > VGSZ01 > VGSZ01. The sequence continues at coordinate 16,134 of JBIKRQ010000073.1, forward strand.
ACCACGGCCACGTCCACGGCTACCTGCACCTGAACGAAGGCACGGTGCGGCTCGAGGTCAAAGAGACCACTCACGACGACGCCATCTTGCTGCAGCTGCTGCTGTGGACGGCGGCGATCGAGCCGAACTGAGCGAAAACCCTCGCAAAATCAGAGCACTACAAACATGGCACAGCGTATGCGCGGCGGTGTTGGGGTGCTATGAGCGACTCGTGCTTGGACGTGTGCTTCACCCGCTCGATCGTCGTCAACAATCGCTGCTGCTGACGGCGATGTCGTTTGGTGGCGCCGAAGCGCGCGAACTCTGGCAGTTTTTGCCCGACAGCGAAGCCCGCCTCGTCGCCGACAAAGCCAGAAAGCTCGAGGAGATTCCCCGCGAAAAGCGCGTGCCACTCATGGTGCGCGAGCTGCGTGGCCTGATGAGCTTTCGTGCCGTCAAAGGGCTCGATGGCGTCGAGCCCAGCTGGTTGGCGGCGGCCTTCAAGGGCGAGAGTCCGCGCGTGATTGCGGCAGTGCTCATGTATCTGCCGTCGTCGTTGTCGAGGCAGATCGTGTCGCGGTTGCCCGAGGGCGTGCAGCGCGCGTTGCCCCCGCGCGAGGCCCTCAAAGACGTGCCGATGGAAGTCATCAAGCTCGTCCGCTCGCGCTTCGATCAGAAGTTCGTCGTCATGCCGCTGGAGCGTGACCTCGCCGACCTCGGCTTCGAAGACGTGGTGCTGCTGTCGGCCAAAGAGCTCATCGCCCTCGTGCGCAGCATTGGTGCCGACGAGATTGCGTGTGCGTTTCTCGCGGTGGGCAAGCGCGCGCTCGCCGAGTTCCTGACGAAGCTGGCGCCTGCTGACGGCGAGGAATTGCTCGCGGCGGTCCGGCGCGCTGACGTCAAAGACAGCATGGAGCTCAAGGCCGCGCAGGCGTTTTTGGGCAAGGTGCTCACCGCCGCACCGTCGCGGCCCGTGGGCAGCAGCACCAACGCGGGCATCAAGGCGGGTGGCAACACGAGCGGCATGGCCTTCGCCAACACCGACGAGCTGTTTCAAAAAGCGGGGCTCTACCGCCTGGCGCGCGCGCTGGCCGTCGAGGACGACCTCGCGATCCGCCAGCTCGTGCAGCGCTTCCCACGCGCCCACGGCCGCTTGCTGATCGACTACCTGGAGCGCGTGCGCGAGCGTGAGCACGACGACGGCACCACGCGCCGCCTGCGCGACCACATCCTGCTGGCGGTGTCGAACCTGTCGAAGCGCGGCAAGATCGACGCGCGCTACGGTGCTGTGCCCACGCGCTTCGAAACCCGCTGACGACGAGCTAAGCACCCATGGCAACACCCACCGCCGCCATCTTTGGATTCGTCAGTGCCGACATCAGCGCGGCCGCGCGCATTGCCTCGGCATCGCTGCGCACCCACGGCGTGCGGCACGCGCTCTGCGGCGGGCTCGCGGTCGGCGCGTACGGGCACGTCCGCGCAACGAAGGATGTCGACTTCCTCGTTGGTCCTGAGGCGTTCATCGGTGACCCCGACGGGCTCGTCCAATTCGCACCGGGGGTTCCGTTTCGGATTGGCAGCGTGCCGACCGATGCTGTTCCCATCCCCAAGGAGCTGCCCGGCCTCATCACAGCGCTTGATGCACCTGACGAGGTCGATGGCCTGCCGATCGTGTCGCCCGAAGCACTCATCTGCATGAAGCTCGTCGCGCATCGACGCAAAGACCAGCTCGACGTGATCGAGCTGCTCAAGGCGGGCGTGACATCGAAGCCGAAGGTGTTGCGGCTCCTCGAGAGCATCAGCGCGAACGCAACGACAAGCGCTGCACTCGCGAGCCGTCTCGAGGAACTCGACGCCCTCGCAGCGGGTGGCGCCGAGTAGCGCCGCTCAGCGCCCGCCCGTACGCATCGCGCTCACCTGGTTTGCTTGCAGAGCGATGTCCCAGTCGTTCTTCGACCAGCCGTACAACGTGTACGCCTCGCGCGCGCCAGCACTGAGGTCTGCCCACTTCATGTTGCGCTGCAGCTCGGCAGGCTTCTCGAACGGGCCGCTCTCGATGATGGCCGTGAAGCGTTGGTAGTCCTGCACCGACGCCAGCTGCACCGTCTGCTTCGCACTCACCTTCACTTCGATCACGACGTCGCCGGCCTTCAGCTTTCGCTCAAGCTCAACCTCGCCCGTCATGGCACCGTGCTCAGCAAGGCCACCTGTAAAGGCGAGGCCGCCAGCACCAAGCGTGGCCGTGAGCACCTTGCCCTTTTCGTACGCAAAGCCAACCTTGGCGCCCGCGACGTCGACAGCGGCGTTCGCTTTGTCTTTCGCAAACTCGATCGACGCCGCACCAACACCAAGCGACACGTCCTGTTTGATGCCGTCTTTGGAGAACGTCGTCGAGGCGCCGTCAGCCACCTCGCCGCCAGCAGGCTGACTCTCGCGCTTACGAGCACCGCCAACAGAGCCAGTCGCGGACGTCGTCACCGATGTCAGTTCGCCGTTTTCCCACTTCGCGCCCGCCGCACCGTTGCCGTTGACGCGTGCGGCTTCGGGCCCAACCGCGATGCCGCCCGATCCACCAACCGTCGCCGACGTGTTGCCGTTGCGGTCCTCTCCGTACGAAGCGTTCGCGCCGACTGACGCGTGCTCACCGAACGCCATCTTCACGGCTCCGGAAATCTCGGTGTCGACGCCAGGCGGGCTCTCGCCCCGCAGCTCGTACAGCTTGCCAGTGATGAGCTTCCCGGTTTGGGTATCGGGCGACACACGCGTCGTCGTTGACCACTCAGTCGTGTCGCTGGTGTGACGACCGCCCGGCTCCCACAGCGGCAGGTTGGGCGCCGTCGGCGGCCCAAGCTGACGCAGAGCCGTCAACGTTGGCGAGTCGCGCACGGCCTCGCGGTACGCCTTGATGTAGTCGCCGTGCTCGGCGACGTACTCCTTCGCTCTGGCGATGTTCTCGTCGTGCAGCATCGCCTTGAGCTCGTCGGATGCACCTTTGGGCGGCACCGGAAGTGTTGGCGGAGCTGGAGGCAACGGCCCGCGTACGCCCTTCGACTCAGGCGTTTCCGGCGTTGTCGAGCCCACCATCCCGGTTTCAATCAGCAGGTCCGTCAAGCGACGGCGTTCAGCGCCATCTGCTTCCTTGAGCAGCGTCGACAAGCTGCCGCTTTGCTGCAGCGACTCAAGTGCAGCCTTGGCCTCACCAGGTGGCAGCCCCTTGAACGCATCGAGCGCGCGGGCCACGTCGCCATCGCTGACGTAGACAAGCTGCTCCAGCGCCTTCGCTGCCGTTGCTGCGGTTGCGCCAGAACGCGTCGTTGGCGTCGACACCACAGCACGGTCCTCGTGCGTCGGAAGCTCCTCCGACATGCCGTCGAGGGACTCGCACACCCCGTCGTCAGGCGGTGGTGCCGTCTGGGCTTTCGTGGTGTTGGCGGTGCTCGTCGTCGGCGAGCGCGATGGTGAGCGGTTGCTGTTGATGCTGGTCATCGCGTGGTCCCCCTGCGCCACAAGCGGCGCAGGAGAAACCTAGCCCAGCACCTGAGCGTCTCGCACACATCTCATCCCGAATGACCATTGAACACTGACCATCAGGTCATTCGGGATGACTCGCGGAGCGCAGTTGGGGTGGGGCCCACGCTTCGTGGGGCGGGGGCTGCATCAGCCCCCGAAAGAGCACATCCCGATGTCTCCATGATCGAAGATCATGGAGACATCGGGATCAGGCGAAGCGCTCGCGCACCGACAGCTCCTCGATCATCTTCGTGGTGTCGGCCTCAAACGCGCTCTTGTCTGAACGCACCTGCACGATCTTCGGGTCGCGCAGGCTCAAGCGCTTCGTCGTGGCGTCGCGCGTGATGCCCTCGAACTTCACCGTCGCCACGAGGTGCGGCCGCAGTTCCAACCCTGGTCGCACGCCCGACGCGCTCGCGCGCTCGATGCGCCGCCCCGTGATCAAGCCCTCGCGCACCACCTCGGCCTGAATGGCGCGGTCGCGCTCCATATCGAGGCCAGCGACGTCGCCCACGTCTTCGAAGCTGCCGTCTTCGCGACGAGCCCCGATCACGTAGCTGCCGAACATGCCGGTGCGCTCCTTGGTGGTCACCGCAAACACCCCGCCCAGCAGCACCAGGTCGAGCGTGATGAGCGGTTTGCGCTTGGTCCAGTTCGGGTCGCGGGTGTTGATTTTGTACGCGCCGTCGAGCTGCTTGGTGATGATCCCCTCGTAGCCCTGCCCGCGGAAGAACTGAAAGAGCCGGTTCACGTCCTCTTTGTTCTGCGCGAGTTGCCCATCGACGACGGCGAACGGAATCGGCAGCGGCATCGCCGACACTGGTGTCACCACCGATTGCAACAACTGCCGACGCTGCGTGAGCGGCATCTGCGTGCAGTCGCGACCGTTCAAATACACGACGTCGAACGCCGCGAACTTCAGGTTCACCGGCCGCTGCGGCTGCCCCTGCAGGTGGCTGTACACGTCGTACACCGTCGCGGGTGCGGGGCCTTCGTCGGTGAACACGGTGCCGTGCAACTCACCGTCAAGGATCACGTCGCGACACGGCAACATCTTGGCACTCGCTTCGAGCCCCGCGATGAGTTCGAGCCAATCGCCGCGCGTGCGCGTGTACGCCCCGACGAGGGTGGCGCCGCTGCTGTCGGTCTGCTTGTGCAGCATGAGGCGAATGCCGTCGTACTTGCGCTCGACCCACACCGGATACTTCGCGATCTCGTCGCTGCCCGAGGCCAACGCCGGCTTGATCGGCACCAGCGGTTGCAGGCGAATTTTGCGCAGGCCCGCACCGCCCTCTTTCTCGAGGATCTCGGCGACGCGGAAGTAGTCGGTGAGCGCCACGGCGTGGGCGACCTCGTCGGGGTCGGCGTTGTACGACGCCCCCAACGCGCGTGCGAGCACCGGGCCCTGGTAGTCAAAGCCGAAGCCCGCTTTGCGCAGCAACAACTTCGC
>JBIKRQ010000408.1:0-5663 GCA_044349155.1 Myxococcota bacterium
CTTGTAGACCTTGCCCATGCCGCCGACGCCGAGGATCTTCTCGACCTTGAACTTCTTGGCGATGACCGCACCCAGCAGCGGATCCTCGCCGGGGGCGACCTCGGCTTTGGGCTGCTCAGCACCGCACTCGGGGCAGAACCGCGCGTCGTCTTTCAGGTCGGTCTGGCAGACCACGCACGCTTTCACGGCTTCGCCCCTTCGCTACGGACCACTTCAACACCGACAACCGCGTCGATGACCAGCTGTTAGCACGACGGCACCGACGAAGTCAGCACCGGTCGCCACCGCACGGGTGCTCTGTCACTTCACAAAGCGCAACGACACCGCGTGGCCGTCCACCGTGCAGGCGACCACGTCGTCACCCGCGAGCGCCGGCACGATCGCCACCGCGGCCACCTGCAGGCGCTCACCCAGCGCTGCGGCAAACTGCGTCGTCGCCGCCACCACTGCTGGCTCAGCACACGCAACCTCGAGCGACGCGAACTTCTCGTCGACGCCGAAACCCTTCTGCTTGCGGGCTTCAACACCGGCACTGCCGATCTCGTTGGCCACCGCTTCGTTGCGCAGGGCGTCGGTGATGGTGGTGTCGAGGGCGACGGTGATGTCGCCCAGCGTGTCGAGCACGACGTCGCCGTTGGCGGTGCGCGTGACCAGCACGTCTTCCTTGATGATCTCGGCACCCTCGACGACGACGTGGCCGCCGGCTTCGATCGTGGCCCAGTCGGCACGGCTCAGCGCTTCGATCGCCGACGCCGCCGCCTTCATCTTTGGACCCATCTTTTTGCCGAGGGTTTTGAAGTTGGCCTTGAACGACAACGTGGCAAGCGCGGCATCGTCTTTGACGACGACAACGGACTTCACGTTGAGTTCTTCTTCGATCTGGTCTTTGTGCGTGAGCAGCAACGCGCGCACTTCGTCGTCGTGGGCGACGATGGTGGCCGTTTGCAGCGGCTGGCGTGTTTTCAGCTTGTGCTTGTCGCGCAGCGCACGACCAAGGCCCACGGCGGTGCGGATGGCCTTCATCGCGGTTTCGATGTGCAGGTCGATGCGGCTCTGGTCGACGACGGGGTAGTCGCACAGGTGCACCGAGTCGGCAGCGCCAACAACGCCGGGCTCCTTCACCAGGCGCTGGTAGATGCTCTCGGCCTGAAACGGCATCACCGGGGCGAGCACCTTCGCGAACGTGGTGAGCACCTCGTACATCGTGGCGTAGGCGCTGAGCTTGTCGGCCCCCAGGCCCTTGGCCCAGAAGCGCGCGCGGCTGCGGCGGATGTACCAGTTGGTGAGGTCGTCGATGAACGCGAGCATCGGCGGCACCACCTTGTAGAGGTAGTAGCCCTCCATCTGCGTGTTCACCTCGCCGATGAGCGACTGCAGCGTCGAGATGATCCAGCGATCGAGTTCGGGGCGGTCGGCCAACGCGGGTGCTTGCGCGAGATGCGTGGTGGGGTCGAAGCCGTCGACGTTGGCGTAGGTGACAAAGAAGCCGAGCGAGTTCTGCAACGGCAACAACACCGTGCGAACCATCTCCTTCACGCCTGCTTCAGCGAAGCGCAGCGGCTCACCACGCACGACGGGGGAGTTGATCAAATACGCGCGCAACGCATCAGCGCCGTAGGTGTCGAGAACGCCCGACGGATCGGGATAGTTCTTCTTCGACTTCGACATCTTCTCGCCGTCTTCGGCGAGCACCAGACCGTTGACGATCACGTTTTTGAACGGCGCTTTGCCGAACAACGCCGTGCCCAAAACGACCAGCGTGTAGAACCAGCCGCGGGTCTGATCGAGGCCTTCAGCGATGAACTGTGCTGGAAACGCCGACTCGAATTTCTCTTTGTTTTCAAAGGGATAGTGTTGCTGCGCGTAGGGCATGGCCCCCGACTCGAACCAGCAGTCGAACACGTCTTTGATGCGCCGAAACACCTTGCCGTTCTTCGTGAACGTGAGGTGATCGATCTTGTGCGGGTGCAGGTCGTTGACCGCTTCGCCAGACAGCTCGGCGAGCTCAGCCGCGCTGCTGATGCAGTGCAGTTCGCCGTCGTCGCTCTGCCAGATCGGGATGGGCGTGCCCCAAAAACGCGAGCGCGAGATCGACCAGTCGCGGGCCTCTTTCAACCAGTTGTTGAAGCGCGCTTCACCAACAAAGCCCGGCACCCAGTGCACGTCGCTGTTGGCCGCCACCATGCGGTCGCGGATCTTCTCGACGGCGACGTACCACGACGGGGTGGCCTTGTAGATGAGCGGCGTGCCGCTGCGCCAGCAGTAGGGGTAGGCGTGCTTGATGGTGGCGTGCTTGAAGACGTGGCCGGCCGCCTTGAGGTCTTTGATGATGTCTTTGTCGGCCTCTTTGATGTTCTTGCCCGCATAGGGCGCGACCGTGGCCTTGAAGTTGCCTTCGTCGTCGACAGGATCGACCAGCGCGATGCCGTTGTCGCGGCAGGCGTTGTAGTCGTCTTCGCCGTAGGCGGGCGCCATGTGCACAAGGCCCGTGCCGTCGCCAATCGTGACGTGGCCCGAGTGGATGACGCGGAAAGCACCTTCGTTTTTGCGCTCAGCGAAGAACGGAAACAGCGGCGTGTAGCCCTTGCCCACAAGCGCTGAACCCTTGGCCTCCTCGACGACGACGAAGCCCTTGCCCAGCGTGCGTTCCGCGAGGGCCGCGGCCACCCAATAGCGCTCACCGGTGTCGGCGGCGGGGTGGGCTTTGACGTAGTCGAGGTCGTTGCCGACGGCGACGCCGAGATTGCTCGGCAGCGTCCACGGCGTGGTGGTCCAGATGAGGAGGAAGTCGTTGGCGCCAGTGCCAGGTGAAGACGGGTCGAGCTTGAGCTTGATGGTGAGCGCCGGGTCGTCGACGTCGCGGTAGTTGAGGCCTGCTTCGAAGTTCGACAGCGGCGTGCTCAAGCGCCACGAGTACGGCATGACGCGCGCGCCTTCGTAGACGAGACCCTGCTGCCACAACTGCGAAAACGCCCACCACACGCTCTCCATGAACGAGAGGTCCATGGTCTTGTAGTCGTTGTCGAAGTCGACCCAGCGGCCCACGCGCGTGATGGTTTTCTTCCACTCGTCGACGTAGCGGAGCACGCCGGCACGGCACTCTTCGTTGAAGTTGCCCACACCGTAGGCGCGGATGTCGCCGGGGCCCTTGAGGCCGAGCTTCTTCTCGACGTCCATCTCGATCGGCAGGCCGTGCGTGTCCCAACCGAAGCGGCGCTCGACGCGGTGTCCGCGCATCGTCCAGTAGCGCGGCACGATGTCTTTCAACGTGCTGGCGACGAGGTGACCGTAGTGCGGCAGACCCGTGGCGAACGGCGGGCCGTCGTAGAAAATGTAGGCCTTGTCGGCGGGCCGCTCGTCGACGGAGCGGGCGAAGATGTTGCCCTTCTCCCAGAGCGCAAGGATGCGCTGCTCTTCGGTGGCAAAAGAAACATCGGCGTCGAGGGGCGCAAAAACCGGCATGCATGCGAGCTAGCGCCACGACGACAGGCGAGCAAGCACCACCAACCGGCGCAACACACTGCGAGGCATTGGCGTGCAACGGCGCATCGTGAGATCACGCCGCCATGACCCTCATCGACCTCGTCAGCGACACCGCCACCCGCCCCACCGCCGCCATGCTCGCGGCCACCCTGCACGCGCCACTCGGCGACGAGCAGAAGGGCGAAGACCCGACCACCCTGGCGCTCGAAGAACGCGTTGCCGCCCTGCTCGGCAAGGAGCGCGCGTTGGCGCTGCCGTCGGCGACGATGGCCAACCAGATTGCGCTCGCGTTGCATGTCGAGGCAGGCGGCGAAGTCATCGCCCACCGCACCGCCCACGTCGTGCACTACGAGGGTGGTGGCACCAGCATCATCGCGCGCGCGCAGCCGTACCTGATTGATTCCCCGCGCGGTGTGTTCACCGCTGACGACGTCGCTGCGGCCATCCGCGTCGACGATCCGCACCATCCGCGCTCGCAATGCGTGGTCGTCGAAAACACCAGCAACGGCGGTGGTGGCACGCCCTGGCCCCTCGATGTGCTCGACGGGGTGTATGCGTTGTGCGCGGCACGCGGCATCGCCGTGCACGTCGACGGTGCGCGCTTGTGGCACGCCGCAGCTGCCCAGCAGGTGCCGCTGTCGCGCCTCGTGCAGGGGGCCACGACGGTGCAGGTGTGCTTCTCCAAAGGCCTCGGTTGTCCGTTTGGCGCCGTGCTCGCGTTGCCCGCGTCGTTGTGGCCGCGCGCGCGACGCCTCAAGCAGGCCCTCGGCGGTGCGCTTCGCCAAAGCGGCGTGATGACGGCGCAGATGAACTACGCGCTCGACCACCACCTTGATGCGTTGCTCGACGATCACCGACGTGCGCGCGAGCTGGGTGCTGCTCTCGCCGCCCTGCCCGGTGTTGGCGTCGAGCCCGTGACGACGAACCTGGTGTTCTTCACCGTGCCCGATGCACCAGCATTTTCGGCACAGCTGCGCGAACGCAACGTGCGCATGGCCATGGTGTCGTCGACGGTGTCGCCCGGGCCAACACGCTTGCGCGCGTGCTTGCACCGAGACATCGACGACACCGCGTTGGCCGCCGCGGTTGAGGCCTGTGCCTACGCCAGCTCGTCGAGCAGCGTGAGGTAGGCGACGTAGCGGCTGGCGGCGATTTCGTCGTTCTCGACGGCTTCTTGAATCGCGCAGCCGGGCTCGTCTTTGTGCAGGCAATCGCGAAAGCGACACGACCTGTCGACGACGGAGAAGCCCGGAAACCAGCGCGCCAGGTCTTGCCGTTCGACTTCGACAAGGCCGAACTCGCGCACACCAGGGGTGTCGACGAGCTCACCACCACCGGGCAGGCGGTGCAGCGTCGACACCGTCGTGGTGTGTCGACCAACACCGTTGGCCTCCGACAACGTGCGCACCTTGAGGTCGATGCCAGGCACGAGGCGGTTGAGCAGCGACGACTTGCCAACACCTGACGGACCAATGAGCGCACCACGTCCGCGCTCGCGCAAGAAGGCACCAACAGCGTCGACACCTTCGCCGCTGCTGGCACTCACCGCGAAGCTGCGCATCTCGCCAGCGACGCGACCGATGGCGGCTTCGACGATGTCAGACGCGCCGTCGAGGTCGATCTTGTTCACGATCAAGAACGGCTCAATGCCCGCCGACCACGCGGCAACTGCCGCGCGATCGATGAGGCCCGCGCGCGCTGGTGGATCGACGGCGGCAACGATGCCGACGACGTCGAGGTTTGCCGCTACCACGTGCACGCCACCTCCAGGCGATTTGCGCAGCAGTGCTGTTCGGCGCGGCAACTGCAGCGCACGTTCTCCGCTGACTTCGATGTCGTCACCGACGACGATGCCGCTCTTGCGCACCACGCGCAGACGGGTGCAGGTGCCGTCGTCGAGTTCCACGTCGACAGCGACCCCAAGATGAGAGACGACGACGCCGCGGCGTGGTGCCGCCGCATCTGTCGCAGATGTCCGGTCACGTGTACGTCCGGGAGGTTTCACACGCGGCGTGGCGAGTTGTGCTTGACGTCGTGTTGTGTTCAGGAGAAGACCCCGCTGACAAAGCGCTTCAACACAAGTTGTGCGTTGTTCATGACCGTTTTTGCGACACCTCTCGTCGGTAACACGTCGAGAGACCCACCAGAAGAACTCTCGGACGGCGAGATCGCCCGAGCTG
>JBIKRQ010000074.1:0-20845 GCA_044349155.1 Myxococcota bacterium
GACCTCGTCACGGCCAACACGTCGGCGCGGTTGGCATTGGCGAAGACGTCGTCGGTTGAGTTCACGCTGCCGCTGAGTTCGGCCTCGATCGAACCGTTCGACGCCACCGGCCCAGGCGCGCGCCCCACGCCGACGGGCGGCCTGCATCGTCGAGAAGGCGAAGCCAGCGAACGCGTCGCCTACGACTGCTTCTTCACCGCACACATCGCCGCGACCACGGGCGCTGCCCTGCTCGAGCACCTGCGGGCGACGTCGACACGCGTGGTGGTGGCCAAGCGCGAACTGGCGATCCCGTTGCGCTTGCCAACGCTCGGTGATGGCCAGCAGAACGTCCAGCTCTTGCCCGTGACGTCGACGCTGGTCGCCCACGTCGAGCACTGGGTGCACATCCTGTGGCTCAATCAAGCCTCGTTCGGCGCCCATTGGTTGCAGGTCGCGCGCGAGCACAAGGCGTGGGCGTTGTGGCGGCTGTTGACGTCGTGGCCGTTTTCGCCGGCCGCGGTGATGCACCGGTTTGTGCGCGTCGGCAAAAACGTACGCATCCACCCGACGGCGTGGGTGGAAGCCTCAATCCTCGGCGACAACGTCGAGATCGGTGCCGGCGCCAGCGTGCGCAACAGCATCGTCGGCAACGGTGTCGTCGTCGGCGATCACGCTACCGTGCTGGCCTCCACGCTCGGCGACAACGTGTCGGTCACGCCGCGCACGTTCGTGGTGTCGTCGGTGGCCTACCCCGATGCGGTGCTCAGCAACTACAAGTTGCAGGTCAGCGTGATCGGCCGTGGGGCCTCGTTGTCGACGTGGGCGGGCTTCATCGACGCGAAGTTGCAGGGCACCATCGACGTGCCCCACGACGGGCGCATGCAGTCCACCGGCCGCAACTTCCTCGGCAGCGCTCTCGGGCATGGGGCGCACGTCGGCGCGAAGGTGTTGATCCTGCCGGGGCGCGAGGTGCCCAACGGAACGCTGATCACGATGCGCGACGACGAGATCATCCGCACCATCCCCACACACCTGCCTGCCGGTGTCGCGCATGTGCGCGATGGCGGAACCCTCGTTCCACTGCAGAGCACACCGACTTCGCCGCGCTAGCAGCAGGATTGTTGTTGACGCGAAGGCGAAGTGGTGGCTTACTCCGCCTCGTCGAGGCAACCCCTTCGGGGTGTAGCTCAGTTTGGTAGAGCGCTTGGTTCGGGACCAAGAGGCCGCAGGTTCGAATCCTGTCACCCCGACCACGAAGCTCCGCAGCACTGCGGAGCTTCTTTTTTTTGCCCTACACGCCAGCGCCGTCGCTCACATCGTCGGCGTGACGCAGCAGCACGCGCTCGGCGGATTCGATCGCGTCGCGGCTGCCGCTGAGCGCCACGATGTCGCCGCTTTGCAGGGGCTCGTTGGCGGTGGGCACGCTGCCCACACCGTCGCGAATCAGGGCGAGCACGCTGGCTCCCGTCAGGCCGCGCAGGTTGAGCTGCGCCAGGGTTTGGCCCACCGCGGGGCTCGTGCGCTCCAGCTGCAGCGAGATGGGCCGCCCCAGGCCGACGTCGATCTGTTCCAGCATGGGGCTGGCATCGGGCAAAAGCGGCGCTCCTGCTTGAGCCTGGTGCGCCAGGGCCGCCACGAGCACCTCGGTGCCCGCGCGCACGTGCCCCTGCAGTTCGGTGGCGCTGCGCCAAAACAGCACGCCCAGCACCACCGCAAAGGCGATGAGCATCACAGCCCCCTGAAAGCCCGGCAGAAATGGCTGCGTGACCGCGACGAGCGGTGCACCCACGAGCACGACGGCGGTGAGCTCGAAGGCGACGACCAACGCGCGGCGCGGGGTGGCGACAAGGTCGACCCGGCCATCAGCGCCCGGCGGCATCACGCGCTCAGCGAGCAGGCGCCCCAGACGACGCGACACCGTGACGAGACCAATGACGAGCGGGATGGCGACCGCCGCAGCGACAAACAAAATGGCCATGCCGGCGGCGTCGGCCGAGATGTGCACGGTGTCTTGCAAACGTTGCGCGACGACGTCGCCGTACAGCGAGGTGAGCACCACCAGACCCACGAGTATCGCCGCGTCGACAATGAGCAGGCGGATGCGTCGGCGCACACGGCTTTTTTGCGAGGGCGCGCTGGTCTTCAACTGCTCGACCCAACTCGAGTACAGCGACGTGAACGTCTGCAGCGATGACGGCAGTTTGCGGTCGACGAAGTTGGCCGCAGTGGTCGACGCGCGGATGAAAAATGGCGTGGTCAGCGTGGTCACCGCCGACACCGTGACGGCGACGGGGTAGAAAAACGGCCGCGTCGCCCCAAGCGTGAGCCCAAGGCTGGCGATGATGAAAGAGAACTCACCAATCTGGGCCATCGCCATGCCCGCTTGAATCGCCGTGCGTGTGCCGCCGCCCGTCAAGAACGCGCCGAGGGTGACGCCCACGGTTTTGCCCACGAGCACGACGACGCAGAGCACCGCCGCGGGCTGCCAGTGTTCCATCACGAGCGCCGGGTCGATGAGCATGCCCACCGAAACGAAGAAGATGGCGGCGAACATGTCGCGCACCGGCTGCACGAGGTGCTCGATGTGTTTGCCCTCGCCACTCTCCGCAATCAGCGAGCCCGCAATGAACGCCCCCAGAGCCGACGAATAGCCGAGGGCGCGCGCGACGTAGGCGACGGCGAAGCAGATGCCGATGCTGGCGACCACCGTCGTCTCGGGCCGCTGCAGCGACACCACCGCGCGGACAAACCGTGGAAACACGATGATGCCCACGACGAGGACACCAACGAGAAACAGACCGAGCTTGACGACCGTGGTGGCGATGGCCCCAGCCGACAGGCCGGCACCCGACGACACCGCCGTCAACGTCGTCATGAGCACGATCGCAATCAGGTCTTCGATGATCAAAATGCCGAGCACGAGCTCTTTGAGCCGGCCGTGCACACCTTGTTCACCGAAGGCCTTGGCGATGATCGTCGTCGACGAAATGGCCACGATCGAGCCGCAGAACAAGCTCTCGAGCGGTGTGAAGCCAAACATGCGGCCCGCAGAAAAGCCAAGCCACAGCATGATGCTCGTCTCGATCAACGCCGTCAGCGCTGCCGTGGGCCCCACTTCAAAGATGGTGCGCAGCCGAAACTCGAGGCCGAGCGAAAACATCAGCAGGATCACGCCGAGCTCGGACAGCGTGTGCACCACGTCGCCGTCAGCGACGAGCGGGAAGGGCACGTACGGGCCCACCAACAAGCCCGCCAGGATGTAGCCGAGCACCACCGGCTGCCGCAGCCGCTGGAACAACACCGTCGTCACGGCTGCTACGCACAGCACCAGCGACAAGGCCTTCAGAAATTCGTGCGCCCCATGCATTGCCGCGCAGGGTACCAACTTCGACAACGCAAGCAGGCGTCGACGGCGACATTGTTCGTCATGAACAGTGATGAACAGGTGTGAACAGGCTGTCGCACGATGCTGTGACCGACGTGAACACCTTGGCTTGCACCGCGCGACGCCGGGGTACCTGAACGCAGACCTGAACAGGTGCCGCCGCGCCACAAAGCGACACGGAATCGACGGCGTTGGAAAGCGGTTTCTTCGACGTCAAAGGCGCTTGGCGCCCTTCGCCTTCGCTGCTAACGGAGCGCCCATGAGTGACACTCCCGACAATCGTGACGAGCAGCAAGGTCAACCCGAGGCATCGGCCAACGGGCAGGGGCCCACCGAACCCGCCGCCCCCGCAGGCGCAGGTGGTGGTGGTCGCCGCAATGAACAAATCTCGATCGTCGACGAGATGACCGGCAGCTACCGCGACTACTCGATGAGCGTCATCGTTGGTCGTGCGCTCCCCGACGTGCGCGACGGCCTCAAGCCCGTGCACCGCCGCATCTTGTACGCGATGTTCGACGAAGGCCTGCTGTCGAACCGCAAGTACAGCAAGTGCGCCGGCGTCGTCGGTGAAGTGCTCAAGAAGTACCACCCCCACGGCGACGCCTCCGTGTACGACGCGCTCGTGCGTTTGGCGCAGCCCTGGAACATGGGCTCGATGCTGGTCGATGGTCAGGGCAACTTCGGCTCCGTCGACGGCGACGCGGCCGCTGCCTATCGTTACACCGAGTCGCGCCTCACGAAGCTTGCTGAAGAGCTGCTGCGCGACATCGAGAAGCGCACCGTCGACTTCATCCCGAACTACGACGGCAACTATCAAGAGCCCACGGTGCTGCCCACGCGCGTGCCGAACCTGCTCGTCAACGGCAGCGAAGGCATTGCCGTGGCCATGGCCACGCGCTGCCCGCCGCACAACCTCACCGAGGTGCTCGACGCGCTGATCGCTGTCGTCGAGGAGAAGTACGAAGACAAGGGTGTGGTTGACCTCAAGCGCCTGCTGCAGCTCATGCCCGGACCCGACTTCCCGACCGGTGGTCAGCTCTGCGGCACCGGCGGCGTCGTCTCGTACTACGAGAGCGGCCGTGGTTCGTTGAAGCTGCGCGGCAAGGCGAAGATCGAAGACAACGCCAAGAGCAAGCGCACGCAGATCATCATCAACGAGATCCCGTTTCAGGTGAACAAGGCGCGCCTCGTCGAGCGCATCGCCGAGCTCGTGCGCGACAAGAAGATCGAAGGCATCGCCGAGCTGCGCGACGAGAGCGATCGCGACGGCATGCGTATCGCCGTCGACCTCAAGCGCGACGCGATCGCCGACATCGTGCTGAACCAGCTGTTCAAGCACACGCAGCTCGAGGTCAGCTACCCGGTGCAGATGCTCAGCATCGTCGACGGGCAGCCAAAGACCCTCGGCATGAAGGTAATGCTCGAGAACTTCATCGACTTCCGTCGTGAAGTGGTCACGCGCCGCACGCGCTACGAACTCGACGAAGCCGAGCGCCGCTTCCACATCCTCGCGGGTTTGATCACCGCCCTTGATGCCATCGACCGCATCATCGAGATCATCCGCAGCTCGGCTGACACCGACGAGGCCAAGGTCCGTCTGTGCGCCGAGCAGTTCCCCGGGGCGATGAAGGTGGGCCTGTTCATTGGTGCGCCCACGCCGCAGATCGCTGGCTGGATGGACCAGGGCTATGCCCAGCTCGACGAGATCCAGGCGCAGGCCATCCTCGAGATGCGGTTGTCGCGCCTCGTCGGCCTCGAACGCGACAAGCTGATGGGCGAAGCCGAAGAGCTGCTGCGCGAAATCAATCGCCTGCGTGAAATCCTCGGCGACCTGCGCGTGCTCATGCAGGTCATCAAGGCCGAGCTGAAAGACATCCAGACGCGCTTCCCGCAGGCGCGCCGCACGCAGATCACCGGCGACGTCGACGCCATCGATGTCGAGGACCTGATCGCCGAAGAAGAGATGGTCGTGACCATCTCGCACGCTGGCTACATCAAGCGTTCGGCGCTCTCGTCGTACCGTGCGCAAAAGCGCGGCGGCAAAGGCAAGAGCGCTGCGAAAACCCGCGACGAAGACTTCATCCAGGACGCCTTCGTCGCCTCGACGCACGCGTACCTGCTGACGTTCACGACGAAGGGCCGCGTGTTCTGGCTCAAGGTGCACCAGCTGCCCGAGGCGGGTGGTCAGGCGCGCGGTCGTCCGATCGTGAACCTGGTGCAGCTCGAAGACGGCGAGCAGGTGTGCACGGTGCTGCCGGTGCGTCGCTTCCCCGAGAAGGAAGACGAAGCGTTCTTGTTCTTCTGCACGAAGAACGGCGTCGTCAAAAAGACCGACCTCACGCAGTACTCAAACCCGCGCAGCGTGGGCTTGATCGCTGTGGGCATCGAGGCGGGCGACGCGCTGATCGCGGTGCGCGCCACCGACGGCAAGAGCGACCTGTTCCTCACCACCGCCGACGGCATGTCGATCCGCTTCAACGAAGCCGAAGTGCGCGTGATGGGTCGTCAGGCGGTGGGCGTGAACGGCATTCGTCTCGCGGCTGAAGCCGGCCAGAAACCCGACGAGGTCGTGGCGATGGAGGTGCTCGCCAAGGGCACCGCCGTGCTCACGGTGACCGAACGCGGTTACGGCAAGCGCACCAACGAGAGCGAGTACCCGCTGCAGCACCGTGCAGGCATGGGCGTCATCACCATCAAGACCACCGAGCGCAATGGTCGCGTTGCTGGTGCGATCCAGGTGAAGCCGGGCGATCAGGCCATGCTGATCACCAACGGCGGCACGTTGATCCGCATCAACGCCGACGACGTCAGCGAAATCGGCCGCAACACGCAGGGCGTGAAGCTGTTGAACGTCGACGACGGCGAGAAGGTCATCGCCGTGGTGCACATCGCTGAACCCACCGACGACGCCACGTCGCCTGTGGCCACGGCCGAACCGGGCGCAGCAGATGCGACCGACGCCCCCACCACCGACAGTGGTGAAGGGCAGGAGAGCTGATGCGTTGTCGAGGCCTGCCCGCACTCTTTGCCGCGTTGTCGTTGTCGTCGGGGCTGTTTGGCTGCGACGGAACATCCGAGACGGTGGAGGGCGTGGGCGGCCTCGATGGGGTCCTCGTCTTCGAGGCCCCCGACGATGCTGTCTTTCGCACCAACCTCGCTGTTGGCAGCACGTTTGAGATCATCGCGCGCCCGAGCTTGCGACAGCCCGACCTCGTCATCGACGGCGTCGTTGAAGCTGCGACCAGTGACCCCGAGGTGATGACGGTGTCGCCCGGTACCATCAACGACGACGGGGCTTCGTTCACGTTCACGGTCACTGTTGTTGGTGGTGGCCGTGCCCGCCTCGCCGTCGCGCAAGACGGCAAGGTGCTCGATCGCTTCACGCTCAACGCCGTGCCGCTTGGCAGGACCACCCTCGTCGACGGCACGCTTCTGCCGTACGCCGACAACATCGACATCACGCTGCCCGCGCGCTTTGGCCTGCTCGAGGGACGCACCACGTCGGTTGGCATTGCCGCCATCGATCGGTGTGGCGCCGCCGTGATTGATCTGGGTGCCTCCACGCTGCGCGCCGAGCCGCGTACCGACGGTGCCGACGTCGACGATGTGGTGGCGATCGACGACGACGGGATCGCTTCGTTCGCTGTCGGCGCGCAGTCGGCAGGTGCGGACTTCGACCTTGTGCTGGTCAGCCCCGGGCTTGAAGAGCTGCGCTACCGCGTCGATGCCGTCGATGGCAGCGCTGTCGACGAGGTTGCCATCGAAGTGGCCACTGCCGACGGCGACGCGGGCAGTGCGCTGTGTTGGGGCCGCGCCTATGCCGATGGCGTCGACGTCATTGGTCTGAACTTCTCGTGGTCGGCCGACAGCCGCGTGAGCCTCGACAACCTCGCCAGCCCCGCCATGACCGCCACCGTCAGCGCCCCCGAGACCGACAGCGCGGGCAACACCGTCGACGCGCCAGCGCAGGTGTACGCCTCGGTGTTGGGCGAAGACACGTCGCTCGATCTGCTGACGGTCACGTCGTCGACGTTGGTGGCGGCCCGCGACGCAGCGCCCGCGCGCACCACCGACGACGACAAGAAAGACACCTCGACCACCAGTGGTGGTTGTAGCGGCGACAGCAGCACCTGCGATCCATTGGCTGCGGGCGTGCCGTTTTTGGCGCTGAAGCGTCTGCGTCGACGGCGCACACGAAGCGGCGCATGAGCTCGGGCCTGCGCGCCACGCGTCTCGGGTTTCGCTTCGCGGGCGGTGCGGGCGTCGACGACGTCACGCTGCACGCCGCTCCCGGGCGCATCGTTGGCTTTCTGGGCCGAAATGGTGCTGGCAAAACCACAACGATGCGGGTGCTCGCCGGCATTCTCACGGCACAGCAGGGGCAGGCGACGCTGCATGGTGTCGCGGTGCACACGTGGGCCGCACGACGCGCGATTGGCTATGCGCCCGAAGAGCCGGCGCTCTTGCCCTCGTTGACGGTCCGTGAACACCTGCAGGACGCCGCCCGCCTCGCCGAACGCGGCCGCACCATCGACGACGTCGTGGCCGCACTCGACCTCGGGGCGGTGGTCGATCGGTTGGCGGGGGTGTTGTCCAAGGGCACCAGGCAACGCGTGGGCACCGCGATGGCGTTGTTGGGCGCACCGCAGGCGTTGATCCTCGACGAGCCCACTGCTGGGCTCGATCCAGCGCAGGTGCTGGCCCTGCGCGACGTGCTGCGTGCCGTGCGCGACCAGGGGTGTGCGGTGTTGTTGTCGTCGCACGTGGTGAGCGAAGTGTTGGCGATCGCCGACGACGTCGTGGCCATCGCTGCTGGCCGCACCGTGCACGAAGGCACCATCGACACGCTGGATGCGGCCGTGCATGCCGCGATCGGTGCGCCATGATCGCCCTGTGGCGTCGTGAACTGCGCGTGTTGCTGCTGAGTCCTGCGGGCATTGGCGTGCTCGCGATCTGGGCATTTCTCGTCGGTGCCGTGTTCTTGATGGAACTCGCGGGCTTTGAGCAGGCCGAGCAGCGCGCGTTGGCGATCGACGATCCCGCACTGCTGTCGTTGCTCGACGTCAACGACCTGCTGTTGGCGTCGGTGAACAACCACCTCACCGTGGTGCTGCTGTTTCTTGCGCCCATGCTGGCGATGCGCGCGTGGTCTGACGGTGCGGCACGCGACTGGCTGCTGCAGAGAGCGCCATCGACGTCGTCGTTCGTGGTCGCGCGCGCTGCGGGGGCCGCCTCGATGGTGACGGCGATGGTGCTGCTCACGCTGCCGCTGCCGGTGTTCTTGTCGATCGTGGGGCGCCCCGCCGTCGGCGATGTCGGCACCGTCGTCGACGTGGGCCAGGCCGTCGTCGCGATGCTGCTCGTTGCGGCGGCGGGCTCCACGTTCGTTGCGGTGAGTGCGGCGCTGATCGTTGTCGTCGACAATGCGCTCGCTGGTGCTGTGCTCGCGTTCGTGGTGCTCATGGTGTTGTGGGTGGCACCCGGCGGTGCGGCGTTGACGGGGCCCGTCGTCGGCGAGGTGCTCACGGTAGTCTCGCCATCAACACACATCGAGGCCGGGCTGCGCGGGTTGGTGCGCCTCGCTGACGTGCTGTTCTTCGTCGTCGTGCACGTCGTCGCCACCGCTGTCACCATCACCGTGCTGCGCGGACGGCGTCGATGAACAAGCACCTGTGGGCAGCCACGTTGTCGGCGGTGGGGGCTGTGGTCACGGCCCTTGGCGTCGTCGTCGCGATACCCGTGTTTGGTGCCTCACCACCGAGCATGGCCGTGGCGGCCGTCGGCGCGTTGCTGCTGGTGGTGGGCGGTGTGCTGTCGCCGTCGTCAGCGTCGTCGTCGTCGTCACGCCTGCAGCGCACGTCGTTGCATGCGGCTCCCCTTGTTGTGCTTGCCCTTGGGGCCGTGCTGTTGTGGGGCACCACGCGCACCCGTGGGCTCGAGGTCGATGTCACCACTGCTGCGGCCAACACGCTGGCCGACGAGAGCATCATTGTCGCTTCGGGCCTTGCCTACGACGTTGCCATCGTCTCGTTTGTCGACGACGACCGCGCGCTGCTCGAGCTGCGCACGCTCGTCGATCGCTACCGCGCCATCACCCCGCGCATCACGTTTGAGCAGCGCAGCGTGAAGCGTGCTGACGACCTCGAACGCGCACGCGTGTTGGGCGTTGCTGAATACCTCGCCCTCGGCGGCCCCAACGTCGTCGTCACGCGCGAAGGCAGCGACCTCCCGCCGGTTCGCCTGCGCTGGTCATCATCCATGCCCGACGACGAGCAATTGCTCACGAATGCGCTTCGTCGCGTGACCACCACAACGAGCACGCGTGTGTATTTGCTCTCGGGGCATGGCGAGCCTGATACGCGCGACGAAGGCCCCGTGGGGTTGTCGCGGTTGACGACGTCGTTGTTGGCCCGTGGCATTGAACTGGTGCCGTTGCCGCTCGTGTCGGTGGGCGTGATTCCAACCGATGCGCGCGCCCTGATGGTGCTGCCGTCAACCGCCGCGATCAGCGACGCCGAGCGCGCGCTCGTGGTGGCCGCTGTTGAACGTGGCGTGCCGATCGTGATCGCCGTCGAGCCAGGGCAGCCATCACCGCTGTCGACGCAGATTTCGGCAAGCTTTGGCGTCGACGTGGTCGATGACGTCGTCGTCGACGAGAGCCCGTTCTCCACGCTGCTTGGCGGTGCCGACATGGCCACGGGGCAAACGCAGATGGCGCACGCGGTGACCCGTTCGTTGCGTGGCGCGCTCACGCATTTTCCGCGCGCCGCGGTGATCGGCATCAGCCCCCTTGGGCAGGGCGACGAAGCCAACGACATCGTCGTCACGCCGATCGTCTCCACCGGTGCTGATGCGCGCGCCCATGTTGGCAACACGCACGGGCCACTGCCCCTCGTCGTCGCGGTCGAGCGTTCCCGGCCGGTGGCGCGGGCGATTGTCGCGGCGGACGCATCGTTTTTGCTGAATGCATCGACGACGACCGGGGCCAACGCCGACCTCGCCCTCAACGCGATGTTGTGGGTCACCGGCACCGACGACGCGATCGCTGTGCGTGCGCACCGCAAAGGCGGCGGTCTGGTGTTCCTCACGCCGGCAGCACGCGAACGGTTGGCCTTTGTGGCGCTCGTCCTTGTGCCCGGCTTGCTGCTCGCGCTGGCCACCGGGCGCGGTGCATGGCGTCGAGCCCGCTGACAGGGCTACGCTCGTCCCGTGTCCACCAATGCCGAGTTCGTCACGTTACTGTTGGCGATGACCGTTGCGGTCGCGACGGTGGTTCGTCGTCGCTACCTGCTCGCCATTCCCCACTGGCCATGGCTCGCTGCGGCGGGGGTGAGCCTGCTGGTCGCGTGGAGCGCCACCGTTCTCGAAGACGTGTGGGCCCCGGCGGCGTTCAACGTCGTCGAGCATGCTGCGTATCTGGCGCAGTCGGTCCTGCTCACGACCTGGATCGTGCGGGTGGCTCGATGACCATCATCTTCGACATCGTGGGCGCCGCGATTTTGCTGTGGGCCACCACGCGTGTGGGGCGCATGAATCTGCCATCACCCATGCGGACGACCATCCAGGTGTTGGTCGTGCTGCTGCTGGCGCTGCATTTGGCAGACGTTGCACAAGCGGTGGTGACGACGTCGAGCCTGCCCGACGATGTCAGCGACGTGCTTGCTGCTGGCCTGCCATTTGTGTGGGCCTCGCTGCTCATGCAGATGGCCGAGGTGCTGGCCGAGCGACGCGCGCGCGCCACACGCGATCAACTGGCGTTCTTCTTCAGCGAAGTCCCCGCCGGTGTCCTCGTCATCGACGCGCGCGGCACCGTGATCGCGCACAGCGTCCGCTTCGCGGCAGAGCATCCAGACATCGTCGTCGGCGAGGCGTTGCGGCCTGGTTCGTCGCTGCCGCCGTTGCTCACGCAGGCGATGACGGCGTGCTTGCTGCACGGCACCGACGCGGGCTGCGACGACGAACTCGTCACCCACGATGGCGAGCGGCGGTGGTGGCGGTGGGCCGTGCGTCGTTGGGCATCGGCCGATGCGAACCATGGTGTGGTCGCCCTCGTCGAGGACGTCACGGCCGCGGTCGACGCTGAAGCGCAGCACGTGCAGGCCCTCGCCCAGCTGGCGCAGGCACAAAGCCTGGCGCTCGTGGGGCAACTGGCGGCGGGGGCGGTGCACGACCTCAACAACCTGCTGCTGGTCTTGCAGCTGCATCTGGGCACATTGCGTGACAGCCCGATCGACGCCGACGCCAACGACGCCGTCGTCGACATGGAACGCGCGGTGGCGGTGGCGTCGGGGCTCACGCGCAGCATGCTGCGTCTGGCGCGCACCACGCCGGGAGCACGCACGCCGCAGCGGATCGCCCCCATCGTGCAAGACACCGTGCACCTTCTGTCGCGCACGTTGCCTCGCACCCACACGGTGAACGTCAACATCGCTGAGGGGGCCGAAGCCACCGTCTGCGTCGATCCCGATCGACTCCGTCAGCTCGTGCTGAACCTCGTCGTCAACGCCCGCGACGCGATGCCCACCGGGGGCGCCATCGACGTCACCGTTCGCCGCAACGGCGCAACCGGCGTGGCGATCGAGGTGTCCGATCAAGGCATGGGCATCAACGACGACGTCAAACAGCGCATCTTCGAGCCGTTCTTTACGACCAAAGGAGCGCAAGGCACCGGGCTTGGCCTGGGGGTCGTGCGCAGCGTGGTCGACGAGTGCCAGGGCTCGATCGAGGTCGACTCGACCGTGGGCGCCGGCACGCGCTTCACCGTGCTGCTGCCGGAAGTGCCGCAGGCTCTCGCGGCGTCGTAACGAGCGCGGTTGTGCAGCCTGCTACGCTCCGGGAATGCACACACTGTCGTCGTTGCACGTGCACCTCGTGCGCGTCTCGTTTGTGCACTGGTTGCACACGCCGCTGAGGAGGCACGTCACCGTGCAGATACCGGCGGAACACTGCAGATCGCTCCGACACACGCTGTCATCCGCGCACGGCGTGCCGAACCCGCCGGGTGTTTCTGCGTCGCCAAGGCAATCGCCGTCTGCCGTGCCAAAGCCGTTTGTCGAGGTCGCGCTGACGTCGACGGCACTGACCGTCACCACGGCGGGTTGCCACAGCGTCGACCGTACGATGACGGCCGACACGTCGCTCAACGTGCGGGCGCCCTGCGTGATGACAACGCGCGCCGTGATCGGTGCCGTGGTCCGGTACGTCGCGACACCGACCGCGTAGGTGCCCACCGCCGAGCTGCTCAAGCGGATGCGCTCGACACCAGCGCCGTTGATGTCGTCGGTCTCCATCACAGCGCCCCACCCCGGCGTGCGGTTGTTCCACGTGCAGTCGTCGGCGACGCACCAGGCTGGGGGTGTCAGCCGCGAGAGGTGGAGATCGAGGTCGCGTTGGTCATCCGTGCTCGACCAGCTCAACACCACCACGACGTCCTCGGGTGATTCTCCTTCGCCTTCGCCCTCGCCCTCGCCCTCGGCGGGTTCGCCTTCGCCCTCGCCCTCGGCGGGTTCGCCTTCGCCCTCGCCCTCGGCGGGTTCGCCTTCGCCCTCGCCCTCGGCGGGTTCGCCTTCGCCTTCAGCAACGCCCACGCAGCGTCCATCGATGCACTGCTCCTCGTCGTCGCAATCGACGTTGCGCACGCACCCCGCAGGACGCCGGCTCGGCGCATCAGGCTCGTCCTCGGGCGCGAGCCACGACAGCGGGTCGCATGCAGCAACGAGGAGCATGGTCAGGATCCAAAGCAGGCGCATCGTGTCTTTCCTCGGCAGCCACAAACAAACAGAAACACCTGGCGGCGTACCAGGTCGGAGGTCTTTCTCGCGTGGCGCTACTGCGCAGGGCCCCAACAGTCGCCGTTGACGCGCTCGACGATGTTCAGGACCTCGACAGCGACAACGCCGTTGGTGAGCTCGAGCGCGACCGGCTGCCATTGGAGGTTTGTGAGCGACTCGGTCGACGTGTGCAGGACCTCGCCGCGCTGGGTGACGGTCACTGTGGCCACCACCGGGGACATGCCGAGCCTGTAGACACCGACCCCCACGGTGTAGATGCCGTCGGCTGGTGCCGTCAGGCGAATGCGCTCGGGACCGAAACCCTCGAGATCGTCGACCTCCAGCGTTGCGCCCCACGTCGACGAGGGACCGCCGAAGTAGCAATCGGTCGAGGCCACACACCAGTTCGGCGGGGCGCCACGGTTGAGGTGCAGGTCGACATCGCCGTCGGCGGTGTTCCATGTCAGCTCGATGATCACGTCGTCACTGACTTCGCCTTCGCCTTCGCCCTCGCCCTCGCCCTCGCCTTCGCCCGGGAGCTCGCCCTCGCCTTCGCCTTCGCCTTCGCCAGGCTGTTCGCCTTCGCCCTCGCCCTCGCCGGGCTGTTCGCCCTCGCCTTCGCCTTCGGCGATCTCAACACAGTCGCCGTCGTCGCAGACCTCGCCGCCGCCGCAGTCGTCGTCGGCTTCGCAGTCACTCGTTCGTCGTCGTGGTGGCGCTGCGTCGTCGGCCGGCGGCGCGAACAACGCCGCAATGTCACAACCCGAGATCGCCAGCAGCAGAAAGACCAGGAGAGAGGAGCGCATGGGCAGCACCATACCTTCGTGGCCGCTGCACTCCACGACACCTGTCGGGCTGCGTGCGACGGCCGTCACCACCGCGCGGTTGGGGCCACCGGCGTCCACCACGGCTCTTTGCGAAACCAGGTGCGCTGACGTCGTGCGTACTGCCGCGTGCGCGTGACCACCACGGCCGCTGCGTCGCGCACGCTGAGCTCACCGCGCTGCACACGCAGACCTTCTTCGGTGCCCATCGTCGACAGCAACGGGTGCTCGGCGGGCAGGCGCGTTGCGAGTGCAGCGCTCTCGTCGACGAGCCCGACGGCAAACATCGCGTCGACCCGCCGCACGATCGCCAGTTCGACGTCGTCCTGCGGCTCAACGCGCCACCACACCGCCTGCTGCAGCAACGGCCGCGGCGGCTGCTGCAGCATGGTGTCGACGTCGCGGCCGCCAGCATCGCCGCCCAGCAGCGCAATCTCGAGGGCCCGCACCACCCGCACCGGGTTGTGCAGGTCGATGCGCGCGGCGGAGACGGCATCGACGTTACGCAACTGTATCACCAGCGCTGACAGCCCCTCGGTGTGCAGCCGCTCATCGAGTTGCCGACGCAGGTCGTCGTCTTTGGGCAGGTCGGGGGACAACCCCAGGCGCAGGCTGCGCAGGTACAAGCCAGTGCCGCCCACGACGATCGCCACCTTGCCGCGGCCCACAATGTCTTCGATCGCAGCATCGGCGGCGGCGACGAATTCGCCGGCGGTCAGCGTGGTCGTTGCTGGATCGAACGCGCCGTACAGGTGGTGCTGGCACTGCGACCGCTCGTCGTCAGAGGGCCCCGCACTCGCGATCGTGAGCCCCGCGTACACCTGCCGGCTGTCGGCCGCGACGAGCTCGCCGTCGAGGTCACGCGCCAGCTGCAGCGCCAACGCGCTCTTGCCTGAGGCGGTCTGGCCCCCCACCACAACGATCGATGGGCGGGTCACGGCGCGTCCTGGTCGACGACGATCACATCGGCTTCGGCCCCGTTCAGCTGCACGTGCAGGCGCGTGCGTGGCACGAGATCGGTGGCGCGTGCGAGGCGGCCGTCGTCGTCGGGCACGGTCACCAGCGCCCACCCCCGGCGCAGCACTGCCAACGGCGACAACGCATCGAGCCCCGCCACCGCCGTGTCGAGCCGGGCCACCGCGGCGTCGCGCCGGGCCACGATCGCTGCTTCGAGGCGGGCCTGCAGCGCCGTCAAACGTGCCTCGGCCGCCACGAGCGCCGACTTCGGCTCCTGCCGCGCCAGACGGCCCGTGAGCGCCTCGAGGGCCTTGGCCCGCTGTGCCACCTGCGCGCGCGGCGAAAGACGCTCCAAGCGCGCCTCGAGGCGCTGCAGAGGGATCGCCAGCCGCCGTTCGAGCACGGTAGGGGCGGGCAGGCGCCGTTCGAGGGCGGTGAGCTGCTGCCGCTTTCGGGCCAGCACGCCTTCGGCCTGACGCTGCAATCGCTGATGCAACTGCTCGATTCTGCGGCGTAATTCGTCTTCGCGCGGCACGGTGAGTTCGCCCGCCTGACTGGGCGTGGCGGCGCGCACGTCGGCGGCGAGATCGGCCAGCGTGACATCGACCTCGTGGCCCACGCCCGCGACGACAGGCACGGGGCAGCCAGCAATCGCGCGCACGACGGGCTCGGTGTTGAACGCCGCCAGGTCTTCGCGCGCGCCGCCGCCGCGCACGACGAGCAGCACGTCGACCAACCCACTGGCGCCGAGCCGCCGAATGCCATCGGCGATCTCGACTGCCGCACCGTCGCCCTGCACTTTGGTGTTGGCGATCACGACGCTGATGCGTTCGTTGCGCGCCCGAATCACCTTGAGCACGTCGCGGACCGCAGCACCCTGCAGGCTCGTGACGATGCCCACCACGCGGGGCAACAGCGGCAGCGGACGCTTGCGCTCGACGGCAAACAGCCCGGCCGCCTGCAACTTCTGCTTTAACGCCTCGAGCTGCTGGGCCTGCGCACCCGCGCCCACGGCCTCGACAAACGTGGCCAACAGCTGCGCTTTGCCGAAGCCCGCGTGGTAGCCGGGGGTGCCGGTGACGACGACGAGGTCGCCATCTTTGGGCGGCGCACACCGGCGCGCGTTGGTGTGAAAGATGACGACCGACAGCTTGCTCTGCTTGTCTTTCAGGTCGAAGTACCAGTGCCCCTGGGCTGCGGCCTTGAAGCCGGTGACCTCGCCCACCACGACGACCACGCCGCTGGCGCTGAGCGCATCGTGCAAGCGCGTGCTGAGCTGGCTGACCGTGAGGCAGCCTTCGGGCAGGGCGTCAGCGGCAAGGCCGGCGATCGCGGGTGCAGGTGCCGATGCCGGTGTCGCGGGAGCAGTGGCCCGTCGTGGCGATGAGCGGCGGTACAGGTCGAGCACGCGGGGCGGGTCGTTCACGGCGGTGTCTCGGGGCGATGGGCGCGGTGGTGACGGGGGTGGCTGTCTCGACGCTGACACTCGGGGCCGCGCGCTTTCATTCGGCGAGGGGCCCACGCTATGACGTCGCACCCTACGCGAGATCACCCAGGAGGACAGTCGTGGCCCAGATTCCCCCGCCGCCGCCCATCCCGCCAGGCGGCAACGGCTACCCCTACGGAACCCCTTCCGCTGGTGCTGCGCCCGCCCCTGCCGCCCCGCCGCCGCCGCCTGCTGCTCCGCAGTACGCAGCACCGCCGCAGCAGCAGTACGCGCCGCCCCCGCCGCCACAGCCGCAATACGCGCCGCCACCGCAGCAGCAGTACGCGCCGCCGCAGCCGCAGTACGCGCCGCCGCAGCAGCAAAACGCGCCGCCCCAGCAGCAGAACGCGCCGCCGCAGCCGCAGTACGCGCCGCCGCAGCAGCAGTACGCGCCCACGCCGGGTGTGCAGGCTTCGGCCCCGCCGCCTCCTCCGGCAGCCGCGGCCGCTGCGGCCCCGGTGCGCACCATCCGCAAGTACGACGCGGTGATCGTCGACGTGGTCCGCCGCACGCACGATGCGTCGTCGGTCTACTTCTTCATCGGCGATACGCCGGCGTACCGCGCTGGTCAGTTCCTGAGCATCGACCCGCACCAGTTCCCCGAGCTGAAGCGCTGGATCGACTACATGGAGCTCGTCAAAGGCAAGAAGGAGCCCATCCGCTCCTACTCGCTGCAGTCAGCACCCGGCGAGAAGTGCATCGCCATCTGCACCAAGGCCGAAGCGTACGACCCCAAGGTGAACAAGTACCCGCCGGTGCTGTCGCCGTTGATGGCGTCGGGCTCGCTCAAGGGCCGCGAGGTGCAGATCAGCGGCTTCACGGGGGCCTACTTCATCCCCGACGACATCGAGCAGCAGACCGACACGGTGGTGCACTGGGTGGCCGGCTCGGGCGTGGTGCCGAACTACGGCATGCTCAAAGACGAGCTGCGCAACAACAAAAACCCGCGCATCAAGCACGTGATGTTCGACGTGAACAAGAGCGTGGGCGACATCATCCTGCACGAGCAGTTGCGCGCGTTGGCGAAGGCGTATCCCGACCGCTTCACCTTCGTGAACCTCGTGACCCGTGAAGACCCGAGCTACCTCGGGCCCAACTACTTCAAGGGTCGTCCGTCGGTGGAGATGGTCCGCCGCTATGTGCCGAACGCGGCCACGGCGCGCCACTACGCCTGCGGTGCCGCGATCAGCAAGCACCAGCGTGCGGAGGCGAAGGAGAAGGGTGTGGAGCCCACGCCGCGCTTCATGGAGTCCGTCGAGGCCATCCTGCACGAGCTGCAGGTGCCCAAGCAGTACTTCAAGAAGGAAGAGTTCGGCTGACTGTTGCCGTCCTCGACACCGCTCAAAACGCCGCCGACGAGGCGGCGTTTTTCATGGCCGCCTCACGCCGACTTCTTCTTGCGCTCCTTCTTGGCCGGCACTTCCACGACGGTGGGTGGCGTGCTGCCGCCGGGCAGGCGCAGGGCTTCGAGTTCGCGCAGCAGGGCGGGGTGGTCGGCGGCGTAGATGCGGGCGTAGCGCAGCGTGCGCTCGAGGCGGCCCATGAGGGCGTCTTGCTGCTCGTCGAGGTGGCGGTAGGCGCGTTCGGCGGCTTCGTCGAGGCGGCGGGCCTCTGCAGCAGCGGCGTGCACGTCGGCGGTGGCCTGCTCGAGCGCCCCCGGGTCGAGCCCCGGAAACGGCACACCAGCGAGACGGGTGCGAAAGAAGTCGAGGACCTCGAGCAGACGGGGATCGATGGGCTGCAGGTACGACGTGGCCACGGTTCCGCTCCGATCGGCGTTGAACGCCTGTTCAGGTCGGTTTCGCGGAATTCGGCGCGGCTGGCAACTGCCAACCGTGCCTGTCCAGCCGCCTCGCTTCAGCGCTGGGGGACGCAGGCGATGGGGGGATCGCCCAGGGCGCCGTCGGTGGCGGTGGCCACGCCATCCACCACATCAACGGTGGTGGCCAACCAGAACCGGCCCGCCGGAATGGTGATCGCTTCTTCGGTGAGCACGCTGCCGCCAGCAAACACGCGCACGGTCGCTTCGGTTTCGACGGTGGCCAGGACGCCGACGTCGAAGCTGCCGTTGACCACTTCGGCGACGGTCACGCTCTGGCCGCCCTCGTTCACGTAGGTGGCCAGGCCCTCGGGCCATTCGGTGAGGTTGCACGCGACGGTGTCGAAGCAGTCGTCGTCGGTGCACCAGCCATTGTCGACGCGCACAAGGTGCAACGACGCTTCGCCCGTCGCAAACGACAACTGCGCGAACACGGTGCTGTTGGCTTCTTCGCCTTCGCCCTCGCCCTCGCCTTCGCCTTCGCCCTCGCCCTCGCCCTCACCTTCGGCGGCGATGTCTTCAGTGCAGGTGGCACCGACGACGACAAGACACCCAAGCAACAGCCCACGCCACACGACCATCATGCTGACCCCCAGCGCGCCGACGCGGCACGACGACGTCATTCGTAGCGCAGGGCCTCGATCGGGTCCAACTGCGCGGCCCGGGCGGCGGGGTACCAGCCGAACAACACGCCGACGCCGACGGCGAAGCCGAAGCCCAACGCCACCGACCACGGCGGCACGTACGGGTCGGGAAAGCCCGGCACCACGGCACTGACGAGGTACGCAACGCCCACGCCCAGCGCGATGCCAATGACACCACCAAGGCCACCAAGCGCGCCGGCCTCGACGAGGAATTGCCGTTGGATGTCGGCTTTGCGGGCCCCCATCGCGAGGCGCACGCCGATCTCGCGGGTTCGCTCGGTCACGCTCACCAGCATGATGTTCATAATACCTATGCCGCCCACGAGCAGGCTCACGCCGACGATGCAGATGACGACCCACGTGGCGACACCGCTGATTTCCTGAAAGCTCTTGAGGATCTCGGCTTGTGTGGTGATCGTGAAGTCGTCGGGCTCGCCGCTGTGCAAACGCCGATGACGACGCAGCGTGCGCTTGACCTGTTCGGTGACCAGCTCCACGTCGTCGATGGCCTTGAGCTTCACCAGCAGAATGCCGCCGCGGTTCGGGTTTGTGAGGCTGAGGGCGGTGCTGTGGGGCACGATGACAGCGTCGTCGAAGTTCTGGCCCAGCGGGTTCATGCCGTCTTTGTTTTCCATCACGCCGATCACGGTGAACGTGGCGCCGTACAAGCGCACCTGCTCGCCGATGGCACGCGTCAGCCCGAGCTGCTCGGCGAGGTCGGGGCCGATCACGACGACGCGGGCCCGTTCGCGCACCTCGCGCGCGGTGAAGAAGCGGCCCTCTTCGACGTGGTGGTTTTGAATCAGCGGGTAGGTCTCTTGCGCCGGCATCACCACGGCTTCAGCGGTGGCGCCACGCAGGCTCACGGGGCGGCGGTCGAAGAAGTACGGGGTGGCGGCGAGCACCTCGGGGACACCGGCCTCAATGGCGTCGGCGTCGTCGGCGGTCAGGCGCGTGTTTTTGCGCACGCCCTCGACCATGGAGTTGCCCGGAAACACCATCATGAAACCCGCACCGAGGCCTTCGAGCTGGGTGGAGTACAGGCGGAAAAAGCCCTGCACGATCGCCGTCACGGCAATCACCGACATCACGCCGAACACGACGCCCAGAGCAGTGAGCAACGCACGCAGTCGGTGCTCGATGATGCTGGCCAGCGCGAGCCGCAGGGTTTCCATCAGCGCACCCTACACACTGCCGGCCTCATCCCGAATGCCCCGCGATCGCCGCCCTGGCTGTTCGGCTGGAAACGGTGCGAACGTTTGCGCATGGACACCTTTCGAGCCGTTGTCGCTGGTGCTGGGTTCGCTACCGTCGTTGGCTTTGGCGTGGGCTTTCGCTGGCATGCGCTGGTGGGAACCGAAGCTGCTGCGCACGTCGTGGCGATGGAACTGGTGCGCCGCGAAAACAGCGATAGCAGCTCGCGCGAAAACGCCATGCCTCGCGTGCGTTTTGTGCGCGACGGTGAGGTCACCGAAGCCGTCGTCGCCAACGAGTACATCTTTGCGACGCTGGCGGTCGGCGACGCGCTGGTCGTGTGGGACGACGGCGTCGATGTGGTGGCCCGCGACACCGGCAACGATGTGCTGCGCGGCACCGCCGTCGCGTTTTTGTTCGGCGTGCTCGCGTACCTGCTGGGGGCGCTGTTCGACCTCGTTCGACGACGCCCAGGCCAGCCTCGCTGACGGCGTCACCCGTGCCGCGCGCGCCACTGCTGCGGGGTGGTGTCGAACCAGCGCTTGAAGGCGCGAAAGAACGAGCTGTGTTCGGCGTAGCCCAGGAGCCACGCCACTTCCGACAACGAAAGCTGCGGGTTGTCGAGGTAGGCGACGGCTCGTTGTCGTCGCGCGTCGTCGACCACCGCCGCGAAGGTGGTGTGCGCCTCGGTCAAGCGTCGTTGCAGGGTGCGGCCGCTCATGCCGCAGAGGCGTGCTGTGGCCTCGAGGTTCGGCTCGCCGTGCACCAGGGCGGCGTCGACGAC
>JBIKRQ010000409.1:0-5644 GCA_044349155.1 Myxococcota bacterium
GGGCACGCGGTGCAGGAAGTTGTCGCTGACGATGTCGCACACCTCGGGGTCGGTCACGAGGTTGCACAGGCCGTCGCTGCACAAGATGTAGGCGTCGCCGACTTTGACCTCGACGGCGATCATGTCCACTTCGACGTCGGCGTCGAAGCCCACCGAACGCGTGATGATGTTCTTGAAGCGGCTCTGACGCGCCTGGGCCTCGGTGATCAGGCCGGCCTTGAGCTGCTCGTTGACGAGGCTGTGGTCTTCGCTGAGCTGCAAGATGCGGCCGTCGCGCACGAGGTAGCAGCGCGAGTCGCCGACGTGGGCAACGAAGGCGTGCTTGTCGTGAAACAGCAGCGTGGTGGTGGTGGTGCCCATGCCCTGCAGCTCACGAACCTGCTGCGACTTCGTGTAGACGGCGTTGCACGCCTCGCGCACGGAGTTGCTGAGGAGCTTGGCGACGGGCGAGCGCTCGATGCTGCCGTCGTGGTGCACGTCGGGCCCGATGAGCTCAACGCTGCTGCGCACGGTTTTCTCGACGGTGCGGACCGAGATGCCCGAGGCCATCTCGCCACCGGCGTGGCCGCCCATGCCGTCGGCGACGACGAAGAGGTTCAAGTCGGGGGCGAGGAGGTAGCTGTCCTCGTTGTGGTCGCGCTTCATGCCGACGTCGGTGGCGCCCCAGGCGTAGATGCGGGTCTTCACGGTCGAACCTCATGGGCGCCGAGGTGGCGCAGGCGGCGACGATGGTCGAAAGCAGGCCATCCCGCAAGCCGGGGCATGTGTCGTGGGCGGAAGTGTCTCCGGCCCGCACGGACGCGCCGTGTCGCTGTTGCATTCGCTACCGTTTGGCGATGCACGTTGCCTCTGCCCTCGCCGTCGTCGTCGCGCTGCTTGCTGCTGGGCCGGCGGAACCGCCGTCGTTGCTAAAAGCCGTGAAGGCCGCCGACAAGGCCGCCGTCGACAAAGCGCTCGCGGCTGCCGGTTTGTCGGCATGCAGTACCACGGTGCGCAGCGGCGACATCGACAGCCTCGCCTGTCGCCTCGTCGTGGTGGCAGCGCTGAACAAGCCGATCGCCAGCGTGAACGATGTGAAAGCGCGCCGTGAGCAGATCGCCGATGCGTTCGCCGCTGCCGACTATGCGTCGTCGCTGACGTCGACGGATGCGTCGTCGAAAGGCCTGCGCCGTTCGCGCTTTGCCGCCCACGAAGCTGCTTGCAGCCTCGCCTTCGACGGCATCAACGCGCTGCAGGCCGTACCCGCTCGGCATGCGGCCCGCGCCGACAGCACGGCGGCGTTGTCCGCCGACAACCTGCACGAACGCGCCTGCGCCTGCGCCCAGCGCACCATGACGCTGGCGGTGGGTGCCGATGCTTCGCCCGACGAGCAGGCCCGCGCGCAGGGCGTGCTGACGACGCACCAGTGCTTCACCGGCGGCGAGCTCGCCGTCAGCGAGCGCAAAGGCCCCGGCACGTCGTTTGCCGCTGGCTCCGACGCCACGAAGGACATGGCCGATGCCGGCTCGCCTGCTGGGCGCCTCGTGGCCCTCGCCAACAGCCGCGCTGTCGAGATGACCCGCTGCACCGACAAGGGCATGAAGGACGGCAAGGTCACCGACGCGCGCAAGCTCGAAACCTGCGCCTGCAACGTCGTGAAACGGTGGTCGTTGCCCTTCAAGAAAGACGACCCCTCGGTGTCGGCGGTGTTGCCGATTGTGCCGGGCGTGGAGTTGCCGATCGTCGTCGACAAGGGTGCCATCGGCACCTGCGGGCCATTGCGCGGCAGCCTTGTTGTTGGTCCTTGAGATCGAGGAGCCGCAGCAATGGGTCTCGTCGATCGGTGGGTCAAGAAGTTCCTGGGTACCGACGACGTGCCGGAGCCGACACGCGCGCCGCCAGCGTCGACGACACCGCCTGAGCCGACGTTGCAGGCCGTGGCCGACGACCCAGGCGATCAACATTTGCAGCGGGCGCGCTCACGCCTCACCGTCGACGCCAGCGGCCGCCGCTACGCCGAGAGCGACGACTTTCAGGGCGAGCTGCGCAGCCTCGATGGCGCCGGCCGACGCAAGGCTGCCGACGAGCTTCTGGCCGAAGCGCTGCTGTGCTCGCCCTCGTTGGCGCTGCGTCGACAGCTCGCCGAACGCCTGCTGCACCGGGGTGAGCGACAACGCGCCAAAGGCCTGCTCACGCGTCTCGCCGACGACGCTGCGCACGCTGCCTTCGCGCTGACCGCCCTGGGCGAAATTGCCGAAGCCGACGGCGACAACGAAGAAGCGCTGCGCTGCTACGAGCGGGTGCTCGCCATCGACATCACGCTGCAGCAACCAAAGGCGCGGGCACGTCGTCTGCGCAGTGGCAGTGAGCGCGCCTCGGCTTCGCAAGACAGCCGCGCCACCCTCGCGCGGTTCCTGGGCACGCGGGCCGCGGGTGCACGCTACGCCGTCGTCGACGAAGTGGGCCGCGGTGGTGCGGCCACGGTGTTGCGCGCCCGCGATCGGCGCATTGGTCGCGATGTGGCGCTGAAGATTTTTCATCCGCGCGGCAACCGCGACGAACGCAAACGTCGGCTCGTTGAAGAAGCACGCATCGCCGGGGCGTTTGATCATCCCCACGTCGTGCCGGTGCTCGACCTCGACGAAGACCGCGATCTGCTCGTGATGATGTTGTGCGACGGCGGCTCGCTGCAGCGCACGGTGCAAACGCAGGGGCGCCTTGGACCTCGACAGGCGGTGGAATTCGGCGCGGTGTTGTTGCGCACGCTCGCCGACATCCACGACGCGGGGCACCTGCACCTCGACATCAAGCCGTCGAACCTGCTGCTGCACGAGGGCCGCCTGATGGTGTGCGACTTCGGCACGGCCGGCATGAAAGAGATGGGCGGCGCTGCGGGGACGCGCGCGTACATGGCCCCAGAGCAGCTGCGCGCCTCGGCCACGACGGGGGCGGCCGACCTGTTTGCGGCGGGCCTCGTCGTCGCGGAGTGCATTGAGGGCCGGCTCGCGCGACGCGGGGCAGTGACCTTGCCGTCGCTGCCTGCGGGTCCACGTCGACGGGCACTCGAGCGCGTGTTGTCGATGCTCACCGCCGACGACGTGGCGGCGCGTCCTGCCGACGGGCGGATCGCTGCGCAGTTGTTGCTCGAAGCAGGCGCCCTGCCCGCCGACGACAGCGAGGGGGTGCAGCTCGCAGCACAGATCGAACGGCTCGCGCGGCAAGCGGGTGACGACGCTGAGCAGCGCTTGCAGGCCCATCCGCTGGTGCCGGCGTTGCGGCCTTGAATTTCGACCGAATCAAACGAAAACGGCCCGGCGATGACCGGGCCGCGTTCAGCAGGCTGACGACGTCAGCGCTTGCTCACTTGTTGTACGAGCGGATCTTCGCGACGAGCGCCTTGACGACGTCGGGCTTGTCCTTGAGGTCGGGGTTCGGCGCCATCATCGGCGACTTGCCCACAGCAGCGCCGCCTTCGACGATGACCTTGGCGATGTGGTTGTCGTCGACGCTGGCCTGCCAGGCCTTGTCGGAGTAGGCGCGCGGCTTCGGGTTCAACGCCGCAGCAGCGACGCCGTCGCCCTTGCCGTCAGCACCGTGGCAGGCAGCGCAGCGGGTGCCGAAGATGGTGGCGGCTTCGGCCTCGGCGGGGTTGGTCGCCGTGGCGGCGGCCGCGTCGGGTGCAGGCGTGGGGGCCGGAGCGGGCGTGGGGGCCGGCGCGGGCGTCGGGGCCGGTGCAGGCTCCGTCACGGCCTCGGGCTTCTTCTCTTCCGAGCAGGCGGCGGTGAGGGCGATCGTGGCGATGAGCGCGAGCTTGGTCAGCTTCAACATGGAGACACCTCTTGCGTCGGTCATAGCCATCGCCCTGTCGCGTCGAAACGGACCGTTTGACGCGCGCGGAATTTTGCCGCGCCGCGACAAGCGTCCGATCCGCGCAAACGCCCAAAAAGACAGACCTTTTTAGCGTATTGATTTGGCGGGGGAAGTGTCCCCGCCCGCCCCTCAAGAGACTCGCCTCGGCGACAAAACCGCAAAGCCGGTTTCTCTTCGAGGCTCAATTCCCAACACGGTGAGGGTGTCGGGGCCCAGCACCTCGTGGTGCCAGGGCAACGCCCGCGGCGCGTCGGCCAGTGCGGCCACGCCGAGCGCGCCCACGGCGGCGGCGCCATCACCGCCGATGATCAGCGGCGCATGAAACCACCACAGTTCGTCGACGGCCTGCGCCGCAATGAACGCCGCCGCGAGGCGCGGGCCCGCCTCGACGAGCAGCGACGTGACGCCGCGCGCCAGCAGCGCCTGCAGTGCTGTCGGCACGCCGAAGTCGTCGAGGGCCACGCGCTCGACGCCGACGATGGGCTTGGGGGTGGCCTTCGCATCGTGCACGAGGAGTGCTCCAGGCGGGTCGAACACGCGCGCCGTGAGCGGCACCTGGCAACGACGATCGAAGATCACGCGCAGGGGATCGCGCACAGCACTGCCATCGCGCCGTTGCACGTCGCGCACGGTGAGGGCCGGATCGTCGACGAGAACGGTGTTCGCACCAACGACGATCGCATCGACCGCATCGCGCAGGTGGTGCACGAGCTGCCGACTCGAACTCCCCGTGATGAAGCGCGAGGCGCCGGTGCGTGTGGCAACGCGACCGTCGAGGCTGGTGGCGGTTTTGAGTACGACCCACGGGCGATCGGGCGCTGTCGTCGACATCGAGCGCGTAAACGGCGCCAACAACGCCGCACAGGCCGCAGCCGGTTCGCTCTCGGCGACGACGACGTCGATGCCCGCGGTGCGCAATCGCTCAACGCCGCGGCCATCAACGCGCGGGTTCGGATCGAGGGTGCCAACGACGACGCGGGCAACGCCTTCGGCGATCAAGCGATCGGCACACGGCGGTGTGCGCCCGTGGTGTGCACACGGCTCGAGCGTGACGACGGCGGTGAGGCCGCGCGCAGCCCCTGGTCCGCGTTCGGCAAGCAACGCGTTGAGCGCATTCACCTCGGCGTGCGGCTCGCCAGCGCGCGCATGAAACCCACGCGCGACGACGACACCAGCAGCATCGAGCAGCACGCAGCCCACGGGCGGGTTTGGTGCCGTGCGACCCACGCCGCGCACCGCTTCGTCGTAGGCGGCCTGCAACGCAGCGGCGTACGGCCCCGACCACGTCGTTGACGACGACGACGGCAACAGATGAGCGAACGCGGAGCGCATCAGCTCTCGGACCCTTGATCGCGTTGACGCAACGCTGCGAGTTCGCGCGCGAAGTCTTCGGCGTCTTTGAACGAGCGATAGACACTCGCGAAGCGGACGTAGGCGATGTCGTCGGTGGCCTTCAGCGCTTCCATGGCCGCTTCGCCAAACCAACGGCTCGACAGTTCACGCTCGCCGAGTTCCCACGCGCGCTTCTCGATGTCGGACACGATCGCTTCGATGGTGTCGGCGGGAACGGGGCGCTTTTCGCACGCGCGCACCAGCCCTCCCTTCAAGCGCTGCCGATCGAACGGCACGCGCGAGCCATCCTTCTTGATGACGATCAGCGGCTGCTCTTCGATGCGCTCGTAGGTGGTGAAGCGGCGCGTACACGCAGCGCATTGACGACGTCGTCGAATGGCACGGGCGTCGTCGGTCTCGCGCGAGTCGACGACGCCGTTGTCGGTGGAGCTGCAGAAGGGGC
>JBIKRQ010000410.1:0-5635 GCA_044349155.1 Myxococcota bacterium
TCCTCCACAGCGTGAGCGCACGCCTCACGTACCGCTACGGCCTCGACCCGCCGGGAAAGATCATCCCAGTGCACACGGTGTTCCTGGAGTTCGCCATCAGCCTCGCCGATCCAAAAGGCTCCGCGTTCTTCGACCTCCTCGAAGAGATGGACCTGTGCGGCTGAGTCCGTGACGACGTAGTGCGGGGAGAGCCTCGGCGACAAACCCCAGCGGGTTTGTCTTCAAGGCTCTATTCGATCAGCGGGGAAGCGTCCTCGCCCGCCCTCAGGACACTCGCCTCGGCGACAAACCCCAGAGCTCGAAGTTTCCCCGCCCGCCCCTCAGGAGACTCGCCTCGGCGACAAACCCCAGAGCGGGTTTGCTTCGAGGCTCACTTGACGGGGTGCTCGTGGCCCCGTACCCAGCAGGCCTCACGCAGCGTGACAGTTGGAGGTGTGTTCGGCACCCGACTGCAGCACCAGCCCCACATCGTGGTTGCTCGGCGCTGGACCCTCAGGGTCCTGCTGCGCCGCCTTCTGCTTTGCGCCGTGCGCGCCTGGTGCCCGATGACGACGACAACAACGACCACGCCACTTCCTGTTGCCTCGATCGAGCCCTTCTTGTCGCCGCTGCATGGCGTTGAAGAAACCCTGCGCGAGATCATCGAGCCCGTGGTCGCCACCAGCGGCCTCGAGCTCGTGGTGCTCAAGCTCGTGCGCAGCCAACGCAACGATATCCTTCAGCTTTCCGTCGATCGTCCTGGTGCGGGTGTGACGCCTGGCAAGGGCGTGTCGATGTCCGAACTCGAGCAGCTCAACCGCCTGTTGGGCGACCTGCTCGACGTCGAAGACGCTGAGCGCAAGCTGTTTCGCGAGACGTGGGAACTCGAG
The DNA here is from genome assembly GCA_044349155.1 of Myxococcota bacterium. GTDB lineage: Bacteria > Myxococcota > UBA727 > UBA727 > VGSZ01 > VGSZ01. The sequence continues at coordinate 870 of JBIKRQ010000410.1, forward strand.
GTCGGCTCGCCCGGCGTCGATCGTCCGCTCACGAAGAAGAGCCACTTCAAAGACGTCGTCGGCCACAAGGTCAAGGCGCGCATGAAGCTCGAGAAAAAGAGCCTGCTCGGCGTGCTGCAGAGTGCCGACGACAACGGCGTCGTCATCGACGGTACCGCGCTGGCGTACCTGGGCATCGACCACGCCCACGTCGTCTACGAGTTCGCGCCGCCGACCAAGCCGAAGTCCAACGCGCGCCTCAGCAAAGCGGCCGCACCGAAGGACAAAGAGGCCGCGAAAGAGAAGGCCGCGAAGAAGCCGAAGAAGGAAAAGAAGGCTCCGCCTCCCGATTCGCCTGACCGCGTCTGACCTCCTGCTGCGACGTCGTCGCGGCCCACCACACATCACCGATTTCTGATCACCCGTCGGCAACACCGACATCTCACGAGGGCGCCCATGGAAGAGACAATCGAGGGATTCAAGCTCAACGCTGTGCTCGAGGCCTTGTCGAAGGAGAAGTCGCTCGACAAGGACATGCTCGTCGACGCGCTCCAGCAGGCGATGCTCACGGCGGCCCGCAAGAAGCTCGGCCTCACCGCCGACCTTGAAGCGCGCTTCGATCCCGACGCCACCCTCGAGGACGTCCTTGTTCGTCATGGCCAGCTCGCGGTCCTCGACCGTTTGAAGAAGGAGCCGGAGAAGAAGAAGGAAGCCGTGGGCATGGTGCGGATCTATGAGTTCCGCAAAGTCGTCCGCGACGTCACGAACCACACCACCGAGATTTCGCTGATCGACGCCCGCGCGCGCGATCCAGGCGTGACCGATCAAGACATCGGCATGGACCTCGGCTTCGAGATCACCTGGTCGAAGGAGTTCGGTCGTATCGCTGCGCAAACGGCGAAGCAGGTCATCATCCAGCGCGTCCGCGAGGCCGAGCGCAACACCGTCTTCAGCGAGTACAAAGACCGCAAGGGCGAACTCGTCACCGGCATCGTGCGTCGCTTCGAGCGCGGCAACGTCATCGTCGACCTCGGTCGCGCTGAAGCCGTCCTCGGCGTGAAGGAACAGATTCCGCGCGAGAACATCCGCACCGGCGACCGCGTGATGGCCTACGTCGTCGACGTGCTCGAGATCGCTCGCGGCCCGCAGATTGTGCTGTCGCGCAGCCACCCGAACCTCGTCGTCAAGCTCTTCGAGCAAAACGTGCCCGAGATCGCCGACGGCATCGTCACCGTCGAGGCTGCCGCGCGTGAAGCCGGCGTGCGCACGAAGATCGCGGTCCGTTCGAAAGACAGCGACGTCGACCCCGTCGGCGCGTGCGTCGGCATGAAGGGTGCCCGCGTGCAGGCGGTCGTGCAGGAACTGCGCGGCGAGAAGATCGACATCGTGCCGTGGGACGAAGATGAAGCCCGCTTCGTCTGCAACGCCCTGTCGCCCGCCGAGGTCACCCGCGTCCTCGTCGACGAGCAGAACCACACGATGCAGATCGTCGTCCCCGACGACCAGCTCAGCCTGGCCATCGGTCGCCGCGGTCAAAACGTGCGCCTCGCCGCCCAGCTCTCGGGTTGGAAGATCGACATCACCTCGGAGACCAAGGTCGCCGAGGAGCGCGAAGTGGCCTGGGCCAGCCTCAGCCGCATCGAGGGCATCTCCGACTTCGTCGTGCAGACGCTCTACAACCACGGCTTCCGCAGCGCGAAGGAGATCGTCGAGGCTGACCCCGAGTTCCTCGCCAGCCTGCCGGGCTTCTCGTCTGATGCGGTGCCGCGTGTGCAGCAGTCGGCGAAAGACGTCGTCAAGGCCGAGAAGAACGAGAAGAAGGAGCTCCGCGCCGTCGCTCGCGAAGGTGCCAAGCTGCTGCTCGCCATCGAGCGCGCGGGCCAGGAAGCACGCACCGCCGGCAAGACCGACCTCGAGCGCCTCAAGGCTCTCGACGGTGCCCTGCCCTACGCGGTCGAGCGCCTGACCACGCACCTGTACGAGTCGCCCGAAGACATCTTCTTCGACTTCGACGACGAGCGCCTCGTGCACCTCTGCGGCTTCTCGGCGGGCAAGGCGCGTCAGCTGCGTCATGCAGCAGCCGTCGCCGTGAGCGCGTTGACCGCGGGCTTCGTGCCCGTGATCGACAAGGCGCTGTCGGAGCCCGAAGCACGCGACGCGCAGGCGTTCGATGCTTCGCACAGTGGCGAAGGCGCTACCGCCGAAGCTTGATGTTCGTCATCTCCTGCTGACGACGAGAACGGGCGCTGTAAAGGCGCCCGTTTTGTTTGCTGCACAGCGTGCTACCGCGAGCGCGTGACGACGACACCAACGCCTCCTGCCCCCCAGAACGCTGCACCAGCAAAGCCCGCACGTCGTCGTGGCGCGAAGAAGGGCAAGCGCAAAAAAGCCCTCAAGCTCGAAGAGCCCCACCGCATGTGCGTCGCCTGTCGCGCCAACAAACCGCAGCACGAGTTGTTGCGTTTCGCGCGCAGCACCGACGGTGCTGTTGGCTTCGACCTGAAAAACCGCCTCCCCGGCACCGGCGCCTGGGTGTGTGCGTCGCCGTCGTGCTTGGGCAAGGCCCTCGACGTCAAAGTGGGCGCCTTCGCTCGCGCGTTCGAGGCCCCGGTCGTGTTCGACGCGCCGGCACTCAAGGCCATGGTGCACAGCCTGCTCGCCGGCGAAGTGAAAAACGCCCTGGGCCTGCTGCGTCGTCAGGGCACGCTCATCCTGGGGCGCGAAGAAGTCGTTCGTCGCGCGCCAGATCTGGCAGCCATCGGCCTCGCCACCGACCTGTCCGACAATTCCCGACACGAACTCACCGAGCGCGCCCCCGGCGTGCCGCAGCTGGCATTGCCCACGATGGCCGAGATTGGTCAGGCCACGGGCGGCGAGCGCCCCGTCGGCGTCGTCGGCGTGCCGAAGCGTGGCGGCGATCCCCTGCACAACGCGGTGCGCCGCTGGCAGGCCGTGGTGGGTGCTGTGGCGGGCGGATCTGAGCCTGCTGCCGGAGCATGACCTGGATCAACGGGTCGACAGACCGCGGCGCAGTCACAGTCGTTCATACTGTGCATCTGTGTGGGACGAACCTGCTGCTGCGGGTGGTTGTCCAAGGCTGCACCTGCCGACTCTTGCTCCGAGGCCCGCCATGCAACGTACCGCCGTCATCTTCGGACTTGCTGCTTCCACTCTCGTCGGCGCGCTGCTGCTGATTCCGCGCGAAAGCATGCCGGCGGTTCAGCCCGCACGCCCGCTCACCCCGCCGAGCAGCGCGCCCATCACGCAGCTCATCTACGGCGACGGTGTGCTCGAAGTGCGCGCCACCCTCGACCGCGGCTACCTCGCCACGTCGTCGACCGAACCCGTGTGGATGGACGTCGCGGTCACCGCTTCGGGCATCCAAACCCGTGCGCCATTGGCCGCGGCCCTCGTCATCGATCGCTCGGGCAGCATGGCCGGCGACAAAATCGACGACGCACGCAACGCCGCCGAACGCTTCATCAATGGCATGGCCGACGGCGACATGCTCTCGCTCGTGAGCTACGGCAGCGACGTTTCCGTCGACCTCCCCTTCGTCGTCATCGACAACGCCACGCGACGCCAGGCGCTCGCGATCGTGCGGCGTCTCGAAGAAGGCGGCGGCACCAACATCGACGGCGGCCTGCTCGCGGCCACGCAGCAGCTCAAGTCGGCCGACCTGCACGGCAAGGTGGCGCGCGTCATCCTCGTCAGCGACGGCCGTCCCACCGAAGGCGATCGCCGCAGCGAAACCCTCGCGGGCCACGCCAGCGGCTTGCGCGAATCGGGCTTCACCACGTCGACGATTGGCCTTGGCCTCGACTACAACGAAGACCTCATGGAGCAGCTCGCGACCGTCGGTGGTGGCCGCTACCACTACCTGAAGACCGGCGCGCAGATGGCCAAGATCCTCGACGACGAACTGCAGCACGGCCGAAACGTCGTCGCCAGCAACGTCAAGCTGCACCTCGATCGCCAGCTCGCTCCTGGCCTGCGCGTGCTCGAAGCCGCCGGTCAGCAGAACACGGGTACTGACCGCCTCGTCGTCGACGTGGGCGACCTCGCCGCCGGTGAAGTGCGCCACGTGCTTGTGAAGGTTGCTGTCGACGTCGCTGCCGATGTCGGCTTCGCGGCTCCCGAGTTCAGCTACACGCGCGCTGGTGCATCAACGCCGTCGGCCCTCGCCGATCGCGCCGACGCCTTCCGCCTCATGCCCACCACCGACCTCGCCCAGCTCAACAGCAGCCGCAACGACGACGTGCGCGCCCGCGTGTTGCAGCTCGAGGCCAGCCTCACGCTCACCGCGTCGATGCAGCAGTACTCGTCGGGCGACGCCGAGACCGCGAAGAAGAGCATCGAGCGCACCCGCACCGAGCTGCGCGCTGTCGCCGACCGCACGGGCAACGCCGCCCTGAAGCGTGAAGTGCAAAACCTCGATGCGGTGTACGACAACGTCGCTGCAGCCCCCGCCACGTCGGCCGCCGGCCTCGACATGGTGAAGGCCCAAAAGGCCCGCGCCTTCGAGATGCGCCGCTGAGTCGGTTCACTGCTGAGCTCTGGCCTCGGAGTTCTGCAGGTCTCGCTGTCGTCGTCACCGCCTGCGTCGGAGTCTGCTGTGGCCATCCACTTCCGCGGCCCTGTTGAGTTCTGGAAAGAAACCGCCGCCGTCACGGCTGGTGCCGCCGCGACGGGTGCCGTGGTGTCGTTGGCCACCGCGGGCAGCATCGGTCTGCCCGTCGCTGTGGCCTCGGGAGCAGCAGCCCTGCTCGGTGGTGCGGTCGCTGCGG
>JBIKRQ010000411.1:0-5617 GCA_044349155.1 Myxococcota bacterium
CGTTGTCGACGTCACGCCGAACGCGCGCGCCAGCCCCGCGTTGTTGCCCACCTCGGGATGCGCATCGAGGGGCAGGTGGTAGGCGTAGAGGTTGATGTCGTTGACGAGCAGGCGCTTGATGCGCTGCTGCAGCCAGCCATCGATGCGCCGAATGCCGCCCCACACAAGGCCGTGGTGCACAACGATCGTGTCGGCGCCTTCAACGATCGCGGCGTCGATGAGGGCGAGGTTGGCGGTCACGCCGCACACCACTTTGCCGACGTGGGCGCGGCCCTCCACCTGCAGGCCGTTTTCAGCAGTGTCATTGAACGTCGATGGCTTGAGCACCCCATCGAGCAACGATGTGAAGTCGGCACGCAGCATGATGAACTCGCAGGTCAGGGGCAGGGAGCGTCGAGGTCCACTTCGGTGAACTGCGACGACGTCGACGTCAGCGTAAACGCACCAGCGCGCCGTTGCGCACGAGCCAGCTCGATCGTCTGGTCTGCCGTCATCGTGCCGCAGAACTCGCGTGCACCAGCGTCAGTGGTGAGGCGCGCGCGCACGAGCACGGGGCCGCGGGCCATGCATTCGTCGTCGTTGGTCGCGAACTGCGCGAAAGCCCGGCAGTCGGTCGCGCAACTGATGGGCTCGACGTATGGGTAGCAGGCGAGCGGCAAACCAGTGCCGCAGTCGGCGGCGAAACAGCAGCCGAAGTTCGTCTGGATGTCTTGACCGCCAAGTAAGGCCACGCAGTCGTCAGCGAGTGTGACGTTGACGATGAAGTCGCCGTCAGTGCCTGCGCCTTCGTGCACGATTTCGTCGTCGACGATCCAGGTCTCGTTGGTCCGGCCTTGATCGATGGTGCGGCCCGAGCGCCAGCGCGCCGAGCCTTGAGCACCCAGGCTGCACGGCGGGCAGCTGTCGTCGATGCCACACGCTGGGGTCGGCCCACCAGGTCGCGCGCAGGTCCGGTTGCTGTCGACGGCGGTGTAGGCGACGTGGACGACAGCCGGCGAGTGCTGTGCGCGACAGATGCAGTCCTGCAGGCCAACGCCGGTGTCGTCGGGGCCGGCGCGGGCGACGAAGCTGTCGACCACCACAGGCTGTCTGGCGCTGCCTGAGACGGTCAGGCGAGCTGGAGCAATGCCAGCGGGCGTGCTGACGTTCACGGTGATCACGGTCGACGCTGCGCCGGCCGTGGTGGGCGTGAAGCGCACCGTGAGTGCCTGCGAGCCCGTGGCCGCGAGCGAAGTGCCGGCGGCCGGCACAAGCACGACAAAACGCGGGTCGCTCGACGTGATCGCCCCGAAGGTGACGGCGGCGTCGCCCACGTTCACGATCTGGGCCGTGCCCTCGACGGCAACACCGGGATCAGTTTCGGCGAGCGGCAGCGGCGACGGCGCAATCACGAGGCTGACGACACCTTCGCCTTCGCCTTCCCCTTCGCCGACCGGTTCACCTTCACCTTGGCCAACCGGTTCGCCCTCGCCTTCACCAACGGGCAGCCCGACGACGCAGACACCGTCGCGGCAGACCTCGTTGAAGGCGCAATCGGCGGCGGTGGTGCACTGTTTCGCACCCGGGACGGTGGCGGTGCTGGCGCAGTCGCAGGCGTTGCCGCAGCCAAGCACGGCGGCCAACACGAGCGACAGGTCGCGCCAGCCAGCCCCCATCAGCGGCTCCGACGACGACGGGCGAGCATCATGGCGAGGGCCGCGACCATCGCGCCCGTCGACGAACCAGTCGACGAGCAGCCGTTGCCGAATGAGACCTTCAGCTCGCGCTCGTCGGCGAGGCGACGACGCTCGGTGCCAATGTCGACCGACGACGGACGCGACACGTTGCCGGCGCGGTCGCGGCTGACGACGGTGACGCGGGTGGCGTCGACGTCGGCAAGGGCGAGGCGATCGAGCGCTGCGAACTCGGTGGCGTCGGCCGTGCCCACGGTCCAGCTGTACTCGAGGTCGGCGGCGTTGGTGGCGTCGTCGCTGCCCACGGCCACGAGGAACTCACCAGCGCGCTGCAGGTTCACGCGCGGCGCCCGGGCGTCGACCTGCACCGTGACGGTGGTGCCTTCAGCCTCGAGAGAGTTCGGGGCACCAATCCAACGCGAGCGGATCGTGACCTTGTGCTCGCCGGGCAGGCGGAGTTTGCCGTCGCTGACGACGAGGTCGCTGCCGTCGGCGAGCAGCGGGCCGCGCCAGGCGCCGAAGTCGATGCGCGCGAAGAATTCGCGGTCGGCGGCGTCAGCCACGTCGAGGTGCAAGCGGACTTCGCCGGTCGGGATCGTGGCCTTCGTCGTCGAGCCGGTGTCTTCGGCATCGGCCATGCGCAGAACGCCCGCGTCGTCGGCCAGGCGGAGGCGCGTCGTCGACACCGTTTGCGGCGATGGGTCGGTGCTGTTCATCGAGAGGTACACGTTGAGCACTTCGCGCTGCGCGACGGGCAGGGTCTCAATGCCCTGGAAGTCGATGAAGACGGGGATGCCGAGCGAGCCGCTCAACGCGTCGCCGATGTCGTAGTTGAACTCGAGGCCGTCGCCGAGGGCCGCGTCGAAGGCGATGCCCACAAGGGTCTCCATTACCTCGGTGAACGACACGCCGGGCAGCAGCTCGTTGAAGTTCTCGCGGTAGTTGCTGATCGTTGGGCCGTCGACGACCGACACACGCAACGTCTCGGTGCCTGGCTCGTTGAACACGGCAATCTGCAGCGAGAGGTCGGCCTGCACAGCAAACACGCGGCTGAAGCGCTCGAACATCATCACGTAGAAGCTGACCTCGACGTTGGGCCAGTTGATGATGATGTGGCCCTCTTCGGCGGTGCCTGCGCCGTAGCTGACCACAGGCGGCTGCGACGGGTTGAAGGCAACAATCGCGGGCGCGTCGGCGTTGGCGTACTGGCTGAGCTTGCCTTCAGTGAGCAGGTCGAGGGCACCAGCAGTCAACGACACCGCACCACCGCTGAGGTCGGAAATCGCTTCGGAGCCGATTTCCAGGCAGAAGGTGCCGCTGTTGTAGAGGCCGAACAGCGCCTGGTTCAGGCTGGCCTTCGAGAGGCTGCCGCCGAGGTCGTAGTCTTCGCCACCGACACGGCCGGTGAGCGGCGAGACGAGCGAATCGGGAACGAAGAACTCGCTGCGGCCGCCGTACAACGCACCGAAGTCAGCACCTTCGATGGGGCGCACGCAGGGGTGCGGCACCGACGAGCCGTCGTTTGGATCGAGCGGCGGTGCTGCTTCAAAGCCCGACTTGAGCACGATGTCCATGCCCTTGGTGCCGTTGGCGGGCGTGCTCACGCGGAAGGCGGAACCGCCGGTGGGCTGCACGGCGTACCCGAGGTCGAGGGCGTTTTCGGTGAGCACGCCGGGGATAAAGGCACCGATGTCGAGGCGGCCCGAAGCGCTCAGCGGCGCACCGTCAACGTCCTCGAGAGCAGCGATGAGCGCGCGCTCCATCACGTCGTCGAGCAGCGGCTCGATGATGGGCTCGATCACGCCGATGATGCTGGCGGCGATGTCGACGAAGAAGTCGCCCACGGCGCAGGCGCTGCTGCACTCGACGTTGCCGTTGCTGTCGGCGGGGTTGTTGAAGCAGATGCCGGCGCAGATGCGGTTGTCGGAGCAGTCTTCGGAGCACTCGCCGTCGCCGTCGCCGACACAGGTGCCGCTGAAGCAGTTTGAGCCGACGGGGCAGTCAGAGCTCTCGTCGCACGAGCCCGCACGGTTCGTCCGGCACACCGGCGGGTTGGCGACTTCGATCGAGTCGCTGTCGAAGCTGCCGATGGCGACCTCGCGCACGTCGACGCCGATCTTCAGGCATTCGCCCTGGCCGCCAGCCTCGTCGCACTCCGAGCCGGTGCCCACGCGCGGGCTCAGCAGGATTTCGAACGTGAGGCCAGTGAGAAACGGCGCGCCGGCATAGTCGGCATTCGTGCCGCGGATATCGCAGGCGGCGTCGGCGAAGCCGTTGAGATCGCCGAAGATGCGGGCGTCGAAGCCGAAGGGGATGTCGCTCAGGCGCAGCAGGATGCCCTGGGGCGTTTCGGAGAACTCGACGACCATGCTGTCGGCGAGCTCAGCGCCGTTGATGATCGCTCGCGTGGGGTGCGTTTCCTGCTGACCAAAGCCGAGGGTGACGCCATCGGTGAGCGTCGTGTTCGGGATGTCGACGACGATGAAGTCGGGGTTCGCAGGGTCGGTGCCGAGCTGGCTCGCAAGGATCGGGCGGAGGTTCGCCACGATGAAGTCGAGCGCGCTCTGGCTGAGGCGCATACGCACGCCGTCGTCGACGAAGGCCGTTCCGTTGGGCACTGCGGCTGCCGTTTGCGGATACGCGTAGGCGTCGGTGCAGCCGCTGCCGCAGTTGAGTCCACCACTGCAACCGACGGTCGCCAGCAGCAGGCCCAGTGGAAGCAGACGACGGAAAGACGGGTTCATCATGGATGAGGTCTCTGTGCACGAAGGCACTGCGACAAGAAGCTGTGGCGGCTCAATCAGCCGAATCAGGTGGGAGTGAAGCAGACAAATCGGCCACCTGCCAGCGCCCTTATCGGCTCCAGGGGCGCCGTGATGCTAACGCATTGCGTTGGCGTCGCGCGTGACGACGTCAGATGCTGACACCAAACGGACTGCCCGACGCAGCGCCAACGGTGCTGTCGACTGCATTGTCCTTCGCCCTGGCGCGCACGATCCGCTCGAACTCGGCAATCGCCGCCCCGCGCCAGGCCTCGGTGAGGGGCACGCTGATCACGCCGCCAACGAAGAACAAGAAGAAGCCGATGGGCGCCGCCAACGTCGTCAGAAACGCCACGAGCGCGAACGCGGCGTAGTTGCCCACGCCGCCCGCGCGAATCAGATCGATCTGTTGGCGGAGCGCAAGGCCTGCGGCTGCCTCGCCCTCGACAATGTTCAGGTAGTCGGCGGCGGGCTTGAGAAACAGCGAGCCCAACCCGACAACAGCGGCGCCGAACCACGCACCCATCATGCCGAAGATCCACGCACCGTCGCCGTCGCCACCGGCGAGGTCGAGCAGCGTGCCGATGAGCACGCCCAACGCCGTCGGCACCGCACAGCCGACAAGCACCGCAGGCAAGAACGACAACAGCGTGCGCAGACCAGCGCCAATGTGCTCGACGCCCGCACCTGGAAGCTGGTCGTCGCCGTCGATGCGCCGGACAGTGATCGCGCGCGACCAGCCGATCGAGTGCAGGATCCCAACGATCGGCACGAACGACATCAGCCCCACACCAAGGCACTTCGACAGCCAGTCGCGATCTGTGAAGGGCGCGCCCAAAACGCTGCCGATGTCGAAACCAGTGTCGTCGCCGTCTCTTGCATCGGGCATCGGGTCACCTCGAAAACGCAGTGACCGTATCGATGTCTGCTGCAAGGCGCACTCGCGGCGTGCTCAGAGCGGCAACAGCGACGGATTGCCAAGGGCCTTGTGGAAGGCGGACTCGACGAAGATGTCGACGTCGGTGTCGGCGGGCAGGGCGCGCTGACGCAGTTCACCCTCGTCGCGGTCGAACAGGGCAAGGGACGCAAAAAAGGTCTCGCTGTCGCTGTCGGGCTTTTTGATCATGGCAACCTCCGTCGCCACTGTCGGTCGCTGTCGCCACGTGCGCCAGTTTTCCGCCA
>JBIKRQ010000075.1:0-20629 GCA_044349155.1 Myxococcota bacterium
GGAACACCCGATATTTGGCGCAGCTCTCGACGACGAACACCTCATTTCTCGTCGAGAACCGACTGCCGACTTTTTCAGCAACCTGCTAGGACGCACGCCATGAAGATCACGCCTGCCCCACTGCCCACGCTGGTCCACACCACACCCACGGCGGCACCAACGCCCGCCGCAGCCGATGCACCAGCAGCGCCCGTGAGCACGCCCCCAGCAGCAGCGCAGCGGCTCATCGGTACGGCGGCCTCAGCGCGCCCGGTGTCGACCGCCGCCGTCGAGCAGCGCGCCGGCAAAACCCTCGGCCTGCACGGTCTGCACGCCGCCATCGGCACCAGCACGTTCGCGTCGATCGACCTCGGTTCGTCGTCGGTGAAGATGTTGGTGCTCGAGAAGTCCGCCGCCGGCTTTCGCACCATCGTCGACCTCAAGATCGGCTGCGCGCTGGGCAAGAACGTGGTCAACGGTGCGGCCATCCCCGACGACAACCAGCAGCGCGCGGTGCAGGCGTTGCAGCAGTGTGTAGCGGTCGCGAAGGAGCACGGCGTCGACGTCAACAGCATCCCGCTCATCACCACCGCGGTCGTGCGTAACGCGAGCAACGGTGCCGACTTCGTCGCGCGCGTCAGCCACGACGTGGGCCTGCAGGCACGGGTCCTCAGCGGCGACGAAGAGGCCGACATCGGCTACCGCGGCGCGCTCGGCGACCTGCTGCACACGCCGGGTCGCTACGCCTCCCTCGACCTCGGTGGTGGTTCGTTTCAGCTGGCCGTGGGCACCGAGCAGGGCCTCACGGGCGGCGGCTCGACACAGGTGGGCAGCAACCTCATTCTCGACACGCTGATCAACCCCCACGTCGACGTCGACGGCCGCATCCCGTCCGCCTTGCTCACCTCGATCGATGCGCAGCTGAAGCAGCTGGCACCCATGCCGCTTCCTTCGTCAGAGATCGCGGGCCGCACGTTGTTGGCGACCGGTGGCGTGTCGAAGTTCCTGCGCGTGCAGGTGGGCAAAGACGTCGTCACGCGCGACGAGATCGTGGCGTTGCGTGCGCAGCTCGCGTCGTTGTCGATCCCCGAGCGCTCGGCGTTTGTGCAGCTCAACAAGTCCGACGCGCAGAAGGAAGCCCTGGGCATCGGCACGCGCGACGGCGCTGATGACTACGGCAAGAAGTTGCCCGCATCGATGTCGTTGCTGCTGCGCATCCTCGACGGCATCGGGGTCACCGAGGTGCGCGTGTCGTCGACCGATGCCCGCCATGCCTTGATCGCCGCGCAGGCCAGCGGCTGACGTGCAGATCGGCTGAGGTGGTGTACACCCCGAGCATCGGGGAGTTCACATGTCGAAGCCACTGCTGTCGTTGTCGTTGCTGTCGTTGCTTTTTGTCGCGGCGTGTCCTGCGGTGTTGTCGGACCGTGAGCCAGCGTCGGCAGACAACGACAACGACAACGACAACGACAACGACAACGACAACGACAGCTGCAGCTGCATTGAGGGTCAGTGCGTCGCCCCTGAAGAGGTGCTGCGCCTTGCACCGGCGGTCCCTGGCTCGCAGCCAGAAGGACTGGAGCGCTTCAACGATGCTGGCACCTGTCAGCAAACGCGCAGCGACGAGCAGGCGCGGGCAACGGGCTACACGTGCAATGGCACCGAGCAGGTCGTGGTGACCTACGACGGCGACACTGCTCGCTTCTCGACGGTGACCACGACGACGGGTGAAACCGTTGTCCACAGAGCCTTCACGTGGATCGACGATCGCCTGCAGACCGAGGTGAACGAATTCGTCAGCGGCGGCGCTGTGCAACAGCGACGCTCGTTCACGTTGGAGTACGCCGGCACGCGTGTTGTTGGCCTGTCAGAGGAGATTGCGGGTCCAGCCGACACGGTGCTGCTGCGCGGCCATTCGTCGTGGGACAGCGCTGGGCGCGCAGAGCGAGCCCAGCAGTACAACGGCGACGACGTGCTCACCTACGAGGTCGAGTTCCACTGGGACGGCGACATCTTTGTAGGCGCCACCACCACGCACCACGACATCGACCCCGCCTCGGCACCGGGCTGCACCGAGGTCGAGCCACGGGTGATGGTCTGTGAAGCCACCGTGACCTACGACGACGCCGGCGCGCCCACGTCGATGACCTTCGACGGCACGACGGTGCCCGTCAGCGACCAGTGCTGCAGCCGCGCGCCCTGCCCTGGCGGCTGAAGAACGATCGTTCTCGAGTCGCTGAGCACGACGCCACTGGACGGAACGCGAGCAATCCCTACGCTTTGCGGCGTGCGTGTGTTGTGGCTCGTCCTGGCGGTGGTGGTGGCCGCGTGTGGCTCGGTTCGAGCGCACGCCAACGACGCGCGTGCCCCACGCAAAGCCCCACTGAAAAGCCCACACAACACGCTGTGGGTGGTGGCCCCGCACCCCGACGACGAAGTGCTGATGGCCACCGAGGCCCTCGCGAACGCGGTGCGCACAAAAGCGCCGTACGAGGTCGTGATCGTGACCAACGGCGACCTCGGCTGCGCGCGCAACGGCTGGGCACGGCAGGAGGAGTCGATCGCCGCCCTCGCCGCGATCGGCGTCAGCGAAGACCACGTGCACTTCCTCGGCTACCCCGACGGCCTCCTCGCACAGTTGGGCCCAACACCGCTGCCGCCCGTCGAGCGCACCGCCCGCGACGGCTCGTGCAGCACCGGCGACACCACGTACGGCGCCCGCGGCCACGAGCACAGCGACGTGCACTCGGCGCGCACCGGCACCCCCGGCCGCTACACAGCCGACGCCCTTGTGAGCGACCTGAGCGCGTTGTTTGCCGCGGCCCCGCCGCAGGAGATCCACCTGCCGCACATGCTCGACGAACACGCCGATCACGCGATGACCTACGCGTACGTGCGGCGGGCGCTGGCGCGGCTGCACGCGAGCACCGTGCTCGTGCGCCACGTCGTGCACGCCGGCCCATGCTGGCCCGCCGTCGACGCGCACGGCGCGTGCATCGAGCCCACCAATGCACTTGCAACCACGCCGTTGCCGCCACTGCCACCACCGTTGGGCGCCGTCCCCGTGGATCGCATCACCCCCGCCGATCCGCTGCGGCGTCGAGCAGCCATCAGCCACTACGTGAGCCAGCTTGAAGGCCCGCTCGAGACGTCGTGGTTGTCGTCGTTCGCGCGCACCACCGAGGTGTCGTGGCTCGAGCCGATCGTGCAAGGCAAACCCGTGCGCACGCCGGTGGCGGCCCACAACTACCTCGTGCGCCAGCGAGCAGGCAGCATCGAGGTCCGCTCGAGCAACGGCGAGGAGCACGTGCTGCGCACGCAGCCGACGTCAACACCAGCGTCAGCACCACTGACGCTGCACGTCACGAGCGAGAAGAACGTGGTGGTGCTCGAGGTCCACGGCCCCGAAGGCTTCATCCTCGGCGCGTTCGACACCAACAGCCGCACGGAAGAACACTCGTTCACCACAGGCCGGTGACAACGTCAAACAGCGAGCACGTTGGCCGCGGCCGGACGCGCAAACCCGCCGAAGCACAGCGCGAAGCGACGCCCAAAGAACCGACGGCCACACGAGCGCGACCACGCCCACACCAGGCCGGAGGTGTGCCTGGCCGATGCACTTTGAACCAGGAGGCGCCAGCCCGTTCGACGACGACGAGATGCCCGCCGCCGACGCTCAAAGTGCACGGGGAGCGATGCACAGACCACACCCAGCGCGGGGGGGTGTCGGGGGGCGCAGCGCGAGCGCCCCCTGACTCGCGCCGAAGGCGTAGCGGTGACGCACCAGGCAGCGGCTCCGCCCTCGAACGACGACGTGAGGCGCGAAGAACAATCGTTCACCACAGCGAAGGCCAGAAGGAAACCACGAAGAAACCGGGAAGAAAGCAGGAAGAACGACAAGAACCAGCGAGACGCGATAGAAGCACCCATGTCCAAAGACCTCATCCTCGCCATCGACCAGGGCACCACAGGCACAACAGCACTGGTCGTCGACAAACACCTGCACATCCGCGGCAAAGCAAGCCGCGAATTCCGTCAGGTGTTTCCGCGCCCAGGCCTCGTCGAGCACGAAGCAACAGCGATCTGGGAGAGCGTGGAAGCGAGCGTGGGAGCGGCCCTGAAGGCGGCCGGTGTCGACGGCAGTGCCATCGCAGGGATTGGCATCACGAACCAGCGCGAGACGACGTGTTTGTTCGACGACAAGGGCCACCCGCTGCACAACTTCATCGTCTGGCAGGACCGTCGCACCGCCGACACGTGTGCAGCGCTGAAGGCCGCAGGCCACGAAGCCCGCGTGCGCGAAAAGACCGGCCTCGTGCTCGACCCGTACTTCTCGGGCACGAAGATGCGGTGGCTGCTCGAGCACGTCGACGGCGCCGCTGCGCGTGTCGAAGCGGGGACCGCGCGTTTCGGCACCATCGACACGTGGCTCACGTACCGCTTGTCGTCGGGTGCGGCCTTCGTCACCGACGTCACCAACGCCTCGCGCACGCTGCTGATGGACCTGCGCACGTGCCAGTGGGACGACGAGCTGCTGGCCCTGCTGCAGGTGCCACGGCGTGCGTTGCCGGAGATCCGCTCGTCGAGCGAGGTCTACGGGGTGACGCGCAACCTTGGCTTTCTCCCCGACGGCATTCCGATCGCGGGCATCGCTGGCGACCAGCAGGCCGCCCTGTTTGGGCAGGCGTGCTTCAGCAAAGGCGAGGCGAAGTGCACGTACGGCACGGGGGCCTTCATGCTGCTGCACACGGGCACCGAGATCGTGCCGTCGACGTCGGGGCTGCTCACCACGGTCGCGAGCAAAATCGGCGACGAGGTTTGCTACGCGCTCGAAGGTGCGGCGTTCATCGCGGGTGCCGCGGTGCAGTGGTTGCGCGATGGCCTGGGCCTCGTGCAGTCGGCGGCCGAGATCGAAGGCCTGGCCCGCACCGTCGACGACGTCGGCGAGGTCTGCTTCGTGCCCGCCCTCGCGGGTCTTGGTGCACCACACTGGCAGCCGCACGCGCGCGGGTTGTTGTGCGGGCTCAGCCGCGACAGCCACAAGGGCCACATCGCGCGTGCTGTGCTCGAGGGCATCGCCTTGCAGAACGTCGAGATCCTCGCGGCGATGAAGGCCGACGCCGGCGCGCTCAACGTGCTCAAGGTCGACGGTGGTGCAGCACAAAACAACCTGCTGATGCAGATGCAGGCCGACTTCCTCGACGTGCAGTGCGTGCGTCCGCAGACGTGGGAAACCACTGCGTTGGGTGCGGCAGCGCTGGCCGGCCTCGCCGTCGGCGTGTTCGCCAGCAAAGACGACGTGCGCGCGGTGTGGAAGCAGGACAAGGCGTTTGTGCCCGCGATGGACACGCAGGCGCGCGAGCAGAAGTTGTCGACGTGGAAGAAGGCCGTGGCGCGCTCGGCCCTCTGAGCGATTCATTCAGTCGCCGTTGGCGAACGCGTCGGCGACGTTGAACGCCCACACCACCACCGTCACACCACCAGCGACGGCGGTGGCCACCAGCAAGGTGTTCGCCTGCTCGCGCAACGCCACGGCCTTTGGACCTGCGTCGGCGGCACTGAGGTCGTCGTTGGCCTTCACGGCGTCGTACGCGCGACGAGTCAACAGAGTGGCGACCCCGAGGCCCGCCGTCGTTGCCAACGCGCCGTAGCTGCCCGCGGCGTACAGCACGCCTTTGGCGGCCTGGCCGTTTTCCACCTGGCCCCACCCCGGCACAACCAGCGAGCGCAGACCGCTCTCGAGGGGCGTGCGTGTCTCGACGTCGTTCAAGCCCACCACGCCGTCGCGCGCGATGGTTGCCGATGTCGCCGTCAACACCGTCGCCGTCTCCACACCCACAAGGCGCGCGGTCACTTCGAACGACGTGCCGGCTTCAGCGACCTGCACGAGCACCAGGCCCTGCGCGCCGAGCACTTTGCCCAACGCACCAGCGTCGTCGGTGCTCGAGAGTTGCGCGAGCGCCAACTGCCCCATCGCGGCGTCGATCTGCCGACGCTCGACGACGAGAAAGCCGCGGTCGCGCAGCGCGCGCGTCATCTCTGCTGCGACCTGGCGATCCAACTTCGCTGTCTGCGCCGCCCCCGTCGACGTCGCTTTGGGCACTGCCACCTGCCACGCAGCGATCTCGAGGCCTTTTCCTTCCACGGCTTCAGCGCACGCATCGGCCATGTCTTCGGCCGCGCGTTGCAGATCCGCAGCATGTGCCGTCGTCGTCGTCGTCGTGCCGCTCACGGGAAGTTGCTGCGTGCCAATCACAGCACCGGTCTGTGTCACCACCAAACGCAGCTGGGCCACCGCGGCACCGTCGACCGACAGCACCTCGACGAGCAGCAGGTGGTCGGCGGCAAGGCCGGCGGACTCACGCGCGCGGTCGGCCAGTTGCGCCTGCGCCACCACGCCCAGGCGGGCGCGCACCATCGTGGGGCTGACCACGTCTTCTCGTCGACGTTCACGCACCACGCGCACCAGGCTGCGCTCCAGACCCGCGCGCCGCGCCGCATCGCTGTCGTCGACCACCAGGGCCACGCGGGCGGCATCAACGCGGTCCAACAACGCCGCGGTCGCAGCCGCCAACTGACCTTCGTCCACGACGACAGCCGGCGTCGAAGGCGACGTCGGCGTCGCGATCGCCGACGAAGCTGTCAGAACCACCGCACATACAAGCGTCCGCAGACTGCGCATCGCGCACGATAGCCCCGAGGCAGCCCACGGAGGCAAACCGGTGGCAAACCACCTCGGTTGTCGTCGCCGATTTGCTCCTGCACACGAAACGACGTGACCTTCGCCGACGACCTCGATTCTGCCCTGGCGCTGCTGCAACGCATCGCCGACGACCGCGCCGTCCTCGTCGACGTCGGTGCCGAGCAGCGCGCGCAACTGCAGCGTGTGTGCGGTGTGATTGCGCGCCCCGATTTGAAGGACCGCAAGAAGTTGCAGAAGGCGTTGTTGCAGCAAGAGCACCAGCAGAAGAAGGCCGACGACGACGAGCGCCGCAAAGACACCGGCATTCGCCAACTGCGCGCCCAGCCCGTGTTTGTCACGCCCCCTGCCTTGCAGTTGTCAGCCCCGGTCGACGACACCGAGACCGTCGAGGCCGATGCCAGCGTTCACGACGCCACCGGCGAGAGCAGCAGCGACGTCGACAACACGCTGCACGAAGCCCGCATCTGCTACGTGTGCAAACAGCCGTACCAAAAGCTGCACACGTTTTACGACCAGTTGTGTCCGGCGTGCGGCGACTTCAACTTTGCGCGTCGTCAACCGCGCTTCGACCTCACTGGACGCACGGCATTGGTCACCGGTGCCCGCGTCAAAATCGGCTACCACGCAGCGATCATGTTGCTGCGCAACGGCGCCAACGTCGTCGTCACCACGCGCTTTCCCGCCGACGCGGCGGCCCGCTACGCGCGCGAGCCCGACTTCGCGGTGTGGGGTCATCGCTTGCAGGTGTGGGGCCTGGATCTGCGGCATACGCCGTCGGTCGAAGGGGTGGCGCGCGCACTCACGTCGTCGTTGTCGCGCCTCGACTTCATCATCCACAACGCCTGCCAAACGGTGCGGCGTCCGCCGGGCTTTTACGAGCACCTGCTCACGGCCGAGCAGCAGTTGCACGCGTTGTCGTCGTCAGCGCAGCAGGTGTTGGCGCCGTGGCAGGCCTTCAGTCAGCAGCACGCGCAGCTGGCGGGCGCATCGTCGTCGGCGTCGTTGTCGCAGCTGAGCACGCCGGCCGATCAGCACACGTTGCCCGACACCACGTCGGCCCTCGCCTCGATTTTTCCGGCGGGCGCGCTCGACGCCGACCTGCAACAGATCGACCTGCGCACCCACAACTCGTGGCGCACCACGCTGGGCGAAGTGCCCGTCGTCGAGCTGCTCGAGGTGTTGTTGGTCAACGCCGCCGCACCGTTCGTGCTCACCAGCAAGCTGCTGCCGCTGATGCGCCAGGGCAACGACGGCAAAGACCGCCACGTCGTCAGTGTGAGCGCGATGGAAGGTCAGTTTTATCGCAAGAAGAAGACCGACCGGCACCCGCACACGAACATGGCCAAGGCCGCGTTGAACATGCTCACGCGCACGTCGGCGATGGAGCTCGCCAAAGACGGCATCTGGATGAACGCTGTCGACACCGGCTGGGTCACCGACGAAGACCCGGCCCACATCGCTGAGCGCAAAGTGCTCGAGCACCGCTTCAGTCCCCCCCTCGACATCGTCGATGGCGCCGCCCGCATCGTCGACCCGATCTTCGCGGGCTTGTCGTCGGGGCAGCACGCCTGCGGTGTGTTCTTCAAGGACTACCAGCCTGCTCCCTGGTAGCGCGGTTGGTATCGCTGCTCGTCATTCACGTCGTCATGCTCTCGTCATCCCGCACAAAACCCGCACGTCCCGAAAGAGCACCATGTCGCACCGCACGCTTCGCTCGTTGATGTTGACCCTGGCGGTGGTGGCGTTGTCGTCGTCGACGGGCTGCCAGCGCGAGGCCGACCCCGCCCTCGACCTGTACATCATGCCCCTCTACGTCGTGGGCATGGTGCCGTTCGCCGTCAGCGTCGGCGTACGCGACATCTACGCTGCCAGCCGTGGCTCGCGGGTGCTCTCGGGTGTGATCGCCGTGGTCTACGTCGCGGCCGCTGTCGGTCTCGTCATGCAGGGCTGGCCGCGCAGCGGCGTGTTTGCGGTGTTGATCGCTATCGCGAGTGCAGTGCTCGCCGCCCGCCCACGCAAGGCGAGCTGAGCGCACAAACGCAACAGCGGCACCGAAGCGCCGCTGTCGTCGTCGTCGAGCCTCGAAGAGAAAACCGGCTTTGCGGTTTTGTCGCCGAGGCGAGTCTCTTGAGGGGTGGGCGGGGAAACTTCCCCGCCGAATCAATTGAGCCTCGAAGAGAAAACCGGCTTTGCGGTTTTGTCGCCGAGGCGAGTCTCTTGAGGGGGCGGGGAAACTTCCCCGCCAGATCATCGAGCAACCGCTCAGACCTGCGTGAGCATGGTCTCGGCGTTCGACACTTCGAACTTCATTGGCGCTTCAACGTTCACGGTCTTGACCACGCCGTCGACGACAAACATCGAGCAGCGCTGCATGCGCATGCCCATGCCGGCACCGTTGAGGTCGAGTTCGAGGCCGAGCTTCTTCGCGAAGTCAGCGCTGCCGTCGCCGAGGAAGCGGATCTTGCCGATCGCGTTTTCGTCGCGGCCCCAGGCAGCCATCACGAACGCGTCGTTCACCGACACACACCACACCTCGTCGACACCCTTGGCCTTCAAGGCGTCGAGGTGCTTGAGGTAGCCAGGCACGTGCTGTGCGGAGCACGTCGGGGTGTAGGCGCCAGGCAGGCCGAAGATGGCAATGCGCTTGCCCTTCGCCGACGCGGTGACATTCACGGGCTGGGGCGACAGCGGACACGCCTCGCCGAATTCGGTGGTCTCAAAGAGGGTCGCTTCAGGAAGGGAATCGCCGGGTTTGATCATGCGGTGTCGTCGCAGATTCCAACGGTGGGTCAACAGCCGATGACACGCATCACGTTTTTCGCACACGTTGCGACAGGTGCATCGACGACGACAGCGATGACGATCGACGGTCGTCTCAGCGTCACGGCATCGTTGACGGCGTCGGCGTGGCCGTGAACAGTGCCGCAATGCGTCGTCACTATTTGCCGTTCTTTCACACCATTGTGCACACCCTGTGGGCGTCGGTGCAGGTGATTGCGAAAGACGCGGTGGGTCCCCTCGATCACGCCGAGGTCGACGACATTTTTCGCACCTGGGGCCGCCGCGTCTTTGCCTGTGGCGATGCCACGCTCACGGGCATTGGCGCAGAGCGTTACGCCGACGCCGCCACCACGTCGTCGGGCCCCGGCAAGCCGTACGTGGTGATGTCGAACCACCAGTCGTTGCTCGATATCCCCAGCATTGCCTGCACGTTCCCGGGGCGGGTGCGCATGGTGAGCAAGGGCGAGCTCGAGAAAATCCCCGTGTGGGGGCGCGCGATGCGTGCGGGCGGCATCGTGTTCGTCGATCGCCAGGATCGCACCCAATCGATTGCCGCCCTCGATCGCGCCAAGGCCCAGCTCGCAGCCGGCACGTCGATCTGGATCGCTCCTGAGGGCACCCGCGGCCCCCAGGACGGGCTGCTGCCGCTGAAGAAGGGCGGCTTTCACCTGGCGAGTCAGTTGGGCGTGCCCATCGCGCCGGCGTGGATCACGGGGACGGCCGACATCATCTCGCCCGACAGCATCGCTGTCGCCACGGGCGGCAAGGTCACCGTGCGCTACGGCGAACCGATCGAAACCGCGGGCGTGCCCATCGAAACGGTCATGCAGCAGGTCAAAGAGGCACTGCTCGCGCTCGCTATCGCCGGACAAAGCACCGCCGCGTCAACGAGCCTCTGACGCCATCGCGCGTCCCGACGGGCTGTTCCACCACCCGGCGACCGCGCCGACACCCGCGCCAAGGCCTGTCGTGGCCGGCACCGCCGCGAGCAAGACCACGGCGACGACAGGGTCGTTGGTCTGCGATGCAACAGCGGCACCGAGCACCACAAGCGCCACTGCTCCGCCCACCAGGGCACCAATGCCTGCGCCACCGAGGGCGTCGGGTTCGGCCCCTTCGTCGAGGGCGCCGGCCGCCACGCTCACGCCGAGTGGTGCGGTAAACGGCGCCACACAGCACAAACCAAGGCCAACACCTGCGCCGCAGGCCGCCCCAACGGCGACGACGGCAGCCCCGGCGGGCCGGCGCCACTGCGGGTCGAGGCCCAGCACCCAGGCATGGACCGGCTGTGGCGGCACCCGCGTGGCGCGTCGCTGCTTGAGGGTGACAACGCGATCGGGCGCAGGTCGCTCCGAAGGCGGGAGCGGCAGGTCGAGCACGTCGGCGGCGTCGGGCGCGCGCGGCGTAAAACGCACCACAACCCGTCGATACGGCTGCGCCTCTTCTTGCGGCGCACCCAGCTCTCCGTGCGACGTCAGCACCAGCCGCGAACGCACGACACCGTTGGCCGCCAGCACGTCAGCAACAGCCGCGGCCCGCTGTGCGCCAAGGCTGAGGTTGTCGACGTCGGCACCAACGCCATCGGTTGCGCCGTCAATGCATACGGGGCTGTCGTCGTGCGCAACATCGGCAGCGATCCAATCGAGCACGCCATCGTCGTCGACGACATCGAGCGCCCCCGAAGCGAACAGCACCACCTCTTCGCGGGGACCGCACATCGAGACGATGGCGAAGGTGAGCGTCAGCAACATAGCTGGAGTTGCCACAGCTTCGGGCCACGCACCAACCGAGCTGTGCACACCACCATCGCTGGGGATGCGCGGGCAATCGTACCCGCGCACCGACCAGCGCTACTGCACCACGCCGGTGGCCGAGGCGTGAAACAGCGAGCCGTCGACGAAGTGCCCGCGGATGGCGAATCCGACGTCGTCGCCCAGGCCGAGCCCGAGATAGGGAATGTCGACGGTCGTCACTGATGGCGCGCAAGGCACAGACGCCGACATGGTGCCAATGGCAGCGAAGCGGTCGAGGTACATCGTTACACGCACGATCTGCGGGTTGTCCCAGTCGAAGCACGCGATCGTTTCGGAGCGGGCGAGGTGGCCTGCAGCGTCGCGAACAAATACCCGCTCAACATCGGCGATCGGCAAGTCGGTGGTCACACGGAACGTGAACGCGATGCGGAACTCCTCGTCGATCGCAGCGAAGCTCTCGAGGAGCACGGTGCCATCGCCTGCGGGGAGGTCGCCGGTCGTAGGAAAGTCGACGCAGATCTCGTCGAGTGGTTGGCAGAGACCGCCGACACACTGGTCGTCTGAGGAGCAGAACTCGCAGATGGCGTTGTTGTCATCAACAACACCGTTGGACCCAAGACTGCCGCCTCCGTCCGCGGAGCAATACGTGATGTCACAGGCACTGGCGTTGGCTGACCGGCAATCGGGATCACGCACGCCGCAACCGCAGTCGCAGTCCTCGCCGTCGTCGAAATCGGGCCCGTAGCATGTCCACTCGGCGGGAACTCCGCCTTCGCCTTCTCCTTCGCCTTCGCCTTCCCCTTCTCCTTCTCCTTCGCCTTCTCCTTCTCCTTCTCCTTCGCCTTCGCCTTCGCCTTCGCCTTCGCCTTCTCCTTCTCCTTCTCCTTCTCCTTCGCCTTCGCCTTCGCCTTCTCCTTCTCCTTCTCCTCCTTCTTCGCCGACGACGAGGTCGAGCGGGCAACCCGCGAGGGTCGAGAGAGCAAGCACCGAAACCATCGTTACCACTGTGCGGATCATGAGAGCCTCCTATCGTGAGAATTGGGGAGCGGCGGGCAGATCCTTCGCTGGAGCTGCCCGATGTGCGGCGCGATCGAGCACCGGGCGATACACACTGCTCGGATAGCGCGAGCGAAATGCGACGTCTTCGCTCGATGCCACGGCGCTGCCAGCAAGGTAGTGGCGCAACACGCGCAACGCGTCGCGGTCCTCGCTGAGCGCGCCGGCTGGATACGAGCCTGCGTGCAGATCGAGTGCGGTGCGCGCGCCATCGAGGTCGCCACGACCCAGTGCCGCTCGCGCTCGTTCGATGAGGAGGCGCTCGCTCGCGTTTCCTGGCGCAGCTGGTGTTGTGTTCGTTGGTGCCGGCGACGACGTGGCCCGCGTCGTTGACAGAGACACGCGTGCGATCGGCGCTGCCACAACGGCAGCAGGCGTTGGAGCTGCCACCACCGGCGCAGGTGCAGCGACGGGCACAGCAGGCACGGGCGCAGCCACGACGACAGACGAGGTCTGCGGTGCTGGCACCGACCGCAGGTGCTCGACGGTGCCGCCGACGACCGCACCGCCCACCGCGACCGCAGCAAGCAACAGCCCCAGGCCCGCCTTCGACAACACAACAACGCTGGTGCCCACCGCCACGTGCGTGGCCTCAGGACCGAGTGTGTAGACGAGGCCGTGCCAGACGTTCGCGCGCACACCTGCTGTTGGCATGTCGGCCTCGTTCGCCGAGGCGATGAGTGCGGCGATGTGCGGCGGGAGTTGTTCTGGCGTGTTCATGTCCCCTCCTCGAGCGCTTGCACCGCTTGCACGAAGAGGCGGCGAGCCTCGTGCAAACGTGAGTAGACGGTGCCGGTCGGAACACCAAGGTGTGCTGCGGCCTCACCTGCGGTGTGCCCTTCGAGGTCGCACAGCACGACGACGGCGCGTTGATCGAACGAGAGTCGGCTGAGCGCGCGCACGACGAGCTGCTGTGCTTCAACGTGTCGATCGCTGATGGGCTCGGTCGCGAAGGCATCGATGTCGGCATCGCCGAGTTCGCGATGGTGCGCGCGACGACGCCAGTCCGACGCCACGCGAAACGCGATGCCGCACAACCACGGCCGTATCGGTCGGCGCGGGTCGTAATCGAGGCGGCGGCGATGAACGACAAGGAAGACGTCTTGCGCGAGATCGTCGAGGTCTTTTGGAGGCACGCCAAAGCGAACGAGCACGCGGCACACGTAGCCCAGCTCGGCCTCAAAGACCGCGCGAAACGAGGGCGTGCCCGGGACAAGGTGCTGCACACCAGGAGATTGGCAGGCAGGCCGTGGATCCTTCGCCGCGCTTTTGGAATTCGATCGCCTGATGCCGAATTCATCAATATATTCATACACTTACCTGAACGCCAGGCCTGTAAGCGACAACGCGCTCAGGGGAGTTCCCAAACGAGGGAACTGCCGACCGTGCCTGCGACAGGTGCGGTTTCCCACAGCACGGCGCTGTCGAGCGCGAGCAGCCGGTGACGCGTGATGGGCACGAGGAGCTCGCCACTGGCGAGGAGGCCCAGGCTCGTCGTCAACGGCAGCCGCAGCTGCACGCGGCCACCAGCAGCGGCCGACGGGAGCACGCCCTGTTCCGGCGAGTTGAGCGCGCGGCTCGATCCAAAAAACGCTCCGCCGTCGAGCACGCCGCACACGTCGACGAACCACACGCGCGCACACGGGAGCAGCGCGAGTGCCACGCCGGCGCCAACCACTTCCCCGCCTCGCACCTGAGCAGCAGCGGGTGCGGTGCCGTGCAGCTCCACGCCCAGCACCAGCGCGTCGACGAGCGGGACGTCGACGGGAAGCTCGGCAAGCACGCCAACGCGCCCACCGATGCCAAGGCCAGGCTGTTGTCCCGCGGCCATGAACAAGCCCCCGTACAGCGATGATCTGAGTGCGGGGCGCGGCGGCACAACCGCATCCTCGACGTCGACGATGTCGACGTTGGTGGCTTCTGCCGGCGCAGGCGTCGGCGCTGGTGACAGCACGTGCGTCGGTGTGTCGTTCACCGCGACGAACACCGTGGTGAGGGGATCGAGCAGCACACTCGTGGTGAGTGCTGCTCGCGACAACAGCTCGGCACACTCCGCGAGGCTCCCCTCGATGTGGCGGCTGCCCAGATTGACCGCGCCCGACAACGCATCAACCGCCAGCACCAGACGTTCACCGTCGACGACAACGCCGATGTGAATCTGTGCTGCGGCATCAGCGACGAACGGTTCGCGCCCAAGCCGTGCGGCGACATCGGCGCGAAAGAACGCTTCGTTGGGGCACGACGCCGGCAACGCGTCCATGCGCAACACGGCCACTGGCACGTCGACGGGCGCATCGACGGGTGCACCGGCGAGCAGCACAAAGACCGTGGCCAGACCGATACCCATCGTGTCCCTCCGACGAACTCAGGCGTACTTGCGCGCGAGGAAGCGCTCGATGGCCACGAGCAGTCCAGGCACGTCGGCGTGCTCGGGCACAGACACCCGACAAATCTGCACGCTGTTGCGCTTCTGCGCGGCTTTGACCTCGGCAGACAACGAGCCCTGCGTCGATTCCTCGGGGTTGATCACGTAAAACACGTCGGGGCGACCACCGCCGGTTGATTGCCCGTAGCTCACACGGTTCTTCACCAACGTGGGCGCATGCTGCAGCAGGTGGTCCACGAATTCGTCGACGAGGTCGGGGTACGTGGTGGCCGCAGGCGGCAGGTAGAACGACAGCATGCCGCTCGACAAACCACGCGCGATGTCGGCGTCGTCGATCGTGTAGAGCAGCACCTCGTGGCCGTAGCGCAACAACGCAGCACGCAGGCCTGCGGCGAGCTGCGTGGTGTTCGCGGCGATGCGCGCCATGCGCGGCTGCAGGTCACGCAGGCCATCGGCGAGCGCGTGCAACTGCGTGGGTTTGGCGGCGGTGTCGGCGTCGTCGGCGTAGGCGCGCGCGTTGACCACGATCTGCTGCGCGAGCGGGTGTGCACCACAAAACGCCACGCCCAACGTGGCCTTGCCGCGCGTGAAGTACTTCGAGCCGCTCTTCACGATCACACACGGCCAGTCCTGCGCCCACGGCTGCGCGAGCAGCGGAAACAGCGGCGCCAACGTGGTGTCGGCAAGCACGGGCAACTGCACGCCGTAGCGCGTGTGGTAGGCGCGCAAGGCGTCGAAAAGACGAGGAAAATCGTGCACCTGCAGCTGCGGGTTCGTGGGCGTTTCCAAAAACAGAATCGCCGGCGCGCCATCGAGCGCTTCGATGGTGTGCACCATGCGATCCACCAGCGTGATGGGCTGACCGCTCGCATCCGTACCCATCACCGGCAGCGCCACAGGCTCGATGACGCCGTCGTCCTTCAGGAGTTTGGCAATCAACTGGCACGTGCCGCCGTAGCCGTTTTCGGCGTGCAGCAACTTCACAGGTCGCGTGTCGTCGAGCAGGCGCGCGGCCGCTGTGAACACCGCGGCTTCGGCAGCAAGCCCCGTGTGAAACACCGCACTCGCCCGCAGCTCGGGAAACAACGACGACAACAGCGCTTCGCACGCCGCAGGTGTTTCTTCTTCGCGGGGGGCCAGCGGCAGATGCGCCGCGCGCGCCAACACGTCGTAGGCGTCGACCGCCAACAGGGCTGTCGACGTGCGCTTGCGAACGAGCTGGAGCGCATGAAAGTCGATGGCGTCGTTGTCGATGAGGGTGACACCACCGCCGTCGACCACCAGCACCGTGGCGTCAGCGCTGCGGGCACCGGGCGCCAACACCGCAACGTCGTCGGTGACCTGGACCGTCAACGTGCCAGCAGCGCGCACCACCGGACCCGTGTGGTGCTCGTGCACCTCCACGTGCCCCGCCAACAGCGCCTGCTTCTTTGCCGCAGACACCGGCAACGTCGACGACGTGAACACGCGCACAATGCACGACGACGACGCGTAGCGTTCACCGATCGACAGCCACGGCTTGGTGCGCGACGCAAAGGCCACCGCATGCTGCGCACCGCTCTGGCTTTGCAGCAGCAGCTCCACCACCGTCGACAACGGCTGCCCCAACCGCGCGTAGTCCGAGGGCAAGCCACACGCAGCGAGCTTCGCGCGCACAGCTTCGGGTGCGGCGGGAGATGCCGCCAGCTCGGCAACGACGTCGACAAAGCGGGCGACGAAATCGTCTTCGGAGCGGAAGCGGTTGAGGTCGTAGGTGGTGGCTTCGACGTTCCAGTCGTCGGGCAAGGCATCAGGAGCGAGCAACTGCGGCAACACCGCGAGGAGCTGGTGGTGAAACGCGGGTGTGGTGGCAGTGCTCATCGTCGACCTCGCAGCGAACAGGTACGCCTTTGTGTGGCGAACAACGCGCGGTCTCGCAAGGTGCTTTGCGGCGGCCGCATCACGTCGACGTGATGGGCCCGGCACTGAAGGTGACGCGCTCGCCATGGCGCGGATGCAGCAGCGTCAACTGCTGTGCACGAAGCACAAAGCCGTCGTCGCCGGGGCGCGCGACACTGCCCACCGCACGCACGCCGCCCGCACCGTACAGGGGCTCGCCCACGAGGGGATGGCCGATGGCCGCACAGTGGATGCGAATCTGGTGGGCGCGGCCCGTGAGCAGCTGCACCTCGAGCAGCGTTGATGTGGCACCGCGTTTCACCACGCGCAGCACCGAGCACGCGGGTTTTCCGGCGGGGTGTGCAGCCGCGAGTGCGGTGACGACCGCGTCGTCGACCATGCCGATGGGCACCTGCACGCGCTGCTCATCCTCGACGACAACGCCCTGGACGAGTGCGTGATAGCGCTTGTCGATGAGGCCGCTGTCGGCCTGCTGTTGCAGCGTGCGGGCGGCGTTGGTGTGGCGCGCAAACAGCACGAGCCCCGACGTGCCGCGGTCGAGGCGGTGGATCGGCGACACGGTCGCGTTGTTCGCACACCACGACCGCACCACGTGCAGCAGCGTGTGCTCGAGATAGCCAGCACCCGGCAGCGTGGGCAGGCCTGCGGGCTTGTCGACCACCAGCAGATCGTCGTCGTCAAAGACCACGCGCACATCGAGTGGGGCTGGGGGCTCGACCCACGGCGGTTTGTGCCACGCCACCCGCTGGCCCGCGCGCAGCAGCACCGCACCATCGCGCACCACATCGCCGTCGATGCGCACTTCACCGTCGACAATGCGGGCAAGCCACTGCTGTTCGCTGCTGTGTTGGTGGTGCGTGCACAGGTGCTGCAGCAGCGAGCCCGTCCAGCGTCCGTCGATCACGTCGACGTAGACGTAGCCCTGGTTTGTCGACGTCACGCGCGCAACGGCGACGGCGACACCACGTCGCCGCGGGCCTGCAGGTCGAGGGCCTCGGGGTGCTTCGTGTAGTGGGCGCGCACCACCTGCGCGAGGGCCAGGCGGGTGGCGCTGTCGACGGGCGTTGGCACCTCGGCGGGCAACACCGCCACCAACTGCTCCACCAGCGAGCGTTGCACCGGCGGTACCAGCGGCGCCCACGATGCGAGCAGGTCGCGGTCGACAAAGCCCGGCAGGCTGCCCATCGTGCCCACGTCGTTCTCGTCGTGCACCAGCAGCCCGGAGGTGGTGCCGCGATCGAGCGTGAGCACCTGAAACAAGTAGGTGGTGTGGTACGCGAGCTGTGCCTTGCGCTGCTCGTCGATCGACATGGTGTCCGTCGACGACGCGAGGGTTTCGGCAACGATGTTCGTGTACGTGTCGATGGCAACATTGCCGAACACGCGCGCGAGTTCGAGGTCTTTGTGGGTGTCGCTGGTGTGGTGGTTCTCGACGTAGGTGTGAAACACACCGCGGTGCCGCTGCAGGGCTGGAATGAAGAAGTAGCGGTCGCCCTGAGCCACCGCAGAGGCAGCAAGCTCAGCCCCGCCAAAGCGCGTGAGCACGTCGACGATCGCGGTGCGGAAGCGTGCGGTGTGAGCGGCGTTTTCGATCGACGGATTCAGGTCGGCCATCAACCGCCACGTGCCAGGAGCACCGCGCGTTTCGGTGAAGCTGATGTGCAGGTGCAACGACGGAGCAACAGGCAACTGCGGATGGATGATGCTCGACAACGCGGTCGCTGAACGCTGCGGCCCCTGCTCGTCGGCGTAGTGCACGTGCGACATGTTCACCGACGCGCGGTTGAACACCGACGTACCTGCCGTCTCGAAGCGCACGCCACCGCCCGAAGCGCCACCGCGGCGCAACCACTCGACACGCTTGAGCGGGGCGCCGTCGACCACGCGAGCCGCGATGATGTCGTCGAGCCGCAACGTGAGCCGCGCCTGCAAACGCTCGATGAGCTGGATGACCGAAGCGGTGACGGGCGAGGCGGACACACTGCGCATCGCGCCACGCTGGGCGGCGCTGCCTCACCCGTCAAGGCGCTGTGGCAGACCCTGTGGCGTCGTCGTCTTCTCCGCATGTCACCGCGATGTCACACAAGCACCACCGGCACTTCACCGACCCGCGGGGGCGCCACAAGGTTGTTGCTTGGGTCGTCGACGACGAACCGCTACCTCATCACCATGTCGCGCGTGATCCCTGCCCTGTGTGTGCTGTCGGTGCTTGCCACCAGCTGTGCCGTCGAGGCGGACCGCAGCGGCGTGGTGCACGAAGCCCTCGCCCGCGACAACCGCGACCTCGCCCTGCGCGACGGCCGCGAAGTGGCAGCCCGTTTTTCGCGCATGGCCGAAAGCCCGTTCGACTTTTTCCGCGGCAGCATTGGCCTGTGGGCCCGCGATGTGAGCACCGCCGGACTCGCCACCAACGTCGACAGCGCCTTCGTCGATGGCGTCGCCGGCGGCGTGCTGCTCGTGGGCGACCCGCACCCCGAAAACCTCGGCACGTCGTGCGGCGAAGGCTTCCTCGGCTTCGGCTTCAACGACTTCGACGTCGCCCGCTTCGGCCCCGCCGTGCTCGACGTGCGCCGGCTCGCCCTGGGCTTCGAGGTCGCCTTCGACAGCGTTGATGACCTGCACGATGGCGACCTCGTCGACGACGTGGTCGACGGCTACATCGACGGCCTCGTCAACGAAGCCCTCGTGGTGCGCGACGTCGACGCCATCGACGATGACACCGGCGCCTACGGCGAGGTCGTGTCGGAGTTGTTTGAGCGCGCGCGCAAAAAGGGTGCGGTCAACGACGAACGCGAAGACGTCGCCACGATGATGCCGGCCAATGACGACGGCAACGACGGCAACGACGGCAACGACGACGACGCCCCGGTGCTGCGCCTTGAGCTCGTCGATGCACCACCTGAGGACCTCGAAGCCGAAGCCGTGGTGCGCCTCGATGGCGAAGAAGAAGCGCGCCTGCGCGGTGTGCTCGCCGACGCAGGCCTTCATGTGCGCGACGTGGGCCGCACGGTGGGCCGCGGTGTCGGCAGCCGTCCGCTGCTGCGCTACACCGGTGTGCTCGACGACGACCGCCTGTTTCAGCTCAAAGAAGCGCGCGACGCCTTCGTGCTGAACGACTACGCCGCCGAACACGAACGCTTCTTCGCCGACAACGCCGAACGCGTCGTGTTTGCGCGCCGCTTTCTGCACGGCAACAACGGCGGCGATGCCTTGCTGCGCCCCGTGGCCCTTGCCCCGCTCGGTGGTGTGATCACGCAAGAGACCGCGTGGGCCCAGACCGTGCGCGTCTCGCGTCTGCTGGAACATCTTACCACTGGTAAGATCACACTCCTCGACGTGCGGGCCTTCGCGCGTTTGGCCGGTCGCGTGCTGGCCGCCAGCCACCGCCGCGGCGTGGGTGTCGATGGTGACGACGTCGAAACGCGCCTGGCTGCGGCCTTCGACCTCACCGAAGCACGCAAGCAGCAGTTGCACGACGAGACGCGAGCAGCGACGGCAGCGCTCATCGACAACGCGCGCGTTGACCATGAGCGCCTGCTGAACCTCATCGACGATCACGGGCCGCTGCTCGGCCTGCACGGAACGACCCCATGAACGCCCTCGCCGTCTGGATGTTGCTCGCGGTGGCCACCATCGACGACGCAACACCCACGTCGGCGCCCACCGTTGATGCGGCCGAGAGCACCGTCGAAGGCACCGTCGAGCCAGCACCAGCTGCCCCGCCAACGACGGCACCAGCGACGACACCGCCACCACCAGCAACACCACCCGTGACAGTGCGGGCGCTGCCCTCGTCGTGGGCACCGCCGACCACGGGCGATGCCTCGGGCCTGTTTGTGGCCGCGCAAATTTTCACCGGCTTTGAAGCACCCATGTCGCCCGTGCAGCAGACCACGTGGCCGCGCTTCGTCGTCGACCGCGTCGAGTTCGGCGGCGGTGTCGTGCACCAACGTGTGCTGCAGGCTGTGGTGCGCCTCGAGGCCATCCGCAGTGCCAGCGCACAAAGTGCCTTCGGCATCGACGTCAACAGCCTGCTGCCCCGCTTTCGTCTGGCCTATGGCGCGGTCACGC
>JBIKRQ010000412.1:0-5570 GCA_044349155.1 Myxococcota bacterium
GTGTTCATCGAGGGCGCCAAAGAAGGCTTCGACACCGCCGTACGCATCATCCCGTACCTCGTCGCCGTGCTCGTGGCCGTGGGCATGGTGCGCGCTGCGGGCTTGATCGACCTCGTGGCGCACCTGCTGGGCCCGGTGCTCGACGTGGTGGGCGTGCCCGCCGAAACGCTGCCGATGGTGCTGGTGCGGCCGTTGTCGGGCTCGGGCGCTGATGGCGTGATGGTCGAGCTGATGAAGACCCACGGTCCTGATTCGTTGCCCGCGACAACGGCGGCGGTGATGTCGGGTGCGGCCGACACCACGTTTTACATTCTCGCGGTGTACTTCGGCTCGGTCGGCATCGAGCGCATTCGTCACGCGCTGTGGGCGGGCTTGCTGGGCGATCTGACCGGCTTGTTGGCCGCCGCCTGGGTGACGCGCGCGCTGCTCTTTTGACGTCGTCAGACGGCGCTACAGACCGAAGCGGTAGCCCAACACCATGCCCACCCCAAACGGCACGGGCCCCGGCGCAAACGGCACACTCCAGCCAAGGCGCGCGTCGAGTTCAAGCGCACCAGGGCCGAGGCGCTGATGCACACCCGCGACGAAGGCGGCGGCAGCGGCTGGTGAAATCGTGCGCGCGGCGTCGACGGTAACGTCGCTGACGACGAGCCCGGCTGCGAGTCCGAGGTGTAGCCCAAACTGTGGACGCAGCAGCGGGCGCCAGCTGCCCTCGAGCAACACCGGAAACGCGCGCGACGCCGCAAACGTCGACGACGACAATGCCGGGATCCCCTGCAGCGCGCCGAGCGTGACGCCGCCATGCACCGCACCGTCGAGGATGGGCAGCCGCACCAGCAACGAGAGTTCTGGGCCGACCGCGAAGACCTCTCCCGAAAACGACGAGCCAATGGCCGGCCCGACGAGCAGCAGCGGCCGTGGACGGGGCAGAAGCCGCAGTGGTGCTGACGTGGTGACAGCGCCGCGGTGGGCGACCACGTCGACGACCCCTTCTTCGTCGCGCGACTCGGGCACGTACAACGCACGCAACACGCCGCTGTCGACGTCGATGGTGGCGCCGACGATGCGCCCGTGCGCGCTTGTGAGTTCAACGCCCGTGGGCACGACACGGTTGCCAGCAGCATCAGTCGCTTCGACGACGACGTCGACGCCCGCCTGACCGTCGGCCACCACCGCCGGCAGCGGTCGCACCTGCAACTGCGCGATGGCACCGGGCAACAACGCCAACGCCGCGGTACCAATCACGTCGCCCGCCACCGTGCGCACCGACAACGTCGCTGTGGTGGGCTTGAGCCCGCGCGTTTTCGGCAGCACCCACGACAGCTCACGGCGCAGATCGCCACCGCCAGCACGATCGATGCGCCCGGTATCGACGTCGACGCGAACCGCGCCCACCGGCACCGGCGTACCGCCTTGATCGAACACGGTGATGGCGGCCGACACGGCCCCGTTGTCGTCGACAGACAGCGCACGCTGCGACAGCGCCACCTCGGCGCGCGCCGGCGCACCGCCGATCACGCGCACCGCCGCGGTGGCCTTCGACAACGACGCTCCGTCGAGCACCACCGACACCGTTGCCTGCTGGGCCGTGACCGCTCCCGGCGTGAACACGAGTTCAAACACCCCGGGGGCGATGGCCACGGGGGCTGCGATCGTGCCGATCGACGACGTGGACCGCAGCTGCAGCCCATCGGCCAGTGGTGCTCCCTTTTTGTCGACCGCGAGGGCCAACAAGCGCGCGCGCCCTGTGCCATCGCCGCTGACGACGTCGTCGAGAGCGATGAGCGCGAGCCGGTTGAAGCCAGGGACGCCAAGGTCGATGGTGCGTGTGCTTTCGTTGCCGCTGGCATCAAGGCTGGTGGCAACGGCGTGCTCGGGCCCAGGCGCCACCAGGATGGGCACGCGCGCATCACCAGCGGCGTCGGCGACGACGGGGCCAAAGTGCTCGCCACTCACGAACACGGTGACCTGCGACCCCGGCTTGGTGCGCACGGTGGTTTGGCCGCGCCCCCACAGCGGCACGGCGATGAAACCGACCGCTGTCGTCGTCGCGGTGTCGATGGTGGCCGACACCAGGGCGACGTGGGGGAACGCCTCGCTCGGCGGCGTGAACTGCACCGACCACACGCCAGCATCGACGCGCTGCAGCGGACCCAACGTGCCCGTCGACGTGGTGAGCGACGGCGGTGCGACGTCGAGCGGGGTGCCATCGGGCTTGCGCGCCTCGATGCGGATCGTGGCGTGTGGGGTTTCACCGACGACGACGTGCTCGGGCTCGGCGCGAAACGACAGCAGCTCGACGTCGACGCCACGGGCACTCGCGCTGGCACTGCCAACGATGAAGACCACCCACATCAACCAGTGCCACGCGCCGATCACGTCGCGGACCCTAGCAGGTTGGCTGACACGGCTTGGCCCGTGACGACGCCCGCAGTAGGAGCGGGCATGCCGTTTTTTGTCACCATCGCCACTTCCGTCGACGATCGCGAACGCTGTTTCCGCCTGCGCCGCGAGGTGTTTGTCGACGAGCAGCATGTGCCGATCGAGTTGGAGATCGAGGACGACGAAGACCACTACACGCACCTGCTCCTGCTCGACGAACACGGCGCTGCCGTCGCCACGGCACGGCTGGCCATCCTCGACCACGCGGCCAAAGCCCAACGCGTCGCCGTCGCGAAACCGATGCGCGGCAAGGGGGCCGGTGCTGCGGTGATGCAGGCGTTACACGACGAAGCGCGTCGACACGGTCGGACACGCGTGGTGCTGTCGGCCCAGGTCACGGCGATCCCGTTTTACGAGCGCCTCGGCTACGTCGCGTCGGGCGACGTCTACGACGACGCGGGCATCCCCCACCGCGACATGTCGGTGACCCTTTTGGACTGATCTCCCACAGCGTGGATCGCGCGGCGCCATCGGCCGTTTGCACGTGCGGGCGGGGAAACTTCCCCGCCCAGATCTAGCGCTGATGCTGCTAGCGTCGAGCAGCGCGCAACGAGGTGGTTCTGGTGCAGGGCAAGGCATCCGGTAACGACGGCAGGCGGTCGAACACCGACAGCCCTCGACGCGCACGCCCCGCCGACGACTCGGCTGAGCTCTTCGTCGACCCGGCCCCGTCGCAGATGCGCGCCGAACGTCCGGCGAAAGTGAAGCAACACATCACGGCACCGCCCGCTCCAGCAGCCCCCGCGCGGGCCGCCGATCGTCGACGAGAAAAGGGCCGCGCGCCCGAGCCCGTCGAAGCCAAAGACACACGCACCTCGCTGCAGCAAAACGCACGGCGCACGGCAACCGTCGCGAGCCACAACGGCAACCTCAGCGTCGACGGCGGCGTGTGCGGGGCCATCGCCTGCGTGCGCGGCCCCGAATCGGGCACGGTGCTCTCGCTGGCACCGGGCAGCTACACCGTCGGGCGCGCCCGCGAGAACGACCTCGTTCTCAAAGACATCGCCGCCAGCCGCAAGCACCTGCGCCTCGAGGTGACCAGGCAGGGGGCGCGCCTGGTCGACCTCGGCTCGGGCAACGGCACGAAGGTCAACGGCAAGCGCGCTGGCGAAGTCGAGCTGCGCCACGGCGACACCATCGAAATCGGCGGCTCGGTGCTGGTGTTTTCGGCGTCGGGGCAGACCGCCACCGTCGCCGCTGACGGCCCCCTCGACGAGGCCCAGGCGCGCGTGGTGGCCGCTGCCGACGTGCTCGCGCGTGAGCACTCCGACAAGCTGCGCTTTGGCGACGAAAACGCGTCGGAGGGTATCGACGGCCACCGCGCCAAAACCCGGGCGTTGCGGAGCGCTGATGCGCGCGCGGTCGCCGAGGAACTGGCCCGCCAACAAGCCGCCCGTGCGTCGGCACCGCCCGCACCCGCCGACCCCGCCAAACGCGGCAACGATCGCCTCTGGAACGAAACGTTCACCAACGTGCCGCTGTCGGCCGTGGTGCCCGACGAGCAGCGCTTGCAGGGCACCGGCCGCGACCTCCCACGCCGACCCACGCGCGCACCCACGCCAGCACCGCAGCCTGCGTTCACAGCACCGCCGCTGGCCACCGGGCCGACGGGCACTGCCGCCGAAGACAGCCGCTTTGCGCCCGAGGCCACGCAGGCCCCCGCCAGCGGGCCGTCGTTCGTGTCGTCGTTGTTGATGAGCGCTGCGGTCGTGATGGCGATCGGCGCTGTGGGCTTGTCGGTGTGGGCGATCTTCTTTCGTGGCGACGACACCGCCGCGGTCACCGCCACCGACGAACACGCTGCCGAATACGCCACCGCCATCACCCGCGCCCAGGACGCCTTCGCCGCCAAAGACTGGGCGAAGATGCGCGACTACGCCGAGGCGGCCCTGCAGGTGCGCCCCAACGACCAGATGGCAGCGTCGTACAAGCGCGACGCTGAGCTCCGGCTCGACGCCGTCAACGCCCCTGCCCCCGACGCGCCGGCCGCGGTCACGCCACCGCCGCCGACGCCTGCAGTTCGCCAAAAGCCTGCTGCGCCCGAGGCAGCCCCTGTTGCCGAAGCTCCTGCGCCTGCGCGCGTGGTGCCCGCCGCCGCTCCCGTGGAACGCGCCGCGCCCACGCCGAAGCCGACCCGCAAGCCCTCGCGCAAGGGCCTGAGCGACGACGAGGCGAAGTCACGGTTTGAGCGCGCCATCGACGCCTTCCGCTCGAAAGACACCGACACCGGCTGCCAGTTGCTGGAGCAGGTCGCCGAGCGTGCCCCCGCCGAGTCGGCGTGGCGTACCAAGGCCGACACCCTCTTCCTCAAGCGCTGCGGCCGCTGAGCGCCTGCTCGGCCCAGGGCTGGTGGCGAGCCGGTGTTCCCTTCGAGCCAGCGACACGCCGCGGTTTCTCTTCGAGGCTGACACCTTCCCCGCCGATCGTTCTTGACAGCGGACGCCGTCTCTGGCTTTCTGCGTCTCACGTCGCCGGAATGATGGAATTGGTAGACGTGCCGGACTCAAAATCCGGTTCCCGCAAGGGAGTGTGGGTTCGATTCCCACTTCCGGCACCAAGCGCGCTTCACGGCGCGCTTCTTTTTTGCCCGCACCAAAAAAGCGCGCCACGTGGGCGCGCTTGTTCGTTTCCGGTCGTGGCTGACCTCAGCTGCGGCGAACCTGGGCGAGGCCAACGCCTGCACCCATGATGGCCCCGATGCCCATGCCGAGCGGCAGCGCCATGTGGGCCGTGCTGCGCAGGAACCACACCGTGGCCGGCAGGAAGCTGGCGTCGAAGGCCGCAGCAGTTTCGAGGCCCGAAGCCACCGACGCCGCCGTGAGCACGACCAGGCCGCCCACAGCGCCCAACGCGGTGCCAAGCATGGTGGTCAGCGGGACGCTGCGCGCGCGGGCCGCCCAGACGCCGCCGCTGTTGCCGAGGCCGACGCTGGCTTCGAACAAGCGGATCGCCATGCGCTCGCTCACGAGACGGGCGGCACCACCGATGAAGAGAACGTCGGTGAGGAACACGAGCGGGGCCTCGGGGAAGCCGCCGAAGGTGTACTGGTCGGCCGCGATGAACGGCAGGCCCACGCCGGCGATCGTGGCCAGGCCAGCACCCAACCAGGCGAGGCGGCGGGCGTGGTG
>JBIKRQ010000076.1:0-20614 GCA_044349155.1 Myxococcota bacterium
GACGTCGAGCAACACCGCCGGCTTCAACGCGAAGGCATGGTGCTGAAACACGGCTTCAAGCACGTCGCGACGACGTTGATCGAGGGCTGCCGCCGATGGACCACCGCGTCGTGCGGCGTGCACGAGGTGCCGCGCGAAGGCCAGCAGTGTTGGCAGGTCGTCGCCCTGCTCGTCGAGCAACGCTTCAAACACGACCGCCGCTTCCGGCATCGCACCCTTTTGCGAATGCCCGAGGGCGAGCACGCGGCGCAAGGCGAACGGCAGCGATGCGCCAGCGGCGGCGGCGTTGCGCACAAACGGAAACAGCTCATCCACAAGCGCTGGCGCAGGCACGGCCACGGCGGCTTCGACGTCGGCGTCGGGGAACATGGCGCGCACGCGAGCGATCACGAGACCGCCCAACGCGTCGATGTCAGACGCATCGGCAGCGAGGGCGTTTTCGAAGGCGGTGGCCGCAGCGTGCGGATCGCTGGCGTTGTCGGCGAGCAAGACTCGCCCCAGGCGCGCGAGGGTTTGTGCGCGCGTGCGCCCCTGTTGCACACCCGCAAGGCCACCCAGCGCCTCGATGACGACGTCGCGGGCACCGGTGCGACGCGCGACGGCGTGCAGCGTTTCCCAGGCCTGCTGCAGGTGGCGATCGCCGGCGAGTGCTTCGCGCAAAGCAGCAATCGCGTCGACGTCGTGCCCGCTTTCAATCAGCAGATCGGCGAGCTGCACCAACGTGCGCGCGCGCGCGCGTGGGTCGGTGTGGGCCGCAACGAGTCGACGCAAGGTGCCAAGTGCTTCGTCGACGGCACCGCCATCGAGTTGAATCTGCGCCAGTTCGTCGAGCACGACCACGTTGGTGTCGTCGATCTCGATCGCTTTTTCGAGCAGCGCGCTTGCTCGCGGCAGCCGTTGGTGTTCGCGGGCGAGGTGTGCGGCGCGGACCAACATGCGCGTGGCGTGCCCGAGGGGCGCGTCGTCGGCGAGTTGTTCGAGCAACGCCAGCGCGTCGTCGATGCGTTGACTGCCAACGAGCGTGTCGACGATCTCGCCCACCACAGCGGCATCGCCGGGCACGAGTCGCGCCGCCTCGACACGAGCAGCAGCAGCGTCGTCGGGGCGGTGCAGCGTGACGAGCAACCGCGCCTGGCGCAGCAGCAGCTCGCTGGCGTCGGTGAGATCGCCGCGGGCACGCGCCGCACTGGCGCGCTGGGCGAGCAACTCGACGAGCTCAGCGGTGCGAGCGGGGTCGTTGCCAACGATCTCGACGAGCGCCGCAAGCGCGTGAGCGTTGTCGGGCTGCCGCACGAGCAGATCGCGTGCGGTCGCTTCAGCACCCGCTCCGTCATCGACGGCGAGCCGAACCTCGAGGATCTCGCGGAGGATGTCGGTGGCTTCGCTGGTCTCGTTCGGGTCGAGCGTGCGCACGAGCTTGCCCAAAAAGCGCGCGCGTTCATCGCTGGTGCCGTGCTCGGCGTGGAAGGTGCGCGCCGCGTTTCGGGTGACTTTGTCGACGACGAAGTCGAGGGCGAGCTGCGCATGCACCTGCAGCGCATCGCGGAAACGATGGGCATCCAGCAGCAGCGCGAGGCGACGTCGCAGCAGCAGAATTTGCAGGCTGGTGTGCTTCTCGTTGAAGGCGTGGCGCAGCGCGCGCAGGTGGAGGCGATCGCGGCGGTCGACGTCGCCAGCGCCTCGCAACACGTTGTCGAGCAACGAAAACGCCGGACCGTCGACGGCGTCGCTGCCGGCCGCTTCTTCGAGCAATTCGTGAACCGCGTCGGCGTCGTGGCCAGCCGTGCGCGCCGCCGCGAGCCACAACGGCAGCGCCGAACTGCGCGCGGTTGCCGGCATGTCGCGGTGCACTTCAAGCACCGCGGCGACGGTGCGATCGCCATGACGAAAGGCATCGTCGACGACGACGTTCACGGCCGCGGCTGGCAACGCGCCGGACGGAGCCGCAATCCGCAGCGCGAGCAGGGCGAGTCGAAACACGCGCAGATCGCTGGCCGCATGCTGCTGCAGGTGTGACAGCGCCTCGAGGCAGCGATCGAGTTCGACCTCGATCATCGGTGCTTGCAACACGCGTTGCGCGTCGGCGATGGCTTGCGCCGTCGGGTCTGCTTGCACCTGCGCGAGTGGTGGTTCGGCGAATGGCTCGGTTGGCGGTACGACCGGCGCTGGTTCGTCGACGGGGGCGCTGACGACGTCGACGGTTGCTCCAGACGGCAACGACAGCTCAGACAGCGCAGCAAACGCCACAACACTGTCGTTGTTGTTGTTGCGTGCGAACACGTCGCCGATGGGGATGGTGGCATCAGCGTGGCTCGACGACGCCTGCCGTGGCGAGGTCTGCTCCTCGCTGTCGCTGCTGTGGCCGCGGCGCTTGCTCTTCCTGGTCTTCGTCGCGCGCGCGGGCTTGATCGGGGCGACCGGCGCAGGCTCGCCTTCGCTGCTCAGGCGTTTGGGCACAAAGCCAGCGACGGGCGGTGGCATCAGCACGTCGTCGTCGTCGTCGGCAACGGGAACGAGCGCGATGGGTGGTGCCACGGGAACGTCGATGACTGGCGGCGGTACAACGTCGGCGGGTGGAGCAAGAAAGCCGGAGACATCGGCCGAGGTGTCATCAACGCCCGGGGGCGCAGCATCGTCGGGGCCGAGTGCCGTCGGCGGCTCGGGTGGCATCGTCATCGTGACGAGCACCTGCTCGTCGTCGTGCTCGACCGTGAGTTCGTAGCGCTGCGCGAGGACCGAGGCCTCGTCGTCCCCTGCGGGTGGGGCGTTCGTGACGGCGTCTGCGTCGACGTCATCGTCATTGGGGACCGGCGGCGCGAGCGCTGATGCTTCGACGATGTCGTCGGCGGCCACGTCGTCGTCATTGGCGGTGGCGGCGGGCGCCAGCAGCAACGCGACGTCGTCGAGCGTGGCCTTTGCCCCAGGCATGAGCCGGGCACGAAACGCGGCATCCTCGTCGGAGCCGAAGCCACCAAAGCGGTCTCGCTCGGCGATCAGGCGCTCGCCAAGGCGCGTCTCTGCGTTCGGATCAGCGGCAAGCCACGACGAGCGCTCCTCGGTGGGCGCATCGAGCGGCGACGTCTCGACGGGGTGGAGTGCTTCGAGAGGCAGCGGCATGGGCGGCGTGGGCGGCACGTCGAGGTCGAGCGGACGCGGCAGGGGCGTGGAGACCTCGAGGTCGTCTTTGAGGCGCTCGGCCTTTTTGCGCGCGGCCTTCGTTTCGAAGTGGTGCAGGCTGCCGACGTACGCGGCGAAGGCGGCGCCGCGATCACCCTTCTGCTCGAGCAACGCGCCCAACTTGTTGAACGCCGTGGCGCGGGTGCGCGCGCTGATCGCACCCTCGTCGGCGAGGCTCTGAAAAAACGCGGCGGCTTCGTCGATGCGCCGGGTTTCGAGCGCCAGCCGGTAGACATCGTCGACGACAAGGCCGTCGTACGACAGCTTCCGCGCAGCCTTCAGGCCTTCGAAAAATGCGCGCTCCGTGTTGTGCAGCACCACTTCGCTCAGGCGTGACAGCGCGCGGCACAGGCGCCCCTGGCGTTCGTCTTCGCCCTTGGCGCGCTTGATCGCTTTTTCGAGCAGGACTTCTGCAGGGGCAGGACCACCAGCAGCGTCGACGGCCTGCCGCAGCAGCTCATCGTCCTCAGCGGCTCGCTGCAGGCCGATCACGATCGCGCGGGTGGTGCCTTCGCCATCGTTGAGCGTGTCGCGATACAGCGTGGTCGCGCGTGTGGCCGCGGCCGTGGCGACAGCACCGGTGCTGTCGCCGTCGAGGGCAACACGCTCCAGGGCCGTGGCGAGCGCGTAGCGCCACCCGGTGATGACCGCGT
This sequence comes from Myxococcota bacterium, assembly GCA_044349155.1. Lineage (GTDB taxonomy): Bacteria > Myxococcota > UBA727 > UBA727 > VGSZ01 > VGSZ01. Next base: position 3,831 of record JBIKRQ010000076.1, read on the forward strand.
CTTTGGCCTTTCGGCGCTGCAGCGTGTCGATGACGACGTCGATCGCCTCGACCTGCAGCGGCGGCATGCCGGCGAGTGCTTCAACAGCGCCGTCGAGCGCTGCATCATTGTTGGCATCGAGAGCAGTCCGCACGTCGTCCAGCGTCATGGCGACGGCAGCGTACACGGTTCGATCTGCTCTGCGTCAGGGCGAAGGCGCTGCCTCAATCACGGGCGCCGCAGGGGCAACGACCCACACCTCGGCGATCGCCTGCGTGAACCCCGTCGCTCCATCGCTGGCATCGGCACGAACGACGGCGAACCCGTTGGCGCAGCGTCGTCGTGCAGCAACGAAGACGACCTGCTCCAACGCTTCGAGTGGCACGGGTTGGTCGGCCGACGCCGTCACGATGGAGCTGATCACGGTTCCTTCGGGCCGCCGCCCCCGCAGGTGCTCCAACACGCCTTCGCACGCCGTGCCAACGGGGCCCACATCGTCAACGCTCATCGACAACACGGGAGCCGGCGGCGGCAGCGGCGTCGACGCACAAGCGGCGAGCAGACACAAACCGACACCCGCGAGCCGCATCATCGCCGCACCTTCTTCGTCGACGTCGGCGCCTTCTTCGTCGACGTCGGAGCCTTCTTCGTCGACGTCGGAGCCTTCTTCGCTGGAGCCTTCTTCGTCGACGTCGGAGCCTTGTTCGCAGGAGCCTTCTTCGTCGACGTCGGAGCCTTTTTCGCAGGAGCCTTCTTCGTCGACGTCGGAGCCTTCTTCATCGACGTTGGAGCCTTCTTCGTCGACGTCGGAGCCTTCTTCGTCGACGTCGGAGCCTTCTTCGCTGGAGCCTTCTTCGTCGCTGCCGGAGGAGCCTTCTTCGTCGCTGCCGGAGACTTCTGTGCAGCAGCCTTTTCCGTCGCGGGTGGTGCTTTCGCCGAAGCCTTCTTTGCCACTGGAGCTTCGTTCGCTGCCGGAGCCGTCGACGACGCTGGAGCTCCCTTCGCTGGTGCTTTCTTCGCCGCGGCGTTCTCGACCGCGACGTCCTTCGACTTCGATGTGGGCAGCTGCTTGCGCGGGCGCTCGACCTTCACCGCGGTGTTGCGCGACTGCTCGAGCACGATCTTCAGCGACGACGTGGTCTGCTCGCGCTCGCCCTTCGACAGCCCGAGGATTTCCTGCAGGGCTTCGCCAATGGTGTCGAGATACTTCGTGATGTAATCGCGCTTCTTGACCTCATCGAGTTCGCGACGACGACGACGCAAGAACCGCTGCAGCCGGCGCCCCGCCTCCATCACGCACAGGCGCATCTCTTTAAGCACCTCGGGGTAGTGGGCGATCGCCTCCTTCGACTCCGACGTGTAGGGCACCCACGCCGACGCGATGTGCACGAGCACGACGAGCGGCCCCGTCGGCAACGCCCCCTTGCTCTGCTGCACTTCGTACGAGCGCCAGGGGGCCGCCACGACGGACTTCGTCATCGCGCAGGCCGACGCCTGGTAGAGCAGGGGCACGCGGTTGGCGAAGCGGAACACCTTCGCGAGCTCGTCGCTGCGCAGGCTCTTGGAGTACAAAATCCCGCACTCCACCTGAAACGGATTGCCGCGGTAGATCGCCGGTGGCCTCGTCACGGCGGTCACAAACACGTTCTCGCCCTGCACGAGTACGTCGCCGCCATCTTCGTCTTTCACGAGCTGAATGCGCTCGATCGACGTCGGCACGACGGTGGTGGGTGGCAAGGACGCACCAGCAGCCGGCGCGGCGGTCGCAGTCGCCTTCGACTTCTTGCCCGTCGTCGACGCAGAAGCCTCAACGAGCGTCGACAGCGTGCCGGCATCGGCATGCGCGCGCTGCTCGGCTGACAGCAGGCTCTTTTTGCCGTCGACCTTCTCGGGTGACAGGTGCTCGAGGTCGTCGTCGTCTTGCAGGTTGTTGGCGTCGCCGAACAAGGCGTACAGCCCCTTGATCAACGCTTCTTCGCCAATGGGCGACAGGCACGACGTCGGCGGCGCCATCAGCTTCGTCGCCTGCAGCGTCTTGTAGAGCGCCTCCACCTCGGGGCGCGACATCGAGCCCGCGAGCGTTGTGGGCTTGAAGCCCGCGTTGACGACGATCTCGTTGGCGGTAGCGGCCGGCACGCGCGAGAAGTTGTTGGCGAGAAACGACGTGACCGCGACCTTGCCCGCGTCTTCCATCATCCGCTGCAGCGTGCCGAGCTCAACGCCGTGGGGGTGCGGCTTGATCTCGAGCGGCTCACGCGGCATCACGTTGATGACGCGCGGACTGTCTTGCACCTCCGTCGACGCCGGCTGCGACTTCGTGGCGGCCTTGTTGAACTTGAACACCACGCGCGCGTGCGGGTTCGCGAGCCCCGTTTGCCGCAGGTACGCCTCGACGCCGTGACGACCCGCCTTGTACTGGCCGAGCAGCAGGATCTCGATGCTGGTGCCCGAGGCTTTGTTCTTCCAGTGCTCGTCGGTCTCCACCACGTCGGAGTCGATGCGCGGCGCGTTCTTCGCGGTGTCGATGAACAACCGCAGTTTGTGTGCTTTGCCGCCGAGCTGCTTGCTGACGATCGTGGCGGGCTCCCCCGTCGTCATCTGCCCGTACATCACGGCGGCCGAGATGCCGATGCCCTGTTGCCCGCGCGACTGTTTGAGCCGGTGAAACTTCGAGCCGTACAGCAGCTTCGCGAAGATCTTGCCGATCTCACCGCGCGGAATTCCCGGCCCGTTGTCCTCGATGCGCACCAAAAACCGCGAGGCTTGCCCCGTGGGCGTGGCCTCCAGTTCGGTCAGCTCGACGACGACCTCGGGGAAAATCCGCGCCTCTTCACAAGCATCGAGCGCGTTGTCGACGGCTTCGCGGATCGCGGTGAGCAACGCCTTTTGCGGCGAGTCGAAGCCCAGCAGGTGCCGGTTTTTCGCAAAGAACTCGCTGACAGCAATTTCGCGCTGTTTCGCCATCTTTGGCCCTTTGGCGGTGGCGTCGTCGGCAAGAGCTGGTGACTTCTTCGTCGGCATGTTGGCGCGCATAGCACGTTGGTCAGCGGCGCTCGAAGGCGGCACAGCGTCGGGCGAAAGCGCCGAAGTCTTGACCGCTTCTTTGGCTGGCGCCGAAGAAGTTACGACTGCTTCTTTGCCTGGCGCCGAAGAAGCTCTGACTGCTTCTTCGGCTGGCGCCGAAGAAGTTTTGACTGCTTCTTCGGCTGGCGCCGAAGAAGATCACGCTGACCCACCAATGCACGGCCTGATCTGGCACAGCAGTGAGACAACTTCGTGGCTTTCCAACGCCAAAGTTGGGGCCTGCACGTCAGGGTCTTGCGTTCAGGCCGCAAGGTGCAAGGCTACCCAAAGTTCACACCGCTTTTTGTTCTCTGGCGTCTGCCGTTGGTCTGGTTCACCTGAACGCGGTCCCGCAGTTCGACCCCTGAAACGAAAATGCGTGAGACCGTCCAGTGGTTGGCCGGGACACGCGGTGTCTTTTAGCCTCAGGATCGCTCGATCATGTCCGAGAACAAGCTCTACGTCGGCAACCTCTCTTTCAACACCACCGACGAGCAGCTCGCTCAGGTCTTCGGCGAGTTCGGCCAGGTGGCTCGCGCCTCTGTCGTGACCGACCGTGAGACCGGCCGTTCGCGCGGCTTCGCCTTCGTTGAGATGGCGACCTCGGAAGAAGCCAATGCGGCCATGGAAGGCCTCAATGGCCAGATGGTCGAGGGTCGTACCCTCACCGTGAACATCGCTCGTCCCCGTGAAGGCGGCCCGCGTCGCGGCGGCTTCGGCGGCGGTGGCGGTGGTGGCGGCGGCTACGGTGGTGGCGGCGGCGGCGGTGGTGGTTACGGCGGCGGTGGCGGTGGCCGTGGTGGCTACGGCGACGGCGGCGGTGGTGGCGGCGGCCGTGGTGGCCGTGGCGGCGACCGTGGTGGCTTCGGCGGCGGCGACCGTGGTGGTCGTGGCGGTCGTGGCGGCGGCGGCGACCGTTGGTGAACTCAAGTCGGGGAACCTTCTCCGTCTGAACAAAAACCCCGCGCAAGCGGGGTTTTTTGTTGCCTGACGATCGGGCGAGCGGTGGTGCTTGCGACGACGACGACGCTACACTCGCGCCCATGGCCGCACCCGACTACGCCGCACTCGAAAACAACCTCCTTGGTGAACGGCCCCGCGTCGCCGACGACCTGCCCGCAGGCAAGGTGATTCAGCTGGCCAGGGCCATCGAGGAGCTGCGGGAGCTGAAGCCGTACCGTGTGCGCGGCCGCGTCACCGAGGTCACGGGCTTGATCATCAAGGCCGCAGTGCCCGGCGTGAAGATGGGCGAGATGTGCTGGGTGACGTCGCCCAAAGACGACACGCCGCCCTTGCGTACCGAGGTGGTCGGCTTCAAGGATGGCGCGGTGTTCTTGATGCCGCTGGGCCAGCCCCGTGGCCTCGGCCCCGAGAGCGAAGTGCTGCCCACGGGCAAGCCGTTTCAAATCAGGTGCGGCTACGGCCTGCTGGGGCGCACGCTGTCGGGCGTGGGCGACCCAATCGACGGGCTTGGCAGCCTCGACGACATCGAAGGCCTCGAAGACTGGGACGTCGAGCGCGAGTGCCCCGACCCCTACACGCGTCAGCCCGTCGACAGCGTCATCTCCTTCGGCGTGCGCGCCTGGGACGGTCTGCTCACCGTTGGCCGCGGTCAGCGCGTGGGTCTGTTTGCCGGTTCGGGTGTCGGTAAGTCGACGCTGATGGGACAGATCGCACGGCAAACGTCGGCAGAAATCGTCGTCGTGTGCATGGTCGGCGAGCGTGGTCGCGAAGTGCTCGAGTTCATCCACGACGCCCTTGGCGAAGAAGGCCTGCGTCGCAGCGTGGTTGTGTGTGCCACCTCCGATACGCCCTCGCTCGTGCGCTTGAAGTGCTGCTTCGTCGCCACCGCCGTCGCCGAGTGGTTTCGCGACCAGGGCAAAGACGTGTTGTTCATGATGGACAGCTCGACGCGTTTTGCGCGTGCGCAGCGTGAGATCGGCTTGGCGCTCGGCGAGCCGCCTGCTCGTCAGGGCTACCCGCCCAGCGTGTTCGCGTTGATTCCCAAGCTCATGGAGCGCACGGGCAACAACGACAAAGGCAGCATCACCGCGATGTACACGATCCTCGTGCAGGGCGGCGACATGGAGGAGCCGATCGCCGACGAAGTGCGCGGTATTCTCGACGGCCACGTCATCTTGAACCGCGACCTCGGCGCGCGAAACCACTGGCCCGCCATCGACGTGCTGCCCTCGCTCTCACGTGTCATGAGCGGCATCGCCACCGACGAGCACAAGCGCGCGGCCGGCAAAATGCGGCAGGTGATGGCGGCGTACGAGAAGAACCGCGACCTCATCACCCTCGGCGCGTACAGCTACGGCACCGACCCGAAGATCGACTACGCCATCGACAAGATCGAAGAGGTCGAAACGTTTCTGCGCCAGGGCACGTACGAAGCCAGCGAGTTCGACGACACGGTCAGCCGCATGATCGAGCTGTTCGCCGACGCACCAGACTGAGCAGCGTTTGTCGACGTCAGGCTCGATGTGATCGGCGGGGAGGTTTCCCCGCCCACCCCTCAAGAGCTTCGCCTCGGCGACAAACCCCAAAGCGGGTTTCTCTTCGAGGCTCGGTGTGATCGGCGGGTAGGTTTCCCCGCCCACCCCTCAAGAGCTTCGCCTCGGCGACAAACCCCAAAGCGGGTTTCTCTTCGAGGCTCGATGTGATCGGCGGGGAGGTTTCCCCGCCCACCCTCAAGAGCTTCGCCTCGGCGACAAACCCCAAAGCGGGTTTCTCTTCGAGGCTCGATGTGATCGGCGGGGCGGTTTCCCCGCCCACCCCTCAAGAGCTTCGCCTCGGCGACAAACCCCAAAGCGGGTTTCTCTTCGAGGCTCAGGTTTGCACGCCGAGGCGCCGCACTTTTTTGTACAGGTGGCTGCGCTCGAGGCCGAGGTCTTCGGCAGCGCGGCTCATGTTGCCGTTGAAGCGGGCGATGCGGTCTTCGATGATGCGTTTCTCGAAGCTCTCGAGCAGCTGATACAGCGGCCCCGCGTCGGGAATCGCCGAGCCCTCGAGTTTCTGCGCGCCGGGCAGGGCAGCGCGCACATCGCTGCCGTGCACCACGTCGCCAGCGACGAGGATCGCGAGCCGGTCGACGACGTGCACCAGTTCGCGCACGTTGCCGGGCCACGAGTGCGTTTGCAGCGCCGCGATCGCGTCGTCGCTCCAGGTTTTTTCGCCCAGATCGTTTTCAGCTGCGCTCTTCTCGAGGAGAAAGCGCGCGAGGGCCGGGATGTCTTCGCTGCGTTCGCGCAGTGGTGGCACGTGGATCGGCACCACGTTGAGGCGGTAGTAGAGGTCTTCGCGGAAGCGGCCTTCGCGGGCCTCGACGTCGAGGGACCGGTTCGTTGCGGCAATCACGCGCACATCGACGCGCACGGTGCCTGAGCCGCCCACGCGCTCGAGTTCGCCCTCTTGCAGCACGCGCAACAACTTCGCCTGCGTGCCGAGCGGGAGTTCGCCGACCTCGTCGAGAAACAGGGTGCCGCCATCGGCGCGCTCGAAGCGCCCGAGGTGGCGTTTGTCGGCCCCGCTGAAGGCTCCCTTTTCGTGACCAAACAGCTCGCTGTCGACGAGGGTTTCGGTCATGGCGGCGCAGTTGAGCTTCACAAACGGGCTGTCGGCGCGCTTGCTCAAATCGTGGATGGCCTTGGCGACGAGCTCTTTGCCCACGCCGCTTTCGCCCGTGATCAACACCCGCGCCTTGGTGGGTGCGGCGCGGCGCACCGCCTCGAGCACGCCGTTGAGGGCGCGTGAGTCGCCCACCATGCCGCTGCGCTTCTCGACGGAGCGGGTGAGCGCACCGACCTGCTTGTCGAGCGTCGACAGTCGCAGCGCGTTTTTGACCGTGAGTAGCAGACGCTCGAACTCGACGGGCTTCTCAAGGAAGTCGAGGGCCCCAAGGCGCGTCGCGCGGATCGCCGCCTCGAGGGTGCCGTGGCCCGACATCATCACCACGGCGGGCGGTTCGGGCATCGAGGCGCGCAGGCGCTCCAGCACGGTGAGGCCATCGATGTCGGGGAGCTTCAGGTCCAGCAGCACCAGGTCGGGCGGGTTTGCGGCAATCGCCGCGAGCCCACTGAGGCCGGCATCGGCCCCCTCGACGGTGAAACCCTCGAGGTCGAGCCCCCGCGCCAACGTGGTGCGGATGTTCTTCTCGTCGTCGATGATCAGAATGCGGTGGCTCATGGCAGTCCCGGGTGTCGTCGGCACAAGGCGTGGGCCACCATCGCCATTTCCGTCCTCGTCGTCGAGGGTTCAGCGATCGCTCTGCTGTCGAGGTGATCGGCAGAGGCTCAATTTGATCGGCGGGGAGGTTTCCCCGCCCACCCCTCAAAACCATTCGCCTCGGCGACAAACCCCAAAGCGGGTTTCGCCCCTCAAGAGGTTCGCCTTGGCGACAAACCCCAAAGCGGGTCTCTTCGAGGCTCGCGGTTCGAAACACGCGTTCGACACCACCGCTTGCTGACGCGGTGACGGCGACGATCGACCGACAACTGCACGAATGCGCTTGACGCGTCAGCGGATTTGCGAGAGAAGAAACTCGTCTTTCGTGCCCAGATGGCGGAATTGGTAGACGCGCTAGCTTCAGGTGCTAGTGAGGGCAACTTCGTGCAGGTTCGATTCCTGTTCTGGGCACCACGACAACAGCACCCTTCCGGGTGCTGTTTTTTTTCGTGCGCTCGTCGACGTTCACGTCGCGCGGCGGCTGATGCCAAAAGAAAACGAGCGGCTTGTCGCCGCTCGTTCTCGTTTTCGCGCGGTGTCGTGCGCTCAGCGCTGGATCGGGCCGCTGCAGACGCCGTTGATGCAGAACTCGCCCGCCGAGCAGGCGGTGTCGTCGTTGCACTGGGTGGGGTCGCCGTTGATGCAGAACTCGCCCGCCGAGCAGGCGGTGTCGTCGTTGCACTGGGTGGGGTCGGCGACGCAGCCGGCCTCGCCGTTGGCGTCGACGACGCAGGTGGTGCCGGCTTTGCAGCGGACGTCGGCGCACGGGTCGAGGTTGAGCACCACGCACACACCCGACGGCGGGAGGATCGCGCCACCATCGACGGGAGCGTCGAAGCTGCAGAACTCGCCGTTTGCACAGTCGGCGTCGGTCGAGCAGGTCGTCGTCACGGGCAGGTCGACGCACACGCCGAGCAGCGGCGGCAGCTCGAAGTCGCAGACACCGTCGTTGTCGGCGTCGAGGCAGGGGGCTGGGCGCTGGTCGAGGCTGAAGGAGCAGACCTGGCCGTCGCGGCAGTCGACATCAGAAGCGCAAGTCGGCTCGACGGGGACGCAGATGCCGCCGAACACCGCGCACTCGCAGGGGAGGCAGCCGCCATTGCCGTCGTCGATGCACACCGCCGGACAGTTGCAGCTGTCTTCACTCTGGCAGACTTCGCCTTCGCGGCAGTCGATGTCAGACGTGCAGGTCGGGTCGACGGGGACCACGCAGATGCCGGTGAACTCCGGGCACTCGCAGGGGAGGCAGCCGCCGTTGCCGTCGTCGATGCACACGTCGGGGCAGGCGCAGCCCTGGTCGATCTGGCAGATCTCGCCGCGGGCGCAGTCGGCGTCGACGGTGCAGGTGGCTTCGAGGTCGCGGCACACGCCGGTCGTGGGCACCACAACGATCGGGTCACAGTTGGCGAGGTCGTCGCAGGTCGGAGGCGGAGGAGCCATGCGGTTGCCGCTCGTGTCGAAGTCGCAGAACTGACCGTCGGCGCAGTCGGCGTTGACCGTGCATTCGACCTCGGTGCTGACCGTGCGGCACACACCACCGACGGGGACGTCGAAGTCGCACTGGCCGTCGTTGTTCTCGTCGGGGCAGGCGATGGCGCGGTCGCCAGCGGCGTCGCCGAAGAAGCAGATTTCGCCGGCGTCGCAGTCTTCATTCACGGTGCAGCCGGTGTCGATGCAGGTGCCGACGAAGAAGCAGACGTCGCAGTTGGGGCAGTTCGGGTCGGATTCGCAGGTGATTTCGCAGGTGCCACCGTTGCAGTCGGCGTCGGAGGTGCAGCCGGGGGTCTCGTCGGCGACGCACACGCCGCCGGGCAGGGCGATGAGGGCGCCGGGCGCTGCGAGGGTTTCGCAGTGAAAGCCACGGGCGCAGTCTTCGTCGACGAAGCACTCGTTGCTCACCACACAGACGCCGTTTTCGCAGAGCGAGCCGACGGTGCAGTCGATGTCGGCGGTGCAGGTCTCTTCGAGCTTCACGCACACACCCTGCGGCGCGACGGGGGCAGCTTCGCCGGCGCGGTCGCTGGGCGGTGAGGTGGCGTCGAACGAGCAGATGTAGCCCTCGCCGCAGTCGGTGTCGGAGGTGCAACCGGGCTCGACGACGAGCGGCTCGCACGTGCCGGTCAGCGGACGCTGGGCGGCGTCGTCGCTGCCAGGCTCAGGCTCGGGACCGAAGAAGGCGCAGTAGAAGCCGTCGCCGCAGTCGGCGTCGCTCGTGCAGCCAACGGGATCGCACACGATCTCGCAGTCGTCGTCGAGGCGACAGCCATCTGGGGGCGCTTCGCTCCCTTCGCAGGTGGGCGTGCTCTCGCATTCGCAGATCGGGCAGCCGTCGACGACGACGTTGCCGTTGTCGCACGCGAGGCTTGGGCAGAGTTCGTCGAGGGCTGGGCACTCGCCCGGGGGCGGCTCGGTGAAGGTGATGCTGCACGCGGTGGTGACAGCGATCAGGGCCGACGCAAACAGCGCGGGCGCCAGACGAACAAACGAGAAATGGGGCTGTTGCATGTGGGACTCCTGGTGGGGCCAGTCCACAGCGCGTGCCAACGCTGCGACCGGGGGGACGCGGACGCTTGTCCCGTTGCAGCGCCGCAGACACAACCGAAAACGCGATCCCCACACGTGACTGCGATCTCGGCCCTGCGATCTCGATCCCGCAGTCACGATGCCGTTGCTAGCGCCGCGCCAACGTCACGTCGATGGTGCTGCGCTGCGTCAGAACGTTGGTTTCGCTCGTTCCCAGGCGGTGGGTGCGCAGGCGCTCGGTCACAAACAACACGCCAGCGAGGGCGTCGGTGTCGCCGGTGAGCGACAGGCCCCAGCGCACGAGGCTGTCGTCGCCGTCGGTGCTGGCGGCGTAAGCACCGCTGACGATATCGACCGTGGCCGTGACACCGCCGTCGAACGACACGTTCTCGCCGCCGACCAGCTCCGTGCGCACGGCGTCGATGCCGGTGCCGAGCTCCAACGCCGAGCGCGCGAGCAGCCGATCGTTGGCGCCCTGCAAGCGGCCGATGACGTCGGCTTCGTCAGCACTCACGGCGGTGGGGTCGCCACCTCGGCGCAGGACGGCGCTGATGTCGTTCACGTCGGTTTCGATGCGGATGTCGACGTCGGCATCGGCGATGGTGGGGCTTGTGAGCTGCCACTGGCCCGAAACATCGAGCGCGTCGGCACGCCAGGCGGCCCGCTCGTCGACGCACCCAACAAGCGTGCTCACCACCACCAGCAGGACACGTCTGCGCATCGCCGCGTTTTGTCTCACGACGCCGCTATCGACAAGGCGGCGTTGACACGCCTCGGGGCAGCTGCAAGCGAAAGGGGGCCGATCCGCTTTGATGACGCCGTCGTCGTTGTTGTTCGCATCTTGCCAAGGGTTCGCTGCCATGCACCTGCACCGTAGTCTCCTCGCCCTCACCGCCGCTGTGATGTTCGCTGGTTGCCCGGCGAAGGTCGCCACCATTGAGCTGGCGCCCCCGGCGTTGAGCTTCGATTCCAACGCAACGACCAAGACGATCGTCGCCACGCTCAAAGACGGCGACGGTGCCGACATCGCCGAAGAACGCGCCGTGACCTGGACGTCGAAGGACCCGGCGGTCGCCACCGTCGACAAAGGCGTTGTGAAGGCCGTTGGCTCTGGTGCAACCGAAGTGACTGTGACGGCTGAAGAAGTCAGTGCGGTCGCCAAGGTTGATGTGGTGTTGCTCAAGCGCATCCAGCTGCAGACCCCGGCGATGGTGCTCGTGGCTGGCAGCCCCGCCGAGAAGCTCGCCCTCAACTTCATGAACGAGCGCGGCGAACCCATCGATGCGGCAAAGGCTGCCAAGTGGAAGGCGGCGTGGAAGGTGACTGATGCTGCCGTGGCCACCGTCGACGACAGCGGCACCCTCACGGCCGTTGCCGCTGGCAGCACCACGCTCACGGTGACGGTCAACGAGTTCACCACCGAGATGAAGATCACTGTGAACCCCGCACCCGACGCGGCACCGGCCCCCACGCCCGGTGAGCCGGTGCCGGCGCCGAAGCCCTGATGACGTCGACGTCGCCAATCATCGCGATGGGCGACCCGCAAGCCCCGTTTGCCCACGTGCAGCGGGTGCTTGCTCACCATGGTTTGTTGACCGCTGCACGACGACCACGGCTTGCGCCTGGTCGTCGTTTGCTTTCCATCGGTGATCATTTCGATTGGGGCAGCGCGCACGCCGACACACGCGCAGCAGCGGCTGTCGACGGCGAAGCATGCCTGCGCTGGTTGGCGAGCCACGACGAAGACCAGGTGGTGATCCTCGCGGGCAACCACGACCTCGCGCGCGTGGGTGAACTGTTCGGCCTGAGCGACGACGCGTTCGCGAAGCTGCAAGAGGTCGCCGATCGCCACTACCACCACGGTGCTGCGCGCGACGACGAAGAAGCGTTTTTTCGCCTGTGCTCGTTTCTGCCGTCGACCGAGATCGTGGCGCGCGATCTGTCGACGTACCGGGCGTCGCAACAGCGGCTGGTGTTGTCGCTCCTGCGCAGCAGACGCCTGCGTGTGGCGTGGGCCGAACAGGGCCTGCTGTTCACCCATGCCGGCATCACGCGACGCGCCCTGTGGCGTTTGGGGCTGCCAGAGCACAACACGCCCGAGGTGGTGGCCAACGCGTTGAACGCCGCACTCGATGCGTCGGTGGACGAGTGCCTGCGCGGTCGACGCCAAAAGCCGTTGGCGATTCCGGGGTTACACCGCCCGGCCGATGGCATCGGCGAAGGCGACGGCGTGCTCTACCACCGCCCCTTGTTCGTCGAGGCCGACCAGTGGCTCGAGCCGCGGCGCTTCGATCCGCGGCACCTGCCGCGCGGCCTGCGGCAGGTGGTGGGGCATGTGCGCGACAAGCGCTGCGTGCACGCGCTGGGGCCGTGGAGTGTGCCGAAGCAGCATGTCGATGGCGTGTTGCGGCACCTGATCGTCGTCGACGACACCGTCACCTATCGCCACGGACCGCCGCCGCCGCGCGCTCAAGTTCCGCCCGAAGCCGCGGTCATGATCTTCATCGACGGCGCGATGAACCTGTGCGCGCCCGAGGTGTACGAGCTGCTCGACACCGCGACCTGTGCCGCGGCGCCGGCACGCTGACCAACAACGGCAACGACGACGACGACGTCAGCTGCGCAGGTTGGCGCGGGTGGCTTCGATCGCGCGCTCGACGTGCTTGCGGTAGTCGCGCGGCAGGTTGTTGAACAGCAGATCGGTGGTGTGCGCGGAGACGTGCTTGTCGACCATTTCCAGGTAGCTCTGCACGCGCTCGACGGTGCGATCGAGCAAGGCTTCGTCTTCGCGACCAACGACGAGGCGGGCGGCGGCGACGACGTCGAAGGCCTGCTCTTGCATCGAGTGCGCAAGCGCCTTGAAGCACAAGCCGCGCAGGTGGTTGGTGAGCGTGCGCGACTTCGACGAGAGCCCCAGCTCGCGCTCAGCGTCGGCGATGCGGAAGCGGTGCTTGCGCAGGGCCACCAGCTCGTCCATCTCGATCTCGTTCCAAAAGCCGTTGCCGTCGTCGTCGGTGCCTGCCGGCAACGGGCGCGTGCTCTCGGGCACGCTCGGTGCTGTTGCGGTGGGTGTTGCGGCGGGCGTTGCGGCCACGGGCATGGCAGCAGGCGCCTGGGGGCCAGGCGTCATCGTCGACAGGCCGGTGGTGCCGAGGGCGTGGTCGACGTCCCAGCTTTCGGGCAGGTGGTCGACGCTGAGGATGCTGTCGAGTTCGAAGGCCGCGCGGCGCGCGATTTCGCGCACGAGGTTGCGCAGTTCGCGGATGTTGCCGCCGTAGGTGCGGTCGACGAGCTGCCGCTGCAACGACGGCGCAAATGACGCGTGCTGCAGCTCGAATTCGGCCTTGCACTCGTCGAGGAAATGCTCGGCGAGCACGAGGATGTCTTCGCGGCGCTCGCTCAACGCGGGCACTTTGATCTGGCTTTGCGCGAGGCGCTGGTAGAGGTCGAAGGGGAAGTGGCCGGCGAGGGCCTCGGCCTTCAGGTCGACGTTGGTGGCGAACAGGAATTTCACGTCGACGATGCGCGGCTGGCCCTTGCCCACGGCGGGGTGAAACGGGCGGCCTTCAATCGGCAGCAGCAGCATCGCTTGCGCATCGAGCGGCAGGCGGTGGATTTCGTCGAAGAACAGGGTGCCGCCGTCGACGTCTTCGAGCAGGCCGGGCTGGCCGTCTTTGCTGACGTTGTTGAGGCCCGAGCCTTTGCCGAAGCCGAACAATTTGCCCGCCGTGATCGCTTGATCGGCCGCTGCGAGTTCGGCGCAGTTGACGACGCGGAAGGGTTTGTCGGCACGGGGCCCGAGGCGGTGCAGGGCTTCGGCCACGCCGGTTTTGCCGGTGCCGGTTTCGCCGACGATCAGCACCGGATCTTTGCCTGGGGCGCGCACCAGAATTTCGCGCAGCAAGGACAGCGTGCGCGGTGATGCACCCACGATCTGGTCACGGCGGATCGCTGCCAGCGACGGAAACCGCTGCTCCCACACCGCCACCTTCGCGTAGAGGTCGCCCGTGGGGGCCTGCGATTTTTCGGTGGGCATGATGCGCCGCACGCGACGCGCCATCAACGCACGGCGGGCTTGCACCTGCACGCGCGCGAGGAGTTCCTCGAGGTCAAACGGCTTGGTGAGGTAGTCGTCGGCACCGACGCGAAAGCCCTCGAGACGGTCGCCCGGGTCGCCTTTGGCGGTGAGAAACATGAGCGGCAACTCGCGCGTGGCCGCATCGGCGCGCAGGGCCTTGGCGAGGCCAATGCCGTCGAGCACCGGCATCATCACGTCGGAGATGACGATGTCGACGGGGCCGCGTTCGCCCACGGGCAAGCGCAACACCGCGAGGGCTTCTTCGCCGTTGCCGACGTCGGTGACGAGGTAGCCGTTGCGCTTGAGGTTGTAGCGCAGCGTGTTGCGCAGGTCGGGTTCGTCCTCGACGAGCAGCACGTGGACGGGGCGTTCGGCATCGGTGTCGGGCTTGTCGGACATGCGCACCCTGTTAGCAGGAACAGCGCTGGAGGCAGTGTAGGTTTCTGACTGACACAACGGGGACAACGAGCGTTTCCCGGCGCGTCGGCGGCCTGCTACGCGGAAGGCATGGCGAATACGAAGAAGCTCGCGGCGATCATCGGCTCAGGCAACATCGGCACCGACCTGCTGGTCAAGCTGCTGCGCACGTCGACAACGCTCGCGCCGGCCATGCTTGTCGGCGTCGATCCAGCCAGCGACGGACTCGCGCGCGCCGAACGCCTTGGTGTGAAAACGACGTCGCAGGGCCTGGCCGGCTTGCTCGCCGATCCGTGCTTCGCCGACGTCGCTGTGGTGTTTGATGCCACCAGCGCCCGCGCCCACCACGAGCACGCCGCCGCGCTGGCGAAGTTCCCCGCCGTGCGCGTGGTCGACCTCACGCCCGCCGCTGTTGGCCCCTACGTGGTGCCCGCGGTGAACCTCAGCGAGCACCTGCAGAGCAGCAATGTGAACATGGTCACGTGCGGTGGGCAGGCCACCATCCCCGTCGTCGCCGCCATCAAGCGCGCTGCGGGGCGTGTACGCTGGGCCGAGATTGTCGCGAGCATTGCCAGCCGCTCGGCGGGGCCCGGCACACGCGCCAACATCGACGAGTTCACGCAGACGACGGCGCGGGCCATCGAGCGCGTGGGTGGCGCTGACTTCGGCAAAGCCATCATCGTGCTGAACCCCGCCGACCCGCCGGTGATCATGCGCGACACGGTGATTGCCGTCGTCGAGGCCGGCGCCGATGTGGCGGCGATTGAGCGCAGCATTCGTGCGATGGTCGACGATGTCGCCCGCTACGTGCCGGGCTATCGCCTCGTGAAAGCACCCGTCTTCGACGACGTCACGTTTGCGCCACCGGGGCAGGTGCCGGTCGCCTGCATCAAGGTGACGGTGTTTCTCGAGGTCGAAGGTGCGGGGCACTACCTGCCAACGTGGGCGGGCAACCTCGACATCATGACCAGTGCTGCATTGCGGGTCGGTGACGCGCTCGCAGGTTGAAAGACCCCGGCGGTTTCTGCGAACGTCCCGACGCGGTGTGCGTCGTTGTGGCGGCCCGTCGCAAAGGACGCCGCGCATGATCATCACCGCTGTTGGATGCACCGACGTTGGCCGCAAGCGCGGCCACAACGAAGACCACATCGTCGTCGACGATGAGCTCGGTTTGTACCTGGTCGCCGACGGCATGGGGGGCCACGCCGGCGGTGAGGTTGCCTCGCAGATGGCCAGCGCTGCCGTCGTGCGTTGGGTCAAAGAGAACCGCAAACGCATCACGTCGTTCGACGACACCGGTGCCGCACGCGACCTGCTGCTCAAGCTCGTCGAAGAAGCGATTCAGCTCGCCACCCGCGAGGTGCACACGTTCGCGCGCTCGCCCGAGGGCAAGGCAGGCATGGGCACCACGCTCACGCTGGTGTTGGTCGTTCAGAACATCGGCGTGATGGGCCACGTCGGCGATTCGCGGCTGTACATGCGCCGTGGTGGCCGCACGTTTCAGCTCAGCGAAGACCATACCTACGTCAACGAGATGGTCCGCCGCGGCATGACCACCCTCGAGGCGGCGAAGAACGGGCCGTACGCCAACGTGATCACGCGCGCCGTCGGCATTCAGCCCACCGTGCGCGCCGACACGCTGCTGTTCGACATTCTGCCCGGCGACACGCTGCTGTTGTGCAGCGATGGATTGTCGCGCCACATCGACAACGTCGATGAACTCGGCGACCTGCTCGATGCCGACCACGTGCCCAGCTTGCCCAAGCGCCTTGTCGACATCGCCAACGAACGCGGCGGGATCGACAACATTTCCACCGTGGTGCTGCGGGCCACCGGCGAAGATGGCGACGACGTCGGCGATGTCACGCGCACCACCGAGGTCAACCTCAAGCTCGACACGCTCCGTCACGTGGTGATCTTCCGCCACCTCGACATGGGCGAGCTGTGCAAGGTGCTGTCGATTGTGCGCGCTGTCGACGTGGAAGAAGGCGAAGTGGTGATCGCCGAAGGCGAAACGAGCGACGCGCTCTACGCGATTCTCGACGGCAAAATGGAAGTCAGTCGCGCCGACACGCCCATTCGCAGCCTTGTACGCGGTGAGCACTTCGGCGAGATGGCGCTGTTCAACGATCGCCCCCGCAGTGCGACGGTGAAGGCCATCTCGCACGGGCGCCTGCTCGTGATGGAGCGCGGCCGCTTCAACGACCTCGTGAAGAAGGAGCCGCAGCTCGGCGTGAAACTGCTGTGGTGCTTTGCGCAGGTGCTGTCGCTGCGCCTCGATGACGCCTCGGGCATGCTCTATGGCGAAACCGGCGGTTCGGTGTTTGCCAACGAAGTGACCTCGCCGTTCAAGGCGCGCTGACAGCGCCTATTTCGACCGCTTGCGGTCGAATTCACATTGATATTCATGGGGTTGGCGGCACGCCAACTCCATGGTGCGCCCGGCATGGGCGCGGAG
Organism: Myxococcota bacterium; assembly: GCA_044349155.1. Lineage (GTDB taxonomy): Bacteria > Myxococcota > UBA727 > UBA727 > VGSZ01 > VGSZ01. Next base: position 20,576 of record JBIKRQ010000076.1, read on the forward strand.
AGGGAGGTGAAAGTCCACCGGGGGCCCTGACGACGGGAA
>JBIKRQ010000413.1:0-5563 GCA_044349155.1 Myxococcota bacterium
AGCCGCGCACGGTGACGTTGAAGCCGGCGAACGTCCACGTCGACACACCAGGCGTTGTGGCGCGCACGCTGCCTTCAAGCCACCAGCCTTGTGTGGGTGCTGGTTCGTTGTCGCGCGAGTCGATCATGATCCCGAGGTTCACGACGGAGCTGAGGCCGCCTTCGCCGTCGGGGTGGTCTTTTGCATACAGCGATCCCGCATACGGCGTGAGGTCTGGTTGGCCATCACCGTCGTCGTCGGCGAAGACGTTGCCGGGGATGAACGCGAACGCGCGGTAGCCGCCGGTGATCTCAACACGGGTGGGTTGGTTCGGCCGCCGCTCGACGAGGGCGTAGCGCAGGTTCAGCAGGCCGTAGGGGTCCATGAAGCGGCGCTGGTAGTAGCGGCGCGTGAACTGATCGTAGGCGTCGTCGTCGTTGTCTTTGTCGTCGACGAGGCCGTTGGCAGACGCTTGTGCTGCCGCCACCGCCTTGTCGCACGTGACCGAGCCGCCCACGCCGCAGTAGTTCTGCGACAGCGAACTCAGGTAGCCGATGCGGGCATTGAGGCGCAGCGGCAGGTCGAACACGCGCAGGCTGTCGACGACGATGTTGTGGTCCTGCACGAGCTTCGTGGTCAGGTACAGCTGCAACGTGATCGCGGTGCGGTACGGCGCGGTGATGCCGTCGTTCAGGTACGCCGCAGCCACCAGACCAAAGCCAAGGCCCTTGTCGGCGTCGAACGTCACGGCGGGAATGCCCGAAAAAGTCAAGCCGGCGGGCAGGGCTGCGGGAGCGACCGGCGGTGCGGGGGCTTCGGGGGCTGCCTCAAGCACCGGCTCGACGACGGTGGCGGTGGCGTCGACCACAACGGCTTCGCGCTGGTCGGCGTTGGCCGGCGCGACGATCGTCGTCGGTGGCGCATCGGCAACGGTGGCGGTACCGGCGCGGTCGTCGTCGGCGGCGGGGCGGGTGTCGCTTTCTGAGGCGGTGTCCTGGGGTGCGGCGCCTGCCGGATCGGCGGTGGCGTCGGCGTCGACGACGACACCGGTCACGGGCTGAGCGGGCTCAGCGGGCTCAGCGGGCTCAGCGGGCTGCGGCGGCGTGGCGTGGGCGATGGAACACAAGACCAGCGAGAAGAGGGCGCAACGCAGCATCGCGACATCCTCGCACTGGCAGAAGGTTGAAGGGAAGGCGGCGGCGTGGCTATGGTGCGAGCGCCGTCGACGTCGACGGTACGACTGAGGGCTTTCGTGCCACCAGCGTCGACCGGAAGGAAGCAGGAGCGACCGTGGCCCAGCAGTACAAGCGTCGTCTCATTCCGATCGTCGATCGGGCCTTTCAGTTCAAATACACCGGCATCATCCTGCTCGTCGCGGCGATGACGTCGACGGTGCTGGGGTTCTTTCTCCTCAAGGCCTACCAGGAGATGAACGAAGTCATCGGCATCGCGTCGATAAGCCCTGGCATCGGCGAAAGCCTCAACACCGACGACGCGCGCAAGGTGTTCGGCATCATCATCGCCAGCCTCGTCGGCGAGGTGGTCGTGCTTGGCGTGCTCGGACTCATCATCACCCACCGCGTGTGCGGCCCGATCTTCGTCATCACGCGCCACTTCGGCACCATGCTCGACAACAAGTACCCGCAGCTGCGCCCGTTGCGCACGAGCGACGAGTTCGCGCCGATGTTCGTGCTCTTCAAGCAGCTCGTCGACAAGCAGCGCGATCGCGACGCTGCTGAAATCGCCAAGCTGGGTGCCGTGCTTGCTGCCGCCAAGGCCAAGGGTCTCGACACCGAAACACTGCAAACCCTGCAAGCCCTCGTCGATGAACGCGCCGCACGCGTTGCACCGGCCTCGACGGGCGGAGCCGCGTAGTCGTCTGTGTCGACCTTCGCCGACTTCGCCCTGCTCGCTGCGGTCCCAAGTTATGGGGGGGCGGAGATCCTGCGCGCCCAACGCATCATCCCGATGGGTCCGGGGCCGCGCGTTCACCTCGCGGTGTTGGGGCGAAACGATTCGGTGGTGCGTCGGTTGGTGGCGTCGGCGCACGCGGGCAGTGCGGTGCTGCATCCATCGTTCGCGCGCATCTTTGAGGTCTGCCGCTTCGACGGTGTGGCCTACGCCGTTGCCGATCCGTCTGAGGGCCTCGACATCGCCGCCGTGTTGAGCGCTGGCGCGTTCCCGTTCGAACTCGCCCTCGCCGTCACGTCGACCATCGGCCGTGTTGCTGTTGCCGTGCACGATGCTGCGGGCGGTCGCGGGCAGGTGGGCTTTGCCAGCGTTATCTCGGGCGGGTTGTCGCCCGACGTCGTGTTCCTCGAGCCCGCGGGGGCCGTGCGCATTCGCCCCGTCGCCGCCGCAGGCCTCGATCCCGAAGAGCCCACGGCGTATCGCGCCCCCGAAGAAGCCATCACGATGGCGGCCGACGTCTACAGCCTCGGCCGGCTGCTTATGGCGCTGCTCAGCGGCGACGCGCGCGGGCTCACGATGCCGCGGTTGTCACCGTCGTCGCCGTTGCCGCCACTGATTGCGCGCATGGTGGCCCGCCGACCCAACGAGCGCCCACACCTGCACGAGGCCGTGACGCGCATCGAGCAGGTGCTCAACGGCCGCCAGGCGGGCTCCGCCGACCAGGTCGTGCGCAACGCGTTGGCTGGCGCATTTCGTCAACTCGTCGTCGACCCCGGCCTCGGCCTCGAAGCGCCACCGCATGCCATGCACGAGCTGCGCATGCGTTTGCCGTACGTCTACGCGGCGACCGAGCGCATTTGGCCGACGATGAACCCCGGCTTTGCACCACCGCCGGCCGTGTTCGCCGCACTCCCCGCGTCGTCACCGCAAGCACTGCTTGGCTCAGGCGACGACGACGATGCCGACGTCTTCAGCGACAAGCCCGCACCCCGTCGCCGTGCCCGCACCGCGGCCACCATGCGCATCGACGCCGACGAACTCGCCGCGGCGGTTCCTGCGGTCGACGCGAATGCGCCCCATCAGCCGGCCCCCACGCGTCGTTTTCGCCCGACGAAAAAGACCGTGCTCATCGCCGCCGGCGAGATGATCGAAGAGATGGAGCGGCAGGCGCCCGCCAGCGACGCCACCGCCATGCTCGACGTCGGCGAGCTCGAGCCGTTTGCCGCCGATGTGCCGTCAGCACGCGCTGCCCCCGTGCCGCGGTCCCACGACGTCGACGACGACGAAGAAGACGATGGCGCGTTCAGCTCGAGCTTCAGCCGCCCGCCGGCTCGTTCAGCACCGGTGCCGCCACCGCGCACGTCGTCACCACCGCCCGTTCGCCCGCCACGACCGCCCACGCACGCGGCCATGGCCGTGTTTGGCAGCGCCGGCGACGCTCCCGCCGACGACGACGCCTGGGACGACGACGAGCCGTTGTTTGCTCCTGCAGCGGCGACACCCGTCGCGGCCACCGCTATCGCTCGTGTGTCGCCCCCCCGTTCGTCCCTCGCCGATGCCGATCGCGCAGCACTCCTCGCGGCCCTCGCCGACGACGACGACATCGACGCCTCCGCCGAAGACGACGACGAGGGGGCGTTCAGTTCGTCGACCCTCGTGGCACCGCCGCCCGCCCTCGTGGCACCGCCGCCGGCGCTCAGCGAGCCGGGGCCGCGCCCTGTGCAGCGGCCGTCGGCCAACACGTTCACACCTCCTCCTCCACCTGCAGCCGTGCGGGCCCCGCCGGTCGTTGTCGACAGCGATGGCGACGTCGACTTTGCCGCCGCCTTCGCCGCCGCGTTCGCCGGCGAGCCTTCGGCGCGCCACGCCGACGACGAGCCGGTCGAGCTCGACCTCGAGGAGATCGAAGAAGTCGAGCCCCTCGAAGACGACGCGATCGAACCGCTCGACGACGCGGCCGCTTTTGTCATGGTTGGTGAAGCGGGCACCGCGTTTCCGCCTGACGGTCCGTTGTCGCGCTCCACGCGCATGTACCCCGCCCAGGCGATGCAGGTCGCCGTCGACGACGACAGCTCGGTGGATCAGAGCGCGGTCGACGAGAGTGCCGTCGACGACAGCGTCGATCAGAGCGCCGACGACAGCAGCGACGACGAGTTCTCACCAGCGACCCAACGCGCGTTTGATCCGCGCGAGCTCGACCTCGATCTCGACGTCGCTGCGGCGTTTGACGCGGCCGCCGGGCCGGGCAGTCCGTGGGCGCCAGCGGCGTCAGCGACGGGGCCGGGGGCGGTCGAGTCACCGCGCACCGAGATGCTCGATGCCGTGAACTGGCAGGCGTGGTCGAACGAGGGCAGCAACGGTGCCACGCGGCCGATGATGCCCGTGGTGCCCGCGTTCAGCGTCGACGAGAAGGCCGCCGAACCACTGCCGCGCTTCCCCACGCCGTCGTCGTCGTCGCGTGCGTTTGCGCCCACCATGCCGGCCATGCCGGTGATGCCTTCGATCCCGGCGCGGGCGCCCGCGATCGCCTCGCCGTTGCCCGCACCGCCCGCGTTGCACGCACCGCCCACGTTGCCGGCACCGCCGCCCACATTGCCCGCACCGCCGCCCACGTTGCACGCACCACCAGCCACGTTGCACGCGCCGCCGTCGATGTCGGCGATCCCGGCGCTGTCCGTGGCGCCGTCGATGCCAGAGGTCTGGGGAGCCTCGTCGCGGCCAGCTCCCTTCGAGGCGTCGTCGTCGTCGGCTCGTCGTGCCCCGCCGCCCGTCGAGGCGTCGTCGTCGGTTCGTCGACCACCGCCGCCGATCGCCTTGCCCGAGTCACCATCGAGCGCGACGATGCTGTCGCCGTTGCCCGAGCTGCCCGACCTCGATCCTGCCACCACACTCGGTGCCGATGTGTTCGAGCCGTCGGTGCCGCGCGGCATCACCGGGTTGTACGATCCGCCGCCAACAGCACCGGCAGCACCAGCAGCACCGTCGTCGGCCGAACTCGTCGTCGAGGCTCCTGCTGGCGCCACCGTCGCCCTCAACGGCACGCCCATCGGCACGGTGCCCGACGCGGGGCGCTTGAGTGTTGGCGTTGCCGGTGACGCGCGCGTCGTTGTGCGCGTCACGTTGGCCGGCTGCGCACCGTGGTCGAGCGTGGTGTCGGTGTTGGGGCGTCCGCGGGTGCGCGTGAAGGCCGTGCTCGCCGCGCGCCCATGACCGCTACGGGCCGCGCAGGCGCTTCATGCGATCGGCTTTGCGGGCCATGGCTTCGACGCGAGCGACTGCTTCTTCTTCGAGCCGCTTCGCCTCGCTGATCGGCGTGCTCGTTGGCCCCGAACCCTTCGGCAGCTTGTCTTTCAAGCGCTCGACCCGTTTACGGTAGCCCACGGGATCGCAGCAGGGGCACTCGACGAAGACGAAGCCGCGGCCCTGCTCCAAAGCGATGTTCGGTTTGTACAGCGTGCCCGCGCACGACGTGCATTCGAGATCTTGCGCGCAGTAGCCGTAGCTCAAGGGCAGGTCGCCGTGACACTGCAGCTGCTTGTTGCGGTTGTGCGTCGGGTAGTGCTGCCACGGGCACTGGTTCATGTTGCGACGCAGCTCGGTCTTTGCACGCATCGCGCAACCATCGCGGGTGTTTTCGGCCTTGTCGATTCCCCGCCCGGCGACAAACCCAACG
>JBIKRQ010000414.1:0-5555 GCA_044349155.1 Myxococcota bacterium
TTTGCTTTGAAGTCTTCGGAGTACTCGTTCACGACCGTCTCGTTGCAGCCCCACTGGTGTCTTGTGCTTCAGCCCAAAGGCAAGATCCGGCAACAACCCTGACACCTGGGGTTGCGGGTCCCTGATGACGAAGGGGAGCTGCGTGCCGATCAGTTCGCGACGCTGGTGCTCACCGGGAGCGGCAACGCCAAGCTTGTGCACGCGGTAATGCACGCTTTCACGACGTTCTTCGTCGCGTTCAATGAACTCGAGTCTGACGACGGCGTCCATGGGCGCAGCAACGACCGCGCAACCCTCGCGACCTGCATTGTCTGGCGGCGCACCCGACCACCGTTGCTCGCATCGATCATGGCCGGCGATCGCGGGCGCGCGTGCGACGCCTATGCCGACGAAGCGCTGCAAACGTGGAACGCCTGGCTCGAGCCGCACACGCGCATCGACACGGGCGAAATGTTCTCCGAGCAGTGAAACATTGGCAGCGGGCGACGACGCTGAAGGCGACCCGGAGAACCTTCAGCAGGCGCCGACGAGCACCTCAGCGCTTGCCCATCTCGACGTCGACCAACTCGACCTGGTCAGCCACCACTTCGCCCAAAAACGCTGGCGCCAACGCGGCCATTTGTGCGGGGGCATCGCTCACGAACTGGTCGCGCTACTGCACGATCACAAACTCGACGCGGCGGTTCTGCTCGCGGGCGGCCGACGTGGTGCCCGTCGTCGCCGGACGCGTCTCGCCCAGACCTTCAGCCACCAGCCCTTGCCCACAAGATACGTGCGCACGGCGTCGGCCCGCTCCTGCGACAGCGTGAGGTTCGCCGCGTCTTCGCCCTTGTCGTCGGTGTGACCTTCGATGCGCACCTTCACGATGTCCTGGTGCGCGCGCAAAATCGTGCCCACTTGATCAAGCAGACCAAAGCTCTGGCTCTGGATGGTGGACTTGCCCGTGTCGAAGAAGACCTTGTCGAGGATGACAATCTTCTCCGTCGTCAATGTCACGAGCACCTTGCCTTGATCGGGGCAGCCGTCTTCGTCGTCGACGTTGTTGACCGTTTCGGCTTCGGCTGGGCACTTGTCGACGTTGTCGGTGAAGCGTCGCCGTCGGTGTCGGGGCAGCCCTTCAGGCGCGCAGGACCCGCAAGCGCTGGGCACGCATCGCTCGCGTGGGTGAGGCCGTCGCCGTCGGTGTCGGGGCAGCCGTTGAAGGCCGCAGTACCGACGACGTCTTTGCACTGGTCGTCTTTGTCGAAGATGCCGTCCTTGTCGCGTCGGGCCAGGGGCAGCCAGCGTTGTCGGTCGGGCCCGCCACATCGCGGCAGGCGTCGGGACCGTCGGGCACGAGGTCGTTGTCGTTGTCAGGATCAACGCAGCCGTCTTCGTCTTTGAAGCCGTCTTTGTCTTCGGCCTCGTTGACGCACGCATCGACGACGTCGGCGATGGTGTCGTTGTCGTTGTCAATGTCGGCGCAACCGTCGTCGTCTTTGAAGCCGTCTTTGTCTTCGACGGCGGCGATCGAGTGCAGCGTCGTCGAGAACCACCGCTCGCGCAGCCGCGCCTTGCGTTCCATTGCGTGGTTGTAGAGCGCGACCTCGATGGTGCTGCGCAACGCAGCGGGCTTCACCGGCTTGTGCAGGTACCCATAGGGTGCTGTGCGTTTGGCGCGATTGAGCGTGATGTCGTCGGCGTGGGCCGTGAGAAACACCACCGGCACACCGAACGACTGTCGGAGCACATCGGCGGTTTCGACACCGTCGCGGCTGCCTTTGATGCGGATGTCCATGAGCACGAGATCGGGCACGCGCTGTGTGGCGTAGCCGATGGCCTCTTCAGCACTCGCCGCGATGGCGAAGGCGTCGTAGCCGTCGCGCCGTGAAGATCTCGAGCGGAGTACTGACGTTGAAGCCAGCCGCCGTGCGTTCCTGCCCGTAGGCGACGACCTCGTCGTGGTCGTGAAAGAGGTCTGGTGTCTGTTTGCCGATGACCTCGTCGGCCCGATAGCCGAGCAACTGCTCAGCACTGTTGAACAGCGTGATGGTGCCTTCGGTGTCGGTGGCGATGAAGACGGGGCCAGCGTGCTCAATCACCGCGCGCCGCAACGCCTCGCTGCTCGCCAAAGCACTGCGCCATGCGTTGCTCGGTGACATCCTTGTTCATGCCAACCACGCGTGTGGGCAAGCCCTGCTCGTCTCTGTGCACGACGGCGATGGCATGGATGTAGCGCACGCCGGTTGGCGTGTTCATGCGGTAGACGATGTTGAATGGCGCACGCCCTGCCAGCGCGTCACGTCCGTGGATCTCGGCACGCGTGCGATCGTCGGGGTGAACGGCCGCCTGCCACACCTCTCGCAGTTGAGGCAGCGGCTGCCCTCGTGACACGCCGTACATCTGGTAGACAGCGTCGTCCCACTGGTGTTCGCCGGTGCGCGCGTCCCACTCCCACGAGCCGATGCGCGCAACACTCGCCGCAAGCCCCAGGCGTTCGTCGTACTCGCGCAGCTGCAGCTCGGTCTGGCGATGGCGCTCGGTGATGTCTTGAAACGTGCCGACCAGTTTCACGATCCGGCCGTCGTCGTCGGCGATGGTCTCGGCGCGCGCGAGGGCGGTGCCCATCGTGCCATCGCTGCGCACGATCGCGAGCGTGAGTTCGTAGCCAGCGCCGGTGGCCGTGCTCTTCGCGATCGCATCTTGCAGCAGCAGCAGGTCCGCCGGCACAAACAGCGACGCCTGTTCGTCGTAGCGAGGCCTGCAGCAGGATCGAGCCGAAAGATGCGGAACAATTCGTCAGACCACTCGACGTCATTGGTGTCGAGATCGAGGCTCCAACTGCCCACGCGTGCGAGGTGTTGAGCGGTGTGCAGCGACGCAGCCCGCAACTTCGCCTGTGTTGCTGCCAGTTCGGCCTCCAGCAGCGTGAGGCGTGCGTGTGCTTCACTCAAAGCGTCGGACGTCGCAGATGCAGGCATGTGTCACCCAACCTGGCGCGAAACCGAAAAGACGGCGCGAGCGCCAATGCACTCAACCGTCTTTCGGGTCGGCCAGTGGACACGCCAAACTGGTTTCGGCCACAAACGCGTCGAGGTCAGCGACGACGTCGGCGGGCGGTTCAGTGGGCAGCACTGACGTGTCCTTCGCGTGCTCCAACAGTGTGCGCAAACACTCGACATCGCGCAGGAAGGTGTGGTCGTCGGCGACGGCGGCCTTCTCGCCGAGCTGCTTTTGACGCAGGAGTGCTTCGATGTGGAAGCCGTACTGCTCGGCCAGCGGTCGCACGTCGGTGACGAGCGCGCCGGTCTTGAGCAGGTGCGTGCCCGTGAGCGCCACGCGGTAGGCGTACAGCATCTTCTTCGCCGTCGACGACGACGTCGCCGACGTACGCTTCAGCTGTTCGTGCTCAACGAGCATGCGCTCAAAGAAGCCGCGGTAGTGGTGGATCGCGCGTTGCGACAGCAGCCGTTGCGCCAGGGCGGTGAGCACTTCGCCCGTCGGTGAGCGCCATACGACACATGGTCCGAGCAAACGCTCGAGCATGTTGCCGTTGCCCTTGAGCAGCAGGTGTGCGGCCTGGTGCAACGCGTGCGACGAGAGATCCAACTCGCGACCGCGCCACATCTCGACGTGCTCCAGCGGTGCATCAGCAGGCGCAAGCCCCAACAGCGCGCGCGCGGGCACGACGTGGATGGCCTTGAGGTCGAGGTCGCTGTCGGGTGACGGAAAGCCGTAGGCGTGCGCCCCCGTGAGGCCCACGACGATCATGGGGCCCGGCAAGCGCCGCTGCTGCTCGACGAGGAAGTCGTGCGTGGCGGGCACGTCGACGTCGAGGGGCAACGGCGTGGGTGCAACGCGCACGACGAAGCGATCGTCGAGCGATGCGGGTGCAGACGGAGAAGCAGTGGTCATGGCGAATACCTCGCGGGCGGCGTGGCGCCGGGCGTCGCGAACGAGCGCGTCGGCGGCGGCGATGTCGGGATCGTCGGGCAAACAGGTGGGATGGCGAACGCGTTCGTCGATGACAGCAGCGACGTCGTGGGCCTGCTGCAGCGTGTGCAAAAGCGTGGTGCGGCTGTGCTTGATGTCGAGCAACGTGTCGCGCAGCGGGCCCTCAACGACGATGAGCGGTGTGCCGTGTTCAAGCCAGTGCAGGCACGAATGCAGCAGACGCACGAGGTTGTACGCGTTCTTGGGGCGCACCTCTTCGGGCAACAGCGGCTGCGGTCCGTGCTCGGCCACGGCTGCTTGCAAAGCGGCAAACGACGACGACAACAACAGCCCGCGATCGAACAGCGAGCGCACCAACGCGTGCAGGTCTTCGTCTTTGGGCAACGCCGCGCGCGCTTGTGCTTCGGTGTGCACGCGGCCCGCGGCGACCTCGCTGAGCACATGGGCCAGGCGCTCGCGACGGGTGGCGGCCCGCGCCAACTTGTGCAGCTGCGATTGCGCATAGCGGCCAAAGCTGTCGACGACACGGCGCGAGGTGAACATCGTGCGTTGGGCGCGCAAGCGTTCGCCGACGCCGTGCTCGTGACGCACCAACGGCGACCACAGTGTCTCGAGCGTGTTGGGGTCGGCGCGCAGACCCTGACGCACGAACTTTTCGAGTTCCCAAAACGCGGTCTCGCCCGCGTGGATCTCGTCAGGCGCGTCGTAGATCGAGGTGAACTCTTCAAACGGCAACACGAACACGCCGCGGATGTCTTCGTCAGACGATGCATCGGCCAGGCCCCACGCCTGACTGCCGACGACGACCGAGAGCACCACATGCTGTTGGAGGCGGGCGTGATCGTGCTGCCGCAGCGCGAGTGCGGGCAACAGGTCGGGGCGCTCGAGGGCGAGGCCGTGGCGTTCGATGTCGAAGGCCACGCCAGCAACGGTGTGCACGCGGTAGTGGCCGGGCGCGAACTCGTCGTCGACGACGACGTGCACGCCGGGGCGGTGCTGGCGGCCGCCTGCATCAACAACGACGACGCGCGTGACGGCCCGGGTGCCGCGCGGCAACACGGCGGTATCGGCGTTCAAGGAGAACTGGCGCTGCATGACAGACCTCGTGGACCAGGTGCTGCTGACGCCTGCGTGCACGCGTCATTCATGCGGGATCACCCAAAGCGAGCAACAGGGCGTGCTTGCGGAGCCGCGAGGAGGTCGCAGGCAGCAACCACGTCGTCGTCGGCGAGCGAAAAGCGGGCGTCGTGTGGCGCCAACGTTCGCGCCCACTGTGCCGCCAGGGGCACATCGGCAAACACGCGTTGCGGAAATGGGGCGCGCGAAATCGCCTGGACGGCACCGGCCACCGCGCGCACGGCGGCGGCGTAGAAGCCGCGCTCGACGATGACCGTGGCGAGACCGATCTGGCGGCCGCTGAAGTGCTCCTGCACGCGTGCGATCTCGGCGCGCACATCGCTGCTGACGTCGGTGAGCGCACGGAAGTCGATGATGTTGATGGCCACAAAAGGCGCCGACTGCGTGGCCCACGCATCCATCGCGTCGCGCAACGCACGCATCGCTTCGCTGTCGGGCACCACGCGCCACCGCCCCAGACACAACGGGCCGTAGCCAGCGACAGT
>JBIKRQ010000077.1:0-20564 GCA_044349155.1 Myxococcota bacterium
CCCGCGAAGATGTGGCTGAACGAGCAGAGGAAGCGGTCTTCGTCGAGGACTGGCAGCACTGCGTTTTGCACAGCGATCTCGCGCTGCACGTCGAACACCGTCTTGCCCGCGGGCAGCGCGCCCTCGTGCGCTGCGAGGTCCACCGTCGAGAACATCAGCTGGCGGAGCATGATGCTGGCGGAGCGGAACGTCTTGGCGCTCTTGACCTTCTCGAAGGTTTCTTCGGGCAGCGGCTCATTCGTGTCGACGTGGCGCGCGAAGCCCAGCAGCGTCGCTTTGTGCGTGACCCAGTTCTCCATGAACTGGCTGGGCAACTCGACGGCGTCCCACTCGACGTTGCGGATGCCGCTGGCGTCGACGTCGTCGACCTGCGTGAGCATGTGCTGCAGGCCGTGGCCGAACTCATGAAACAGCGTTTCCACATCGCGCAGCGGCAGCAGCGACGGCTTGCCATCGGCCGGGGGGGGCTGGTTGCACACGAGGTAGGCCACCGGCAGGCGCACCGAGCCGTCGGCGTGACGACGACGGGTGATGCAGTCGTCCATCCAGGCGCCACCGCGCTTGTCGGCGGGGCGCGCGTAGGGGTCGAGGAAGAAGGCGGCGATCTCTTTGCCGTCGCGCTGCACGCGGAAGAAGCGCACGTCGTCGTTCCAGCGATCGACGGTGTGGGTGTGGTCGACGACGTCGATGTCGAACAAGCGCTTGCACACGCCGAACAAGCCCTCGAGCACCGCGGGGAACGGGAAGTACTGGCGCAGGGCCTCGTCGGAGTAGGCGTAGCGGGCCTCGCGCAGCTTTTCTGACCAGAACTCGACGTCGTGGTGGCGCACCTCGAAGCCGGCGAAGGCGCTCAGTTCGGTGAGTTCGGCCAGGGCAACCGGGCGGCTCACATCGCGCAGCTCGCCGAGCAGGCGGTGCACCTCGGTTGTCGACGGCGCCATCTTGGTTGCCAACGAGAGGGCCGCGTAGCTGCTGTAGCCGAGGAGGGCTGCCTTCTCGTGGCGCAGCTCGAGGATGCGGGCGATGAGCGGGCGGTTGTCGTGCTGGCCGCCGTCGAGCTCCGACGCGCGGGCGAGGTTGGCGCGGTAGACCTCTTCACGACGAGCGCGGTTGGTGGCGTAGCGCATGAAGGGCAGCAGGCTGGGCATGTCGAGGCCCACGCGCCACGGACCACCCTCGGGGGTCGAGGTCACCTCGTTGCCGGCAACGCGCGCCGCTTCCACGTACGCCGACGATGCCGACGACTTCCACGACGCGGGCAGACCGTCGACGTCGGCGCTGTTGGTGAGCGTGAGGGACCACGCCTTGGTGGCGTCGAGGACGTTGTTGGAAAAGCGCGTGGCGAGGTCGGAGAGTTCCTGCTGGATCGCGTTGAAGCGCTCGAGCTTTTCGCCCTCGAGGCCAAAGCCCGACAAGCGCGCATCCATCAGCTTGCTGTCGACGATGCGACGACGGGCGGGCGACAACGACGAAAACGCCGCGCTGTCTTTGATGGCCTGCAGGGCCGCCGTGATCGACGCGCTTTGCGCCAGCTGCATCATCGCCGCGACGACGAGGGGCTGGGCCTGCTGCTGCGCCTCACGCAACGCCGGCGTGTTCTTCACGCCCATGAGGTGACCCACCACGCCCCAGGCGCGCTCGACGGGTTCGGTGATCGTGGCAACGGCCTCGACGACGTCGTCGTAGCCGGCTGGCGCGCCCATGAGCCGGGCCTCAAGCGCCGCAACGTCGTCACGCAAGGTGGCGAGCAGCGCGTTGATGGCCGGGCCCACCTGCTCCGGCGACAGCCGCGCAAACGGCGGCAGCCCACCGTGCTTCGCGAACGTGAAGAGGGCGTTGTCGGTCAGCGAGGTCGAAGTCGATGTCGAGGTCATGGATCGGGTCTAACGCGACGCCTGATCGGCTGCACGTCGCACACGAGTCGACACACCGCTTGCGTGGGCCAAAAGAAAACGTCGACGACGTTGCCGCCGCCGACGCTTCTGTTTTCTGGTCTGCCGGTCAGGTCACTTGGCGAACTTCTTCAGCAGGTCGCCAAAGGTGCCGAGGCCAGCCTTGCCGCCGCCGCTCTTGTCGGTCTTGTACTGGTCGACGACGGCGCGCTCTTCGGCCTGCTCGCGGGCTGTCTTTGACACCTTCAAGCGGTTGCGCTCGTCGATGTCGATGACCAACACCGCGACCTTCGAGCCGATCGGGAACGCCTTGCCGAGGTCGGAACCGCGGGGCGTACCGGTCTCGGACGCAGGCATCAGCGCGCTGCCGAGGGACTCGCCAGCACCACCGCTGCCGTCGGCGAAGAGGTTCACGAACACGCCGAACTTCTCGATGCGCTCGACGACACCGTCGGCACGCGTGCCACGACCAAGGCGCGCCTTGGCCGGGGCCTTCTGCGCCTGGGGCGCTTCGACGGCGACGGTCTCGCCCATCGACTCCTTCATGGTCAGGCTGACGCGACGGCGGTCGAGGTCGACCTCCTTCACGCGGACCTGCACGTGCTCGTTGACCTGCAGCACGTCTTCGGGGTGACGGATGCGGCGGTCGGTGATCTCGCTGACGTGCACGAGACCTTCGACGCCGGGGAACAGCTCAACGAACGCGCCGAACGCCTCGAGGCGCGTGATGCGACCAACGAGCTGCGTGTCGGGGGCGAGGTCGGCGATGTGCTCGACGAGCGGGTCTGTGAGGTGGGCCTTCATCGACAGGCCGATGCGCTGCTGACCAGGGCGCTTGGGGTCTTCTTCGATGCGGAGGACCTCGACGGTGACCTGCTGACCAACCTTGACCACTTCCTCGGGGCTGCCGATGCGGCCGTACGACAGCTCGCTGACGGGGATGAGGCCGTCGAGGCCGCCGAGGTCGACGAAGGCGCCGAAGGGCTGGATGCGCGTGATGGTGCCGTCGACGACGAGACCCACCGCGAGCTTCTCGAGCAGCTTCTTCGCCTGCTCTTTGCGCTCCTTCTCGATGAGGGCGCGACGCGAGAGCAGCACGTTCTTGCCGCCCTCTTTCACTTCCTTGACGAGGAAGTGCAGGGTCTTGCCGACCATCGACTGCGGATCCTCGACGAAGTTCACGTCGATCTGGCCCGTGGGGCAGAAGCCGCGCGAGTTGCCGCCGAGTTCGACCTCGAAGCCGCCCTTGTTCACACCGGTGATGGTGCCGTCGACGGGGATGCCGGCGCTCTTGGCCTCTTGCAGCATGGTGACGTCGATCTGGTCGCGACCAAGCTTCGACGAGAGCACCACACCGTTTTGCAGCTCGGTGACGAAGGCGTCGACGACGTCGCCGACTTTGACGGTGATCTCACCGCTCTTGTCGTCGAGGAAGTCGCCGCGGGCCGCGTGGGCCTGCTGCGTGCGCGAGATCTCAAAGAAGACCGAGTCGCTGCCGACGTGAACGACGGTGGCCTTGACGCGATCGCCGATGCGGAAGCGCTTGTTTTCGACCTTGCCGGTGGCCTCGAACATCGAAGCGAAGTCGCCGATGTCTTCGTCGCGCTCGACAACGATCGGGGCCATGCCCGAGTAGTCGATGCGCGGGCCGGACTCGACGCGGGCTTCCTTCTTCTCGGGCGCGCCACGACCGCGGTCGTCACGACGACCACCGGGGCGACCGCCACCAGCGCCACCAGGACCGCGCTCGCCGCGTTCACCGCCGCGACCACCCGGAGCACCACCATCACGGCGGGGACCACGGTCGTCACGACGAGGACGCTCGGCGGCGGGAGCTTCGCCCTCGGCGGGCGCTTCGGAGTTGGCCGCGCGGGCCGCAATCGCGGCGGCGTCGAGCACCGGGCCACGGCGCTGGGGCGTGACGACGCGGATGCCCGGAGGCGTGGCCTCGGCACCGTCGGGGGCGCGGATGGCCTCTTCCGGCGGAGCAGCACGGCCGCCACGACGCAGCGACGGCGCGCCACGGGCAAGCAAGGCCGGATCGATGCGGCGCCCGGTGTCGACCGCACCGCTCGTCGACGACGGGGTGGCGGAGTCGACGGCAGCAGTGCCCTCGGCGTTGGCGGTGGCGGTTTCAGAAGCGGTGGTGTCGGTATCGGACATGGTGGCAGGCGATTCGCACCCGCCGCGCACGACGTCAACCGCACTGCGCCTGCTGCTCCGTGAGCGGCGGCTGCGCTGTACGCCATAGACCCACACTGCGAAAACGCATGTATTTTCGAGCCTCTACAGCGCTACCACGGGGCCGGCACCACCACGTCGCCGCTGGTGTCGAAGCTGAACGCGAGCGCGAGTTTCCGCTCGCCGCCGGCGTCGATGACCGTTGACGCGTGCACGAGGCCGTGATCGTCGGCCCGTACCTCGCCGATGGTGGTGTGCTGCGACGACGGCAACACCTTGAGCTGTGCAAGCTCCGAGACAGGCAGCCGAAACACCACGCTCACCGACGTGGGCAGCGGCCGTGTCGACGTCAGGCGTGCCTCCTGCACCCAGTGCTCGAGGTCTTTGCCAACGATGCGCTTCTCATCGATGCGGCGGCGATCGAAGTCGACGGTGAAGGCGTCGTCGGAACCGAAGGCCAGATCGACGTCGTCGCCCACGCCGACAAAGTTCACGTCGCCCACGCCGACGAAGGCACCGTTGTCGCGCAGCTGCACCGGACCGGCGAGCAGCGGGGCGCTGCCAGCGTTGCGAAACGACGCGCGCAGAAACACGTGCCGCGACTTCTCGGGCACGGCGACACGCGCGATTTTTGCCGGGCTCGAAAACGCAAACAGCGCCAGGCGGTGGGGGCGACCGTCGTCGAGGATGGTGGCGTTCTCGACGGAAAACGCGCGCACTTCACCACCGTCGTCAACGCCAGGAGCACCGCCGCGGCTGGCGTCTTTGGGCACGGCTTCGGTGCGGTGCTGAACGACGATCGTGCGCCGCTCTTCGGCGGTTTTGGCGCGCAGGCGCAAGCGATCGACCGACAACGACGGCACCTGCGCGCCGAGCGATGGCCGCGCCGTCGACAACGTGAGCGAACACGCGCGCCAGTCTTCGCCCGTGCGGTTCCACACCGAGCCGTGGCCAGCGACGTGCACCGTGCCCGCGGTGGCGTCGTCGTTGTCGCGCGACAACGAGGCATCGTGCTCGGGGCGCCACGCCGCACACGGCACCACCGTCGACACCACAATGGTGATCGTACCAGCAGCGGGGGCCGAGAGGCGCACGACGACGTCGCACACACGCCGCGGCGCTGGATCGGTGGGCTCGTCGAGCTGCTGTTGCGCGAGGGCAGCATCCAGGCGCGCAACGTTGGCGCGGGCCGAGACGAGTGCTGTGTCGGCGTCGAGCACCGCTTGCTGCAGGCGCTGCCGTTCGCCTTCGATGTGGGCGATGTCGACCGCACCGCGCCCCGTGCGCCGCGACGACGACGAGGCCCAACTGCGCAGCACCGATTCGGCGAGGCGACGCTGCTGCTCGGCGAGGGTGACCGCGACCACCAGCCCGGCGCGCTCGTCGAGGCGTTCGACACGCCACGCCTCACGCTGCGCGCGCCGACGACCAATGGCATCGGGCACGGCAGAAAAACGGCGGTCAATGCGGATGTCGTCGACGTGACCGTCGCCCTCGATGCGCGCCAACACGCGCCCCTCCTCGATGAGCGGCGAGAGGTCGCGCAAGACAACAGCGGAGGCTCCCGCAGGAACATCGACGATGCAGCGACGGACCACGTCGGCGCGATCTTCGTAGACGGTGACGTGGCTGACGACGTGGGAGGCGGTCAACATGGTCATTCCCGACGGTTGCCGCCGACGACTTCGAGCTTCGCCGGCAGGGTGAGGGTCCAGGTGTGTTCCAGCCGTTGCGTGTCGGCGGGCATCACGGTGACGACGACGCGGTGGCCGCCGGGCAGCGGACGATCGTCGGGGCCGCGATCGGTGCGCACCAACGGCGGCGCGCTTTGTTGCAGTGCAACGACGAGGTCTTTGGTGCCTTCTTCGACGACGGGGAGGCGGTCAAAAACATGCAGCTTCACCGGCTCGCGACGGCCGTTGCGCACCGTGGTGACGACGCGGTGCTCGACCTGCGACGTGCCACCCATCAGGCCCTTCTCGGCCTGCTGCATGTGCGGCGTGCGCGACACGACCCGCACGTCGGGATCGACGCCGAGGTTGAACGACATGGTGCTGCCTGCCGTACCAGCCACCTGCCCCGTGACGACGAAGGCGCCGTCTTCGTAGACCTGCACCGGCCCCGCAGGCAGCGCCGTCGACGGTGTGAGCAGGCACAAGCGCCAGACGTCGAGGCTCTCGCGCGGCACGGTGTGGTGCACGACGTCGACGGCGGCGTCTTCGCGGTGGACCTCGACGCGGTGATCGAGACCATCGCTGGCCACAGACGTTTTGCCGCCACGAAACAAGCGCGGACGTTGGCCGGTGGACCACGTCGACGGACGCCCACGCAGCCGCTGCTCGGCCGCCTCAAGCGCCACAAGCGCACGCTCCAGCTCGGCGCGACGACCGTCGTCGGCCGTGCCCACGTCGGCGACGTCGAGCAGCCACGCGAGTCGCTCGCGCAGGTCGAGTTCAAGCAGGGCACCGCGCTGATGCTCGTCGGCGAAGGCCATGCGCAGGCTGGACGTCCGCAGCCGCGGAGGCACCTCATCGACGACGGAAGCCGGTGCGCCGCTTGGCCCACCACCACCACCGAACGCGCCGGGCGGCTGGTTGCGCGCGCGCGACATCATCGGCGCTGCAGACTTCTTCGCCATCTCGGCGGGCGGTGCTGCGCTGCGCGACACCTCCAGCATCGAGCCGGTTGGCTCGTCGTCGTCGTCGTCGTCAAAGGCACCGAAGGCGGCGCCTTCTTCTTCGCTCATGCCGAGGTCGGCGACTTCGTCGAACATCACCCTTGGCGACGGCTGCGCCATCCCGACTGGTGCTGGACGAGGAGGTGGCGGCGGAGGTGCAGGCGCGACCGTTGGCGTCGGCCTGGGCGCTGCTCCAAATCGGTCCCAGCCGGCGAACAACGACGGCAGGTCCGACGGCAACGGCCGAAAACCGCGCACACGCGACGGTTGTGCACGACCAAGGCGCCACGAGTGCACCACCGGTAGCGTGGCCGCACGATCAAGGGCCCCCGTCGACACCTGCAGCTCGACGTCGTCCCAGTCTTCACCGCTTGCCTGAGCGACAAGCGCGCCAAGCACGAGACGACCACGGCGAGCGCCGTCGGTGGTGGTGAGCTGCAGCGTGTACGTGGGCGCCCAGCGGGCCGCAGCGACGAAGTACTCGACCTCGATGGTGCCACCGTTGGCGCTGCTCACGTCGACGTCGATGCCACGAAGCACGCGGGGCGGCGTTGGATCCTGCTGGTGCCGCACCTCGAGTTCGCGAAGTCGGGCCTGCGCGCTGCGCACCTGTTGCGCGACGTGCTGCTGTTGCTGCGCCAACGCGGTCGACGTGCGCTGTGCCGCCCCGAGCAGCTCCAACAGGCTGTCGGCATCGGGGCCACCAGGTGCTTCGGGCGGCGGGAGCTCGACGTCGAACGGAACCGCGGCGAGGGCACGCAGCGTGTGGGCCCGTTGCTCAAGGGCGCTGAGCGCAAGGCGCGCTTCCACGAGCGCGGCGTGGTCGATGTCGGCGCCGCCAGCGACGATGTCGACACGACACCGCTCCTGCACGAAGCCGATGGTCACGTCGGCAGAGGTGGGGCGAACGCGGAGCGTGTCGTCGACGAGCCGCAGTGGCAGGCCGTCAATGCTGATGCGTGTGCTGCCCGCAGGGACCACACCGTGGCGCACGACCAGCGCTCCGTTGGTGGTGACGACGACGCGAGCGACCGTGGTCGCGATCGGTGTGACTGCCATGCCGACGCGTTAGCACACCGCCGACGCTGGCATCGTGACGGCGACGACAGCCCTCATCCGCCTCGGCGACAAACCCCAAAGCGGGTTTCTCTTCGAGGCTCAAAACGACAACAGGCGCCCGAAGGCGCCCGCTGTGCGTGTGAGCTGGAACGACCCAGTCTCAGGACGCCGACTTGGCTTCGGCAGCGTGGTCGCGCTTCTTGCCGTTTTGCGGACGCGACTTGCCGTTGGTGCCGCGCCAGATTTTGCCACGACGCGAACGGAGATCACCCTTGCCCATGTTGCGCTCCCAATGCATGCCTGTTTGAGGCCGATTCATGTTGCATTTCAGACACTTGGCTCTCGCCTTGCGCTGGTGCTGTTTGTCCGATCGCGAAGCAAATGCCCCACGACCGGACCGAAAAACGTCGGCGATGACCGCCGAGCGGCCGCTCTAGACCGTCGCGTCGACGCTCGCAAGCCCAACGCGTCCACATCAACCACTGCGGCTACTTGTCGCCGAGCTTCGCCAGCGGCCCCGTGAAGGTGACGCAGCGGCTCTTGAGCGGGTCGCACGGCCACCGCACGCCCTCGGTGCGGACCCAGCGCACGGTGAGCGGCGTCGTCGACGTCAGGCCCAGGCGCTGCAGCTGCGGCCAGATCGCGAAGCAGTGGTGAGCACCGGTGGCGTCGGCCGACAAGAACGCGCGGATCGCGCCGCCGTTGAAGAGCGACACGTGCTGCGGGTCGTCGGCGGTGACCGCCACTTCGATCGTGGTGTTGGCGAAGGCGGGCTCGACGTCGACCTGCAGGCACACGCCCGGCCAGTCGTCGACCGCGGCGGGCGCTGCCGTTGGCGCAAGGCGCACCGAGACGCACGCAACGGGCTGACCGTCGCGTTCGCAGGCCACACCGCCCGGCCCTCGACGACGCCGATCGCCGCGTGTGGGCAACGGCATCAGCCGCAGCGACGCATCGGCGAACGAGATGATCGAGTGAAAGCGCATGAACACGTCGTTGCCGAGGAGGCCCAGGCCTTCACCGCTGTCCATGGTGGCAGCGACGGCGAGCACGCGACCGACAGAGGCGTCGTTGCCACCCAACATCAGCGGCGCGAGCACGAAGCGCCCGCGGGCCTCCTGCTCACCCGCGACACCCACCGTCGTCGACGAGTAGGCAAGGTCGGCCGGCAAACCAGCGTTGATGCCTCGGCTGACTGGCACCGAGGTGTTCCAGGCCCCGGTGTCGAGGAGAAAGTCGAAGCGCGCGCGGGCACCCTTCGCATCGACAGCACCACCGACGACGAGCTGACGGTCGCCACGCTTGAGCGGCACCACCACTTCGCCTGGACGCCGGGGCGCCATGCCCGCCGCGAAGATGCCGACGAGGGCTTCATCAGCGGCGATGAACAGATCGAGTTCCTGCAGGACGTCGGCACCGATCAGAAACAATTCGGGGTCGTCGCCCAACACCGTGACGTTGATGCGCTCAAAGCGGCGCTGGCCGATCTCGAGGTCACCGATGCGGGCGCGCTCGCCGAAGATCACGTCGCCGTGGGCATCGATGGCGCGCACCGGCATGCCACGCGGAGTGCCCTCAACGACGACGCCCAGGCGTGTGGCCAACGGCATCGACATGGTGGTGGCCATCGCGCCGGTATCAAGCATGGCTGACACGGGTGTGCCGTTGACGACGACGGTGACGACCAACTGCATCGCCAACAGCGGCGCTTCGATCGGCAACCAATCGCCCTGCGGATACAGCTTCGGCAAGGCACTGACGTCGGAGCCGCGGGCCGATACCGCTGGTTCACCGGAGGCAGCGGCGAGCACGACCCGCGGAGCCGCCGGTGCGGCCTGTGGCCTGGTCGTCGACGAGGTGGTCGCCGCGCACGACAACAGGCAGCAGATGCACACGGCCGCCACCACCAACGCTGGCTTCTCTGCAGGGTTCAATTCGGTCCACCCACGGAGACTTCGGCGAGCCGGATCGTCGGGACGCGCAAAGCACTGCGCTCGTCGACATCGGCGCCAACGCGGTCGATCGCCAACAGCATCGCGCGCGCACTGCCAGCAATCGTGATCCCCTCGACGGGGCGCACGATCTGGCCGTCTTCAATCAAGAAGCCGCCAGCACCACGCGACACTTCCCCCGTCGTCGGATCGGCGCCGCGACCGAGCACCTTCGTGAGCAACAGCCCGCGCTTGGTCTCGGCGATGATGGTCTCGAGGCTGCCGCTGCCCCCCAGCAGCGTGGTGTTTGTCGACGACGGATGCGGCAACGATGTGGCGCCCCGCGCGGCATGCCCCGTCGACAAGCGCCCCAGACGTGCAGCGGATCGCGCATCGAGCAGAAACGAAAACAAGCGGCCGCGCTCGTCGACCAACGCGCGCCGGGTGGAGGCCTGGCCCTCGCCGTCAAACACGCGCGACGCGAACCCACCCGGCAGCAACGGGTCGTCAACGAGGCTGATGCCATCGGGCAATACCTGCGTGCCAATCGCGTCGTGCAGCCACGATTGTCGTCGAGCCACGGCATCACCGCTCAAGGCCCCCAGCACACTCGCGAAGAAGCCGCGGGCCATCGTGGGCTCAAAGATGACGGGCATACGAGCCGACGCCATGGGCGATGCCCCACGACGTGACAGCGCCCGCTGTGCCGCCACACTCGCGACAGCGACCGGCTCAGGCAACGACGACAACGCGCGCGCCGCCGCCCACCACGAATCCACCTGCAGCTTGCCGCTCTCGCCATCGGTGACGACGGCGGAACACGACAACGACGCGGTTGTGCCGCGCGTGGAGCCAACGAACCCCGACGACGTCGCCAGCGCAAACGTGCCGCGGCGCAAGCCCGCCGACACATCGCGCACGCCCGACACGCCGTCGTAGCCGCGCACGATGCGCTCCATCGCCACCACCATCGAGCCTGCCCAGGCCGGATCGAGTTCGGCGGTGACGTCGTCCCACAGGCCGAGCACGTCGCCCGCGGCGCGCACCTCGTCGGCACCAAGCTGTGCACCGTCGAGGATGAGGTTGTGCGGCGACTCCGACGCCAGGCGCGCGAGGCCAACGGCGGTGCGCGCGAGCTCGTCGATCTCGTCGGCCGTCGCGGGCGCGTCTGACGACGTGGCGAAGCCAACGCGACCATCGACGATCACGCGCACGGCGGCGGCCCGACTCTGGCTGCGCCCAAGGTCTTCCACCGCGCCATCGCGCGCCGAGGCCGACAAGCTCGCCGACAAACCAACGGTGGCATCGGCCCCATCAGCGCCGGCACGGCGCGCGGCATCGACGAGAGCGGCTGCGAGGGTTTCGGCGTCGATGCGATCGTCGTGATGTTGCGGTGTGCGGGTCATCCCGTGCCCCCGATCGTGATGCCGTCGATGCGAATGGTGGGCAGACCGACGCCGACGGGGACGCTCTGGCCTTCTTTGCCGCAGGTGTACACGCCGGGATCGAGTTCGGCGTCGTGGCCAACACGCGTGATGCGCGAGAGCGTTTCGGGCCCGTTGCCGACGAGGGTGGCGCCGCGCACCGGTGCGGTGAGCTTGCCGTCTTCGATGAGGTAGCCCTCTTTGACCTCGAAGACGAAGCTGCCGTTGGCGATGTCGACCTGCCCGCCACCAAAGGCGCGGCAGTAGAGGCCGTTTTTCACCGACGAGATCACGTCGGCCGGGTCGTCAGTGCCCTTGGTCAAAAACGTGTTGGTCATGCGTGGCATTGGCGGATGACGAAAGCTCTGACGTCGACCATTGCCGGTGCGCTCCATGCCCAGCAAGCCGGCGTTGAGGCGGTCGGTGAGGTAGCCCGTGAGAATACCGCGCTCGATCAGCGTTGTACGCGACGTGAGCTGCCCCTCGTCGTCGACGTTGAGGCTGCCGCGCTTGCCCGGGAGTGTGCCGTCATCGACCACGGTGCACAGCTCGCTGGCCACCTTCTCGCCGAGGCGGCCCGTAAACAGCGACGTTTTTTTGCGGATGAAGTCGGCCTCGAGCCCGTGCCCGACGGCCTCGTGCAGCAGCACGCCCGACGACGCCGGCCCCAACACCACCGTGCCTTCGCCACGTGGCGCTGCACGCGCCCCACGCTGCGCACACGCCATGCGCACGGCCTCTTCGGCGCACGCCTCGGGCGAGGTGTGTGGGTCGTCGTAGTGATCGAGGCCGATGCGCGAACCACCGCCGCCGGTGCCACTGCGACGTTCGCCTTTGTCGTCGATCACGACCTCAACATTGAGGCGCACGAGGGCGCGGCGATCGGCCACCAGCAGGCCTTCGGAATTCGCGATCAGGATGTCTTCGTCGACGTCGGCGTAGCTGCACGCGACCTGGACAAGGTTCGCCCCTTCGCGCGTGATGGCACTGCGGGCCGCTTCGTCGAGCCGACGCACGAGAGTGGCGCGACGATCGAGCGGCACGTCGGCGGGGGGGCGCGATGGATCGGCCCACGTCGCCCGCGCACGGTGCGACAATGGGCGCGCAATGATCGTCGGCGAGCCTGACGCACCGTCGATGCGCGAGGCCGCATCGGCACACGCAAGCAGCGCTTCGTCGCTGGTGTCGTCGGACCACGAGTAGCTCATCGAGGCACCGCGCAGGACGCGAATGCCCACGCCGTAGTCGCGCCCCGAGGTGGCGTCGCGCACCACGCCGTCGTCGAGCGAGAAGCCAAGGCTCTTGCGCCGTTGCACGTAGACCTCAGCGAAATCAGCACCCTTTTGCAGGGCCCGTCCGATGAGGCGCGAGAGAAGTCCGGGATCGAGAAGCACGCTCAACCATACCGTCACATCGGCGCGATGCGGTTGCAGCGTGCGAAGTGTCCGCACAGGGTGTCCGTCGTGGTCGATCTCGTTGCTCTGCGCGCCTTTTCGCCTGTTGCTGCCCGGCTCATCGACGGCGATGAAACGCTTTCGCGGGCGCTCGTGTGCGCGCCCGAGCCAACAACACTGCAGCAGCTGACGATCGACGACGCCCGCCGTGGCCTCCGCCGGTTTCGCCGCGAACTCGTGATCAACAGCGCTGCCAGCGAGCTGATGGGCACCTCACCACTGGTCACCGCACAGCGGTGGTCCACATTTGCCGATGCCGCCCTCGTCGTCGCTGATGCCGTCGCAGCCCGCGAGATCGAACCACGGTGCGGCACCATCGACACCGGACGCACGGTGCTTGGCCTTGGCAAACTTGGCAGCAACGAGCTGAACCCGAGCAGCGACATCGACATCGTCTGCGTCTACGGCGACGACGTGGCGGTGTCGTCGACGGGCATGTCGTCGCACGAGTGGCACACGCACCAGGCGCGGCGGCTGCGGGCGATCCTGGCCGACGTCACCGACGACGGATTCGCCTTTCGCGTCGACTTCGATCTGCGGCCCGAGGGAACGCGCGGTCCGCTGGTCAACAGCGTCGATGCCACCGAGGCCTACTACGAGCGCTTCGGCCGGGTCTGGGAGCGCGTTGCCCTGTTGCGGTTGCGCCCCAGCGTCGACGTCGGTGGCGTTGGTGAAGCGGTGGTCGCGCGCCTGCGTCCGTTTGTGTTTCGGCGCAGCTTCGATCCCCGCGTCGTCGACGAACTGTTCGCGATGAAGGCCCAGCTCACGGCCACTGCCGAGCGCGATGTGGGCGGCGGCTTCGACGTCAAACGCGGCCGCGGCGGGATTCGCGAAGTCGAGTTCATGGCCCAAAGTCTGGTGCTGCTGCACGCCGGCCGCATCCCTGCCCTGCGCACGCTGCAGGCCCAGCCCGTCACCGCGTTGCTGCAAGCGCTCGAAGCGCACGGCTTGCTGCCCTTCCGCACCGCCCGCGACCTCGTCGACGACTACGCCTTCCTGCGCCGCGTCGAGCACGCGATCCAGCTCGGCGAAGACCGCCAAACACAAGTGCTGCCCGCAGAAGGCGACGAACGCGCGCGCGTACGAGCCGGCGTCGAGTACGCCACCGGAGCCAACTTCGAACACACCCTGCGCGACGTCACCGCGCGGGTGAGTGAAGCGTTTCACCGCCACCTCGGCGAGAGCCGTCACGACGCAGCCCCGGTCGTTCAGGTCGCCCTCGACCTCGACGAAGACGACGCCACCCGTGCTCGTGCCCTCGTGCAAGCTGGCTTTGTCGACGCACCGCGCGCCGCGGCGCTGCTCTCGCACCTGCAACGTCGACGGGGCGGCCCGTTTTCGGCGACCCAACGCAGCGACCCGCGCGCGCGCCGGTTCACCGAGCGCATCCTCGAGCACATCGGCCACAGCGTTGATCCGATGGCGGCCCTCGAACGCCTCGTCGACGTCTTCCCCGGTCGCGCGCACCCGGCCCTGCTCGAACGCCTCGCCGACGATCGCAGTGTTTCCGTCGTCACGCGCATGTTGGCGCTGTCCGCACCGCTGTCGCGCGCACTGGGTCGCCTCGCGCGCCTGGGCCGCATCGACGACGCGCTGCTGTTCGCCCTCGATGCACGCCGCCCCTCCACCATGCGCTTGCTGCAGGTAATGCGCGCCAGCAACGATCCCCTCGCTGCCGACGACGACGAAGTGGCGGTCTCTCACATCTGGCGCGCCAAACAGGAGGCGCTGTTTTCGGCGGCCCTGCCATTTCTGGCGCGCGTCACCGAAGGCGGCACCGCGCGACAGCTCGACGTCACCGCCGCCGTGATCGATGCCCAGCGGCGCCTGTCGATCGTGGCCGAAGCCTGTGTTCAGCGTGCCCTCGAAGTCGCGTTTCGTCGACTGCAACGTCGTCACGGCGCCTTGCCAGGCTTGCGGTTTTCGGTGTGTGCGCTGGGCTCGCTGGGTGGACGCGAGCTGGGCTTCTTTCGCGATCTCGACCTCGCGTTTGTCTACGACGTCGACGACACTGAGGCGAATAGCGAGGCGACCAGCGACGGCGCGCGCCCGATCACCGCCAGCGAATTCGCCACACGCCTGGGGCAACAGGTGCTGTGGGTGCTGACCTCGCCCACCGCCGCCGATCCCCTCTACCCCGTCGACACGCGGCTACGCCCCAGCGGCAACCAGGGCGCGCTCACCACGTCGTTGTCGCGCTTTCGCGAGTACCACGCGCAGGAAAGTGCTTTGTGGGAGCGCCAGAGCCTGTTGCGCCTGCGTCCGATCGCCGGCGATCGGCAGCTGGGCCGCGACGTCGTCACGGTGGCACGGGCTGCGCTCTCGCGTGCACGGCCACTCTCGATCGGCACGCACCTGCTCGAGATGCGCAAGCGCATGATCGTCGAACGCGCGCGTACGGGCATCGACCTCAAGCTGGGCGCTGGCGGGATCACCGACATCGAGTTCGCAGTGCAGGGGCTACAGCTCGCAACAGCCACAGACGATCCCGGCCTGCTCGTCACATCGACGCGGCGGGCGCTCTCGCGTCTGGCACGGCGCGGTCACCTGCCCATGAGCGAGGCGGCGGCCCTCCGCAGCGGACTCGACCAGCTGGTGCGCGTGCGCGAGCTGCTTCACCTCGTCGACGATCACAAAGACGCCGTGCTCAGCAGCAGCGACGATCGCCTGCGCATGCTGTGTGCGGCAGGGGTGCTGCCCGACCGCGATGGTGCCGCAGCCGCCGAGGCCCGCCTGCTTGAAACCATGCGCGTCATCGACGACGTTTCGCGACGCGTGCTGCAACGCCTCACCTGACTGGAGCTGCCATGACCACCGCCAACATCGCCGACATCGCCCGTGCCCTTGGCATCCCCGACGACGCGGTCGACCCGCGCGCCCGCGGCGTGGTCAAGATCGACGCCGAGCGCGTCGCTGGCGACGAAGATGGCCGCGTCATCCTCGTCACCGCCATGACGCCCACGCCTGCAGGCGAAGGCAAAACCACCACCACCATCGGGCTGGTCGATGGCCTGCGTCGTCGAGGGGTGAAGGCGGTTGGCGCGTTGCGCGAGCCAAGCCTTGGGCCGCTGTTTGGCCTCAAGGGCGGGGCGGTCGGCGGCGGCAAAGCGCGCATCGTCCCCGACGACGTCATCAACATGCATTTCACGGGCGACCTGCACGCCGTCACGTCGGCGCACAACCTGCTCACGGCCGTTGCTGAGAACCACGCCGTCTGCGGTCACAGCCCAGCGCTTGCGAACATCACGTGGGGCCGCGTCATCGACATGAACGACCGTGGCCTGCGCACCGTTGAGGTCGGAGCAGCCAACAAGCACCCGTACACGAGCCGCTTCGACATCACTGCTGCGTCGGAGGTGATGGCCATCTTGTGCCTCAGCAGCGACGCCGACGATCTGCGCGCGCGCCTCGACCGCATCGTGGTCGGCACCGGCCCCGACGGCAGCGTCGTCACCGCGAAAGACGTCAAGGCTGCGGGCGCGATGGCCGCCATCCTCCTCGACGCCACGCGCCCGAACCTGGTGCAAACCCTCGAAGGCAACCCGGTGTTTGTGCATGGCGGCCCGTTCGCCAACGTCGCGCAGGGCACCTCCACGCTGATTCAAACGCGTCTCGCCCGCCGCGTGGCCGACGTCGTCGTCACCGAGGGCGGCTTCGCCTTCGACCTCGGCGGCTTCAAGTTCCTCGACCTCAAGTGCCGCGCGGGCCGTCTGCGTCCGGCGGCGATCGTCCTCGTCGGCACCATTCGCGCGCTGCGCTTTCATGGCGGCAAGAGCGACTTTGGCACCGTCGATGTCGCCGCCGTTGAACGCGGCCTCGACAACGTCGTCGCGCACGTCGACAGCATGCAGCGCCTGGGGCTGCCTTCGCCCGTGTTCTCGCTCAACCGCTTCCCCGACGACGACGCCGCCGAGATCGCAGCCGTCACCGCGCGCTTGTCGTCCGTCGGCGTCGTTGTGGTCGAGGGCCGCTACTTCAGCGATGGCGGCGAAGGTGCCGTTGACCTCGCCGATGCGATCCTCGCCAAGCTCGCCACAAGCAGCGACGACAGCCCCGACTACCTGCCGCCCTACGCGTTGCACGCTCCTATCGTCGACAAGATCGAAGGCGTTGCGCGCACGGTGCTTGGTGCTGAGGGCATCGAGCTCACCGACAAAGCGAAAGCCGACCTCGCCCTCGTCGAGAACATCCTGGCGCAAACGAAGTCGCCAGGCCTGCCCATCTGCATCGCCAAAACGCACCTGAGCATCTCCGACAACGCGAAGGTGCAGGGCAAACCGGGTCCCTACACGCTCAAGGTCACGGGCGTGCGGCTCTCGGCGGGTGCTGGCTTCGTCGTCGTCCTGTGCGGTGCGATCGTCACCATGCCCGGGCTGCCCAAAGAGCCGCAGGCCTGGCACATCGACGTCGTCAAAGGTGCCGATGGTGTGCGGCGGATTGTCGGCCTCAAGTAGCTGGTCCATGGTGCGCGCATGCTGAGTGCCGTCGTCGCTGTCGCCTCGTTGTTGTCTGCGGCCCCCGCGTTGCCCACGTCGGGCGTGCTTGTGCAGGCCACGGTTGAGTCGCGCGCAGCGGCGTTCAGCGTCGGCGTCGGCCAGTGCGCGCGGCCAAAGGGGGCACCGAAAGATGCACCGCAAGACTGCGGTGTCGTCGTCACGCTGAAGCGCGGCGGCAGCGGCACGGCGCGTCTCGAGTGGAGTGCACCGGCGGGTCCGGTCACCAAAGACAACGCCAACAGCTTCGTCGTCGCCGAGCCCGACGAGGGCGGCCGCACCCTCACCACCCGATGGAGTCCGGTCACCGTCGGCAACGTGAACCTGAAGGCCGGCGTCGACGGCCTTGTCGTCACGCAGGAAGAGCGCCGCAACGATCGCGTTCGTCGTCGCTACGATGTGTTCCTCGCGCGCAAGGGCAAGCTCACGCACGCGTTCACCGGGCAAGAGGGCCGCGGCAGCCGCACGTGGTCGTCGCTCGAGCCCGTCGACATCGACCACGACGGCGGCAACGAACTCATCTTCATCTCGTCGACCACGCCCGACGACGACGCCGCCGACAAGCTCGAGGTTCAGATCTACGGCTGGCGCGCCGACGTCGGCAAACTGGTCGCCAGAAACGATCTGCGCCCTGCACTCAAGGGCGGTGTGATCGGCATGTTCAAAACCATCGGAGCGGCCCGCGCGCTGCAAGATGGCCCGTGCAGCTCGGGCTTCCTCGTCCTCGACAACACCACCGCCGACATGCTCGGCGATGGACAGGTGCTGCTCGCGTGGCCGGCGGTGTTGAAGGCCGATGCCGAGCTCGCTCTCGAGACGGTGAAGACCTGCAATCCGAACCTCGTGGGTGCGGTCAAAGAACTCACCGGTGGCGTCGACATCGATGCCGAAAGGGACAGCGAATGAGCCAACTGCCTCCCCTGCCGTGCTTCATCGATGGCGCTGCTGTTCTCACCGACAAACACTTCGCCGACATCAATCCTGCCACTGGTAAGATCGTGCGCGATGTGTGCGAGGCAGGCGCCTCCGAGGTCGATCGCGCCGTTGCTGCAGCGAAGCGCGCCTCACGCGGACCGTGGCGTCGTCGTTCACCCAAAGATCGCGCCGCCCTGCTCGACCGAATTGCTGACGGCATCGACGCGCGCGCCAGCGAATTCCTCGCCGCCGAAATCGCCGACACGGGTAAGCCCATCTCGCTCGCCTCCGTCGTCGACATCCCCCGCGGTGCCGCCAACTTCCGCGCGTTTGCCGCACAGTTGCGCACGCTGGGCGACGAGAGCTTCACCACCCACACCGACGACGGCGGTTCGGCCCTCAACCTCGTCGTGCGCGAACCCCTTGGCGTGGTCGGCGTTATCTGCCCGTGGAATCTGCCGCTGTTGTTGATGACGTGGAAGGTCGCGCCGGCGCTGGCGGCGGGCAACGCTGTCGTCGTCAAGCCCAGCGAAGAAACACCACAGACCGCCACGCTGCTCGGCGAAGTCATCAAGGCCGCGGGTGTCGAGGATGGCGTGTACAACGTCGTGCACGGCTTCGGCCCCGGCAGTGCGGGCGAGCTGTTGGTGCAGCACCCCGACGTCAACGCCATCACCTTCACTGGCGAGTCGCGCACCGGCAGTGCGATCATGGCGGGTGCAGCACCCACGTTGAAGCGCGTGAGCTTCGAGCTCGGCGGCAAGAACGCAGCCCTCATCTTCGCCGACTGCGACCTCGACGCCGCCGTCGCCGGCACCTTGCGCTCCACGTTCATGAACACCGGGCAGGTCTGCTTGTGCACCGAGCGCATCTACGTCCAGCGCTCGATCTACCCGCAGTTCCTCGAGCGCCTCGCGGCCGAATCGCGCAAGCGCGTGTTCGGCGATCCGATGCAGTCGTCGACGACGATGGGCCCGTTGGTCAGCCGCAGCCACAAGGAAAAAGTCCTCGGCTACTACAACCAGGCAAAGGCCCGCGCCGAAGTCGTCACCGGTGGTGGCAGCGCCGATGGCCCCGTCGGCTTCGAGGGCGGGTTCTGGGTCGAGCCCACGTTGTGGACCGGTGTCGCCGACAACGATCCCCTCGTGCAGCAAGAGGTCTTTGGCCCGTGCGCCGTCGTGTTGCCCTTCGACGACGAAGACGAAGCGATCGCCCGCGCCAACGGTACTGAGTACGGCCTGTGCGCCGCCATCTGGACCACCAACCTGCAGCGCGCCCACCGCGTCGCGGCCGCCGTCGAGGCGGGGCTCGTGTGGGTCAACACCTGGTACCTGCGCGACCTGCGCACGCCCTTCGGCGGCATGAAGCGCTCGGGCGTGGGTCGTGAAGGCGGCCGCTGGAGCTTCGACTTCTACGGCGAGCCCAAGAACATCTGCATCAAGCTTTGACTGCTGTCTTCGACGACGGAGTGCCCGATGAGCCCGACGAGTCACCTGCCCGCGTACTACGATCCGCAGCACAACGACCGCGTCTGGATTGAGCGTGTCGACGTCGTCAGCACCGCCGCCGCGGCCCGTGCCCGCGCACCAGCCAGTGCCGACACCTTGCGCATCTGCGCCTTCGGCATCGACTGCCAGGTCGCGTTCTGCACGCCGGGCGCGTCGTTGTTTGTGCCAGGTGCCGTTGAGGACACCACACGCGCCCTCGACTTCTTGTACCGCCACGTCGACGCCATCACGGGCCTCGTGTTCTCGCTCGACACGCACAACGCGTTTCAGGTCTTTCACCCGGCGTGGTGGACGAACGCCGCGGGCGAGCACCCGGCCCCCATGACCACCATCACCCACGACGACGTCAAAGCCGGCCGCTGGGTGCCGCGTGGCGCCTTGCAAGACGCCCTCGACTACACCGGCCAGCTCGAAGCCACCGGCCGCTACGTGCTCATCGTGTGGCCGCTGCACGCGTTGCTCGGTGGTGTGTCGTCGTCGCTGGTGCCGTCGTTGATGGAGTACGCGCTGTTTCACAGCCTCGTGCGCAACACGCCCACGCACTTCGAGCAGAAAGGAACGCACGCGCTCACCGAGAACTACTCGGTGCTCTCGCCCGAAGTGCGGCGCATCAACGGTGTCGTCGTCGGCGCGTTCAACGACGCGCTGCTCGATCACCTGCTCACGTTCGATCGCATCTACGTCTTTGGTCAGGCCAGCAGCCACTGCGTGTCGTCGACGTTGCTCGATCTGCACACGCAGCTGCAGGCCCGCGATCCCAAAGCGCTCAGCCGCATCTACATCCTGCAAGATGCGATGAGCCCCGTGCCTGCCCCGCCGTTGTCGCCGTTGCCTGCGGCCCTCGACTTCCCCGCACTCGCGCAGGAATCGCTCGCCGCGTTTGCCGCAGCGGGCATGCACGTCGTGCGCACCACCGATCCGCTCTAGCAGGTTGCTGAAAAATGGCGCTTTGGGCGCGACGATGACGTCGTCAAACTTGTGTTCGACGACGTCATTGCCGTTTCGGCGCTCGATTTCGTGCCTCTCGGCT
>JBIKRQ010000415.1:0-5545 GCA_044349155.1 Myxococcota bacterium
AGGGTGACGTGTGGTGAAACCTGGTCGAACGTGGAGTCGAGGCGCAACACGCGGTGGGCACCGTTGCCCGACAACGTCACGAGGCCGCCACCGTCGATGACAAGGTCGCTGGCCACCACAAGTTCGTCGTCGAGGGCGATGGTGATGGCGTCGGGCCCGCACGAAAACGCAACGGACGCAAACGACGACACCGCTGCAACGACCGCCGCCGATGTGCACGAAGCCGCGGTGCCGTCGCCGACGATGGTGGCGCCGTCGACGTCGCCGCCGATGTCTGGCGCCTCGCAGGCAACGGGTGGTGGCGGGAGTTCGCCTTCGCCCTCGCCCTCTGCTGCTTCGCCTTCGCCTTCGCCCTCTGCGGTTTCACCTTCAGCGCCACCGTCGAGAACGCTGTCGCAGGCCGACAACACCAGAGCAGCAGCGAGCAGCGCGATCTTGTTCATGAGCCCGACGCTAGCCCGCGCAACATGTTGCGTGCTCGTCGAGATCGGTGAATGGGACGGCCATGGCGAAAGCAACGACCCAACACGTCTGTCAGTCCTGTGGCCACGTCGAGCGCAAGTGGTTGGGCCGCTGTCCGCAGTGCGGTGCGTTTTCGTCGTTTGTCGAGGAGCGCGCGGTCGCCGGCCCGAAGTCGAGCAAGGGCGGCGCGCTTGCCGTGTCGCGGCCTGCGGCCAAAGCCGTGCGCATCACCGACGTCGATCTCGCCGAGGTGCCGCGTCGGTCGTTGGGCATGGGCGAGCTCGATCGCGTGCTCGGTGGTGGGCTTGTGCCTGGTTCGTTGGTGTTGATCAGCGGCGAGCCAGGCGTGGGCAAGAGCACGTTGCTGCTCGAGATCGCCAAGCGTCTCGCCGAGTCGGGCCTGCGAACGCTGTACGTATCGGCCGAAGAGTCCACGGCGCAGACGCGCTTGCGCGCCGAGCGTTTGGGCGCGTTGCACGACGAGCTCTACCTGTTGAGCGAAACCGATCTCGGCGTCGTCGCTGACCAGATCGACGCGGTGCAACCGGGGGCGCTGATCATCGACAGCGTGCAGACGGTGTACGCCCCCGAGCTCGACGGCGCGCCGGGCACGGTCAGCCAGGTCAGAGAGGTCACCACGCGCGCGATGCAGTTGGCGAAGCAGCGCGGCATCACCACGTTGCTCGTCGGGCATGTCACCAAAGAAGGCAGCCTCGCCGGCCCCAAGACGCTCGAGCACATGGTCGACTGCGTGTTGAGCTTCGAAGCCTCGCGCGGCGGCCCCCACCGCGTGCTGCGCGCGACGAAGAACCGCTTCGGCAGTACCAGCGAACTTGCCGTGTTTGAGATGCAGGGCTCGGGCCTTGTGCCCGTCGACAACCCGTCGGCGTTGTTTCTTGCCGAGCGTCCGCGTGGGCGCCC
The DNA here is from genome assembly GCA_044349155.1 of Myxococcota bacterium. Taxonomy (GTDB): domain Bacteria; phylum Myxococcota; class UBA727; order UBA727; family VGSZ01; genus VGSZ01. Next base: position 1,384 of record JBIKRQ010000415.1, read on the forward strand.
CGGCAGCGTGGTGTGCGCCACCATCGAAGGCACGCGCGCCCTGCTCGTCGAGGTGCAGGCCCTGTGTGTGCAAACCGCGTTCGGCAATCCGCGCCGCACGACGACAGGCATCGATCAAAACCGCGTCGCGCTGTTGTGTGCCGTCCTCGAACGTCGCGCGGGGCTGTCGCTGCTCGGCATGGACCTCTTCGTCAACGTCGCCGGTGGCGCAACGCTTGAAGAACCAGCAGCAGACCTTGCGTGTGCGATTGCCCTCGCGTCGTCGCTGCGCGGCAAAGCGGTCGACCCCGACCTGGTGGTGTTTGGCGAAGTGGGCCTGGCCGGCGAAGTGCGTGGCGTTGCGCGCGTCGACAGCCGCCTCGAAGAAGCGCGTCGCCTTGGGTTCACACGCGCCGTCGTACCCACCGCCGGCACCGCGACCTTGCAGGCACCACGCGGCATGGTGCTCGTGCGCGTGTCGACCCTCGACGAAGGCCTCGACGCGGCATTTGCCTGAGCGTCAGGGCATCTCGCCACGGGCGCGGCGCAAGATCAGCGCCTGAAGGGTCTCAACCACCTGATCTCGCGGCGGATGGCGCACCACCGTCTCAACACCTGGAACGATCTCGACGCCAGCAACGTTGGAAACGACGGTGAGCCCGCGGTTTTGGTCGAGCAGAAGTCCGAGGCGACGCAAGCCAAGCGCAATCGTCGTCGTCACCGTCGGCAGCACCGCCACCACCATGTTGAAATGACGTCGACCGACTTCGAGCAGTGCGCGGTCGACGGTAAACACGGCCAACGACCCCACCGTGCGCGTGAGCCGTTGTGCGATTTCGTCGCCCAGCTGCTCGTCCTCAAGCACGATGCACACGCTCATCAGCGACGCGATGCCACGTTCAACCACGCCCGTGTCGCTTTCGCCGGTTCCGACGATCGCCGTTGGCTCGACGGTGCTGAACACGCCCGCAACCTGATCGTCACCGCCGCCGGTCGGCGTCTCCTCGACGAGGTCAAATGGCGACGGCGTGTGCGGCTGCGGCGCAAACGGCGTTGGCAGGGGCGGAACGGCAGGCATCGGCGGCGGCGGCGCGCGTCCAACAGGTGCCGCGGCCGTCAATGTGGGCGGCGTGTGCAACCGCGACGTTGTCGGCGCGAGCACGGCGCCCACACCAGTGAAAGGCTGGGGCCGCGAAGGCGTCGTGGGCAAGGCGTTCAAACCGGTAAGTCGGCGTTCATCGCCGGGCCGCGCGAACACACGCCGCAAGCTGGTCTCGAGGTCGTCGTCGTTCACGAGCACGCGGTGCACGCGCAGGTGGACGCCTTCTTCGACCTCGGCGCAGATGTCCTCGTCGGTCGGGTCGCTCATCGCGAGGGTGAGAACACCGTCGGCGACCAGCAGCGGCAGCACCCGGAGTCGATGGCACGCGGTGCGCGACATGTTGACCGGCAGCGGCCCGCGCACACCGGACAAATCGATGACGGGAAGGCCTGTAGCGGCCGCCAGCGCACTCGCGAGGCTTTGGGCGTCGAGCAGGCGCCAACGGGTCAGCGCATGCACCATGGGCACGTCTGCTTCGTTGGCGATGGCTGTGGCACGTCCGAGCCAGGTCGTGTCGGTCAGACCCGCATCAATCAGCACGCGGGCGAGCGACACAACCATTGGTCTCTGCCCCACAAAGTCCACGCTCCACCTCTGACCGGTGCAATTCGCCTCAGCAAATTCACCTGTAGTTTCAAGGTGTTGCCGTGAATCGACGCTGACAGGCGGCCATCCGCCTGTCAAACCCATTCACAACACTCGGCGTGGCGCCGGCAGACTGAAGCTCAACCCACTTCGACGAGTGCCTGCTGCAGGCGCTGCAAGCCGGCCTGGACCTCGGTGTCGGCGACGCACAGGGGCGGCGACAGCACCAGGCGACCCGGCAGGCCCTTGCCGATCTGCAGCCCTCGACGCAGCGCCCCCTTGCGGATGGCGTCGGCGCGCGCTTCGTCGCCCACGTCGACAACCTGCCAGAGCCCAGCTCCATGGCGCGTGCCCGGTAGCTTCGCCTCGTCGAGGGCGCGAGCGAAGGCCGCACCGCGGCTGTGGTGCAGCAGGTTGCGCGCTTCGAGCAGGTGGTGGTGCGCACGCTGGATCGAGATCTCGTCGCCATCCCACGTCGAAATCAGCGTGAGCGGCTTGTCGACGTAGTGCTTGTCGTCGACGAAGATCTGTCCGAGCTGACCGCCCGCGTACCAAAGCACCGCGTTCGCAAGCAGCGGCAGACCGTCGATCGCAAACAGGTTCGGCGACAACCGCCCCAACGACGACGCGGTCTCCACAGCAACGATCGGCACGCCGGTGTCTTTGTGCAGCGCGTTCAATGCGACCTGGAAGTCTTCGGGCAGCGTGTAGCCGGTCTTCTCACCCACAAGCTCGACGTAGATGCCCAACACGCGATCGGGTCCAACGCGGTTGAGCACCGCGAGGATCGCCGCCACCGACGCATCGGTGCCCACTTCCGCGGGGTGCGGCACCTTCGGCCAGTCGTACCAGCCATACGGCAGCTGCTCGCCGAGCGGGTCCGACAACGACCGCGCCGCCGCCGTCGTGTGGCCCACGTACTGGCGCTCAAGGCCAATCACCACATCAGCGGTCTTGCGCTTCACCCGCAGCATGCGCAGCGATTTGTCGACGAGCTCGGAGCGTCCCGACGTGAAGTACGTGTGCGCCAGGCCGCGCGGCGCGAGGTGCATGAGCGTTTCGCTGTAGCGAACGATGTCGGGCGTGGCCCAGTTCGACAACGTCAGCTTCGTGCCCACCATGCGCGTGAATTCGCCGTCGAGCAATGCCTTCACGAGCCGCGGATGCCGCGCGCCCAGCGGTGCCTGCACACCACTCGCCCAGTCGATCACCTGGGTGCCGACGTGCACGTCCGGAGCGGCCGGCAGCGCCGTGGGGCAGCGCGGACGACGCAGCGGAATCCGGTAGTACAGCGCCTGCCCGCTGCGATCCCCGTACTGGTTGCCGCGGAAATGCTCGACGACATAGGCGCCAAACAAGCGGTTGATGGCGCCCATCTCCTTCGTGAAGCCCAGGCGATTGCGACCGCTCATGTAGTGGTAGCGCGACGCCCCATCAGCACGACGCAGCTCAGCCACGCGAATGACCTGCGCACTCTTCAAGCGCCGACCAAGACCAGCACTGCGCGCGGTGGGGGCAACGGTGATGTTCGACGAGTAGAACGTGTTGTTCCGCCCGTTCATCACGTCGTCGCGCGGCCCATCGGACTTGTACTGCTCGACCGGCCCACCAAAGGCGTAACCCAGCACGCGCTCACCCACGTCGGTGTAGCGAACGAGGATCACGCCCACGCCGCCTTCGCCCTGCACCATGCGGCGCAGATCGTCCTCGCTGTCACGACGTCCGTCTTCGTAGGTCGCGTCTTCGATCGACACGATCTGCTCGGCGTAGTCGTTCCATTCCTCGGGGTTGAGCACGACGACACGTGCGCCGAGCACTTCGGCGAGCAAACGCACCGGCTCCATGCCGATGCGCGCGGTGAGTTCTTCGTAGGCCACCACCGGGCGTTCGGCGCGATCGATCTCGTCGGAGAGCGCGCGCAACTTCTCGATCACCTTCGACGGCGACGCCCACGCGCGCTCAACGCCCATGAGCTGACGCAGCGCCTGTTCGACCTTGTCGTCGTCGTACTGGCCTTCGATGCCCAACACGCGGTCGCACACCTTCTCGAGCGGCCCACGCGGCAGGTGCGTCATCCACCGCAACAACACCGGCGGGTCTTCCGAAAGTGCGTCGTAGTTCATCGCGAACGGACCACCCGACTGACGCGCACTCTCGCCCATCGTCGTCGACGCGCCCTCTTCCCACTTCGGTGCTGTGTAGCTCTCCATCGCTTCACGCTGCTTGGCAGGATCGACACCGCGCGCCTTCATCGCGATCGCACTCAGCGCTTCGCGAATGCCACGGAACAACGTGTCGAGCTCGCGCTTGCTCCACGCCGCGTTCAAGCGGAAGCGAATGGTTTTGTCGCCGGCGATGTAGGCCATGAACCCGCGGTAGAAGCGCTGGTTGATGAACTGGTTCGCGAGGCGTGGCGACGGCAGATCGAACGCGAAGATCCAGCCCACATTGCGCGGGTTCATCACGAGGGCCGGGTAGTCGAGGGCCAACGACCAC
>JBIKRQ010000002.1:0-73531 GCA_044349155.1 Myxococcota bacterium
GAGGGGCCCCCTCCCAACTCCGGCGTTCGCCGCGCGCTCCCCGCGCCGGACTTCACACTGATTGCCGTGCTCCGCGTCGGACTTCACGTTCTCGTTTGCGGATCCCGAGTTCGCCGCGCCGGCTCGCACCGCTGGATGGTCGATGTCAAAGACCGGCACGACGACGACGACGGCGGTGGTTGACGACGCACCTGCGGTGCTCGTGAGCGAGCGCTCGCACTTCGTTGAAGACGTGGTGAGCAGCCCAGCGCTGTTGCTGCAGCGTTTGGGGCCGCCGCTGTTGGCGTTGCTGACGTTGTTTGTCGGTGGTGGCGCTGGCTACTACGCGCTGGGGCACCTCTACGCGCGGTCGTGGTCGCTGCTCGACTGCGTGTGGATGAGTGTCATCAGCATCACCACCGTGGGCTACGGCGAGGTGTTCCCGCTCGATTTCCCTGCGGTGCGCTTCTACACCATGGCGTTGCTGGTGCTGGGCATGGGCGCTGGTGTGTGGGCGATGTCGTCGGTGACGGCGTTCTTCGTCGAGGGCCACCTCGGGTTGTTCTTTCGGGAGCGGGCTTTGGAGAAACGCATCGGTCAGTTGAACGCCCACACGATTGTCTGCGGCTTGTCGGCCTCCAGTGAGCACGTGGTGCAAGAGCACCTCGTCACAGGCCGCTCGGTGGTGTTGGTCGACCCGCGCCACGAGCTTGCGCAGAAGGTGCACGCGCGTTGGCCGGAACTGGCGGTGGTGATTGGCGACTCCAGCGACGACGACGTGCTGGGACGTGCGGGCATCGCGCGGGCGCGTTCGCTCGTGTGTTGTTTGGATACCGATCGCGACAACCTGTTTTTGGTGATCACCGCGCGTCAGCTGCAGCCGGCCCTCGAAATCATTGTCGAATGTGATGAACAAGCGAGTGTCAGCAAGTTCAAAGCAGCAGGCGCCACCCACGTCGTGAACCCGAGCTTCATCGGCGGCATGCGCATCGCGAGCCAGGTGCTGCGGCCCTCGGCCGTGGCGTTTTTGGATCAGATGCTGCGCAGCGGCGATGCCCGCGTGTCGGAAGTGGTGGTGCACAGCAGCAGCGTTGTCGTCGACAAAACCATCGCCCAGGCGCAGTTGCAGCAGCACACCGGGTTGCGGCCGGTGGCGATCAAACCCGCCGGCTCGTCGACGTTTGTGTACTCGCCCGACGACGCCACGGTGTTGCGCGCCGGCGACACCCTGATCGTGATGGGCGAGCGCGCCCGCGTCAGCAGTGTCGAAGCGGTGTGCGGTCCGCGCTGACGCTGTTGCGGTGAGCGCTTGCGTCCGCCACGACGACGTCGTGCAGATTCCGTGGACCAGCTTGAAGCCCGAAACCCTCCGCGCGATCGTGGAAGAATTCATCACGCGCGAAGGCACCGACTACGGCGATGTCGAAGTGTCGTTGCAGCACAAGGTCGATGCCGTCGTGGTGCAGTTGAAAAACGGACACGCCGCGGTGTTCTGGGACGAAGACACCGAGACGTGCACGCTGCAGGCTGTCGACCCCGGTCGAGCGCGCCGACCAGCGATGTGAGAGCCGCGCGGTCAACGACGACGTGGCCGACATATTCGGAAAAGTGGGTGTTTTTGGTCTCGGCGCACGAACCACCGGACACCTGCGGTAGGAATGCACATGCCCATCTCTGTGAAAGTACCGCCACCGTTTGTGCCCCCGTTCGATCAGGCCGAGCAGTTCGTCTCGGGGCTGTTCAACAAGCTGGAGCGAAACCCGTCGCAGGGCACACTGCACGTCAGCGGTGAACGCTACGTGCTGATGCGCGCCGAGAGCTTCTACCTCGCGTGGTCCGAAGCCCTCGAGGCGAGCTTCGGCGAAGAGGTCACGCGCGAGCTGCTCTACAACACCGCCCGCGCCATTGGCCGTGCCGACTGCGCTTCGTTCTGCGAGCGCCTCGGCGTCACCGACGGTGTGGCGCGGCTGGCGTCTGGCCCGCTGCACTTCGCGCACGCCGGCTGGGCTTTTGTCGACATCCACGACGACAGCGCCCCGTCCGTCGACGACAACTACTTCCTGCATTACGACCACCCGAACACCTTCGAGTCCGAAGTGCTCGCCACCAGGAAGCGCACGGCGACCGCGCCATCGTGCGTGTTCTCGGCGGGCTACTCGGCGGGCTGGTGCTCAGAAGCCTTCGGCCTCGACGTGCACGCGCGCGAGGTCCGCTGCTGTGCCTGCGGCGATGGCCGCTGCGAATTCATCATGGCGCCCGCCGCTCGCCTCGACGAGCACGCCGCCCGGGTGTTGCGCCCGTGACGAGTGCTTCGTCGACCAAACGACCCGCCACCGTCAGCGTCACCAGTGCCGCGGTGCTCGAGATCCTTGCGCCGTTGACCATGTTTCCGTGGCCGCTGCTCAAAACACAGGCCATGCGCCGTGGGCTCGATCCCGCAGCCCTCGAAGTCGCCGACATCCACGCGGTCCTCGACGACATCGTGAAGGGCATTGAACGCTTCACCTCGCCCGAGAAAGCCGACGTCGCCCGCGCGGCCCTGCTCCATCTCGCAACACGTCAGTGACAATGGCCAGGCCTCTTCAGCCTGCTCGTCGACCACCAACGAAAAAGCCGACCACTGCTGGTCGGCTTTTTTTCATGTCACGTACGCTCACGCGCGGGTGATGCTGACGTCGTCGTACAACTTCATGAACTGCGCCATCTCGAGCTTGAAGAAGCCGTCGTTGCGGCCGTCGTTGCCTGCTTCGCTCTCGCCCCAGGGGTTGCGCAGCAGGATGTACTTCTTGCCGTTGGCTTCTTCGGTGCCGAGCACGGAGTAGGCGTGGTCGCCGTACACGCCGGTGTTCGTGTAGAGCGCTTTGTCGTCGTGCGTACCGGCAGTCATCGGGGCTTTGCGTGAGGCGCCCTCTTTGACGGCGGCAAAGATCTCGTCGGCGGAGTTGTAGTCGGTGCTCAGCGCCGTGGTGCGCTTGCCGGTCAACGATGTCATCGCTCCGGCAGGCGAGCCGCCGTTGCCGATGGTGTCGTAGTTGCCCTTCCACTTCGCGAACGCCTTCTCGAGGATGGGGTACCAGAGCTCCATCTTGTCGGGATCGTTGTTGTTCGTGGTGGTGCCGTACAACGGACCACCCCAGCTGCGCGTGTAGAAGTCGGCGTCGACGGTGACGAACTCCATGCGACCCGACGGCGTGTAGAAGCGCACGGAGAACTCGCGCTCACCAGTGGTGGGGTTGAGCTGTTCGGTGATCGCGTCTTCGATCGCCTTTGGCATCTGGTGGGCCACAGCAGCGGCCGCTGCCGGGAAGTAGCAGTTGCCGATGGCACCCTGACGCACGTCGCTCGACGTGGGACCCGACACAAACAGCGGACCCGAGTAGCGACGCAGCGGATACAGCGCCGTACCGTCGGCGCGCACGTCGTCTTTGTGGGCGATCGGATCGTCGGCGGGATCGACAGCGCTGCTGTTGCCGAGCACCGTCATCGTCGTCGCTACGGTCTTCAGATCGGTGTTGTTCACACCGTCAGACACCGCCACCGCGATCTGGTCGCCGGCCTTGCCGGGCAGCTTGAGGTTCGCGGGGATCGAGCCGTCGGCGTTGGCCTTCACGTTGAGCACGTCGCCCGTGCGCAGGTTCACGAGGCGGATGTCGGCACCGGGCTCGGTGAGCGGGCGCGCCGTGTTGTGCGTGAGCTGGATCTTGCCGCGGCCGTCGTCGACGAGGTTGAGGCGCATCGGGTTGAACGACGCGTTCTTCGTGTCGCGGCCCGCAACCTTGAGCTCGATCCAGTCGGTGGCCGTGCCGTCGGCTTTGCGGCCACGCAGGCGAATCACATCGCCCGCCGACAAGCGGTTCATCGCGTCGGTGCCGGTGATGGCATTGGCGTCGAGGACGAAGGTGCCGTCGCTGCTGGTGCGACCGATCTCCTTGGTGTCAGCGAGATGCAAGCGCAGCGCAGGTGCCGACGAGAGGTTGATGGCTTCGAGCACCATGCCAGCGTCGAGCTTGCCGCGAATGCCACGCTCGTCGGCGGTCACGCTCGTGGTGGGCAGCGGGCCAGCGCCGGTGTCGAGGGCAGCACGCCCCAGCAACGCTTCGAGGAAGTTCTTGGCGCCAGGCGTGAACGCAAAGCCCGACTGATCGAGCAGCGTTTCGAGGTCCTTCTTCTCGGCCTTCGACATGCCGTTTTTGGCGAGGTCGAACTGCTCGCTGCGCGAAGCACCCTTCATCGCGTCGGCAGCCTTCGCAGCCGTGCGGCCCGAGGCATCAGCAACGGCGGCCAGGATGTCGAGCACCAGGGCGTCGTCGACGAGCTTGCCCGGCGTGGTGGCGACGCGATCGGCGATGGGGCGAATCAACTTGTCGGAAATGCGCACGGGCATGGGCAACCTCAGCGAAGGGACGTCGCAAGGTGTAGCGCCTTCGTCACGATTTCGGCGCGATCTTGCCTTGTCGATCTGCCACAGCAGGTCACCGGTTTTTCATGAGTCTTTTCAGGGTGTTACAGGGGATGGCTCGAGCAGCGCCAACACCGCCGACAGCTGCAGCGGTGTTTGCAGCACCAGGGCAAGCCGGTCGCTCTCGAGGCCGGGCTCGGCGGGTGTCGCCGCGATCACGCCAAGCAGCGGCGACACGTCTGCTCCGTCGCGCAGGCCAGCCATGAGCATGGCGAGGGCGCCGGCGCGGGTCGGCGTCGTCGAGCTGAGCGTCGCCAACAGGGCAGGCGCACGTGGATCGTTGAGGCACGCGAGGGCCAGCGCCTGCTCGGCAACAAACGCGGTGGGCGGTGCAGACGACGCGAGCGCTTCGGCCGTGGTCGCCGCAAGACGACAGCCGCCCTTGAGAAACGCCGCGCGCATCGTGACCGCCGCAAGCTCGCGACGCAGATGCGCCGGGGCCGTCTGCAACGACGACAGCGCTCCTGCGGCATCGCCTGCCGACAGCAGCAGGCTGGCCAGGTTCAAGCGTTGCGTGGCGTCGTCGGGCATCAGCTCGACGGCCACGCGGGCTTCGCGCAGGCCATCGCTGTGTGCACCGCTGCGAAACAGCGCCACTGAGAGTCCTCGTCGGGCAAGGCCATTGCGCGGGCCCAGACGTACCGCTTCACGCAACACGCGGTGTGCCTGTGGGAGCTCGCTCGGCACGCTCAGCAGGGCGAGCCCCAGTTGGGCCCAGGCGTGATCGATGCCCGACGTCGCCATGTACACATGCCGCGCCGCAAGGGCGTGCTCGTAGCGCTCGATGGCGTTGCCCACCGCACCCGTCGCCAAAAGCGCATCGGCACGCACGGGCAACAGCATCGGGTTGTCGGGATCGGTGCGCAAGCCCGCCGCGGTCAGCGTGCTGTTGCTCCGCCACGTCGCCACGACCTCCTGCAACACCACGACCTCGGCGAACACCAGCACGGCTGCAACGGTTGCCGCAGCCATGCGCGTTGCCCGTGAGCGATGACGCAACAGCTCCTCGACACCGACGACGATGCCGAAGAACAAACCGATGTGGGGCAGGTGCGTGTAGCGCTCGGCGAACGCGTGCGCGCCCAACGGAAACACACCGCTCACAGGCACCAACATCCCCAAAAACCACAGCCAGCCGACGAGCGGTGCACGGATTCCGCGTCGCCACAGCGTCGTCAGTGCTGCCGTGACCGCCACGAGCAACGCCAGCGCCGCGGCGACGTCGGCCACGTCGGGGCCAGCAACGCGCGCGGGATGAAACACCGACAACGACGTGGGCCACACCGTGAGCCGCAGGTACTCAGCGACCGCCACGATGGCTCCACCGAGGCGCTGCAGAAACGACAGCTGCGCAACAGCCGCCGTGCCCGCCTGCGCCTGCGACACGATCACCGACGTGACGACGACGGGAACCACCGTTGGCCACAACTGCTTGATGAACGACCACGACGGCACGCGCTGCGTCCGCCAGGCCTCAAGCAGCACCAACACCGCCGGCAGCGTGACCACCATCGACTTGCTGCACAAGCCCGCGACCAGCGCCAGCAGCAGCCCTGCATCGACGACACGGTTCGCCGCACGCGCGCGCGCAAAGCGCCACCACACGACGATCGCGAACAACGCCGACAGCACGTCTTTACGTTCGGCTACCCACACCACCGACTCGGCGCGCAGTGGGTGCACCGCAAACAGCAGGGTCACGAGCACCGACGACACCAGGCTGGCGCCGAGGGTGTGCAGGGCCGACACGAGCAGTCCACACGCCAGTGCATGCAGTGTCAGCGAGACCAGGTGATGTCCGCGCGGCTCGTCGAGAAACAAGCTCCAGTCGAGCTGGTGGCTGATCCAGGTGAGCGGCATCCAGTTGGCGCCCCACACACCGGTGAGCGCCCACCGCGCGCCGTCGAGGCCGAAGCCCAGGCGCACAAATGGGTTCTTCGTCACCATCGTGCCGTCGTCAAAGAAGATGAAGCCAGCCTCAAGCGCACCGCGAAAGGCCAGCGCCACGCACACCACCACGCCCAGTGCTGCGAGCAGTGTGCGTGCCCCACGCGCAGGACGTTCAGCAGGAGACGACGACGCAGTCACGCTGCGACTATACGTGCCGCGGTGGCGCTGTCGCGGCGTCATCGCCAACCAGTCCCGAACACGCCGGTCGGGCTGCTACGGTGCTGCTGTCTATGCGCACCAGCACACCCACCGCCGACGTTGGCGAACCGCGTCACGTCCGCGGCGATCGCCTCATGCAGGCTGCCGTTGTCGTCGTGGCGGTGGTCGTCCTCTTCGCGGCCATCGCGGTGCGACTGCGCCTCGCCGGGATTCCCCTCGAACGCGACGAGGGCGAGTACGCCTACATCGCGCAACGACTGCTGGTGGGCGAAGCACCGTTCGTTGGCAGCTACACCATGAAGTTCCCGGGCGTGGCGCTGCTCGACGCCGTGGTCTTTGCCCTCGTTGGCCACAGTGCCGTCGCTGTGCGTCTGGGATTGTTGGTCGTGAACGTCGTCGCCGTCGCTGGCACCGCGCACTTTGTTCGTCGTGCGCTTGGTGCTGTGCCGGCCCTCGTCGCGGCGGCGGTGTGCGCGAGCGTGTTGGTGAACATGGGGGTGCAGGGATTGTTTGCGCACGCCACCCACGCCGTCGTCGCGTGTGTTGTGGTCGGCGCCAATCTGCTGGCACACAGCCTGCGCCGACAACGGCTGGCGCTGCTGGTCGTCGCGGGTGCCGCCTTCGGTGCTGCGGTGCTGATGAAGCAACACGCGGCACTCTTCCTGCCTGGTGCGCTGCTCATGATCGGGCGCAGCGAACTCGACCGTCGGCGACAGGTGACGGGCATCGCCGTGTTCATGGCGGGTGCCGCTGTGCCGATCGTCGTTGTGGTCGCGTGGCTCTCGCTGCATGGCGCGCTGGCGGCGTGCTGGTTTTGGACCGTGACCCAGGCGCGTGCCTACACCTCGTTGTCATCGACGAGCAGCGGTGCGTCTCACCTGCTCAAGGCGATTCGCTACATGGCGCCCACCATGTGGAGCCTGTGGTTGCTGGCCGCTGTGGGCTTCGTCGTCGCCGTCATCGTGGGTCGTCGGCGCCACGCGGCACGCGCGTGGTGGGTGCCGATGACCACTGCGGTGGTGCTGTCGTTTTTGGCAACGTGCCCCGGGCTGTTTTTCCGTCCGCACTATTTCGTGGTGACCGCGCCAGCCCTCGCTGTGTGCGCGGCCGTCTTTGTGAACCTGTCGCTCGCGTTGTCGTCGACGCTGCGCGTGTTGGCTGCTGGCCTGACCTGTGTGGCGCTGCTCGCGCCATGGGTGGCGCAGCGCCAGCTGTTGACGGCACCCGTTTCAGCGATCGCCAACGTCGTCGACGGCGACGGGACGTTCTCTGCGGCGGTGGCCATGGCCGCAGCACTCAAGGCCGGCCGCCTCGACGCCGACGACACCGGCACCATCGCGGTCTTCGGCTCCGAGCCTGAGCTGCTCTTTCTTGCCCAGCGCCGATCGGCGACGGGCTACCTCTACATGTACCCGTTGATGGAGCCGCACCCCCACGCCGGCGCGATGCAACAGCAGCTCATCAACGAAGTCAGCACGGCTGCGCCGCAAGACGTCGTTGTCGTCGTCACGCCGTTGTCGTGGCTGCAACGCCGCGAGTCGCCCACGCAGCTGCACACGTGGCTCGATGCCTGGCTTGATGCGCAGTACGACCTCGTTGGCGTCATCGATCTCGACCACGTCGACCACGGTGTCGTCGAGCCGCCGCCGCAAGCACCGCAGCGCTTCATGGCGCACTACGTCCGACACCGCTGACGACGCAGCAGCCTGCGATCAGGGGCGCAGGCCGACGCGCGTGGCGAGCCAGGCACGCTCCTCGTCGAGACGGCGACGCCAGCGCTCCACGTGTGCTGCGGGCACTGCAGGTGCTGCCGCGACATCGACGTCGAGCCAGCGTCCAAGGGTGGAAAACGCGGCGGCTTTGTCGTCGTCGGCGAGGTCGATCAGCAGCGCGGAGTGGTTCCGACCCGGCGCCACGTAGCGCGCGCTGTCGGTGGCCGCACCCACGTCGAAGGCGACGGATGTCCAGGGGTCGTAGCCGCCGTAGACGAACAAGAAGCGATCGCTCAGCAGCACCTGATCCTGGATCGTGTGCATCAAGGCGCCGTCGTCGTAGGCGGGGATCTCGAAGGGCAGGTCGGTGAAGAAGTCCCACATCTGCGTTTCGATGTCGCCGAGCAGCGGGTCGAGGTGGTCTGACAACTGGTCGGGGGCGCCGAGCTGGTTTTGCACCTGGTAGTAGTAGGGCAGAAACGCAATCTCGTCGGCGCCTGAGCCAATGGCTGCCGTCGTCAATCCCAACGCGCGCTGCGTTTCTTCCGGGTCGTCGCTTGGCGTGTAGAAGCCCGCTTGCGTGCAGTCGGCGTAGTACTGCCAAAAGCCCCACTCGATGGTGCCGATGGTTTGAAACACGAGCGATTCGATGCGCGCATCGCTGAAGCCGGAGTCCTCGGCCTGCAGCAACCCGAGCAGTTCGGCGCGCTGTTCGGCGGCGTTGGTTTGAAATGCGCGAATGACATCGCGGCAGGCCGGATCGCCGAGCACGGCACGCGCATCAGCACCGCGCGTGTCGTCGATCGCAAAGGACACCGGCGCGACGTACGGAACGACGACGTCGATGTCGTCGGGGTAGAGCACCGCATGAAACACGCTCGTCATGCCGCCCTTGCTGTGGCCGGTCTCGAGCCACTTGCCGGTGTACAGCGGACGCAGAAGCTCGACGACGCGGTGGTGATCGGCGGCCGCCTGCTCGACGGTGAGGTACGCCCACTGCTCGGGCAGCCACGGATCGGGATGGCTGTTGGCGAAGAAGCGGTGCTCGATCTGCAGCTGGTTGGCGTCGAGGATCGAGGTGAGCTCTTCGGGCAACTGCTCGTAGCCCGCAAACAACTCGTAGCCGGTCGGGTTGAGCACGAAGGGGCGTTCAACGTCTCTGTGGATCAACACCGCACGCTGCAGAAATGTGACGCCGTCGGGGTCGTCGTGGTTGAGGGGCTGCTGGAAGTACAGCTCGAACGCGCGCGTTCCCGCGTTCTCCGCCGGGATTTCGGTCACCGAAAACACACCAGCGCGATCGAGGGCCACCGCAATGTCGCCGGGTTCGCCCTCGCCTTCGCCTTCGCCTTCACCTTCGCCTTCACCCTCACCCTCTGACGACGTCGGCGGCGGTTCACACGCCACGGGCGCCAGGGCAGCAAGAGCGAACAGCAGCGAGGTGATCGTGCGGCGTGCATCCATGGGGAGAGCCAAAGCACCCGCCGTGCCAGCGCTGGTGTGCAATTTTGATCGCTGCGTGCGTGCTGGTGGCGCTGGTGTCACTCGGCGCGGGTGCGTGCTTGAGGTCGCACCTGGCGAACTCCACGCTGCGCGACACGAAAACGTGCGTCGTGGTGCGTGCCCGACCCTGATATGGGCTCGCCCCATGCGCGTTGCTTCTCTTGTGTTGCTCTCGTCGTGTCTGTTGCTGAGCCTCGGCTGCGCGCAGAAGCCCGACGATTCGTCGTCGTCGTCGTCTTCCTCGTCAGCGAAGGACAAGCCGACACCTGCCGACAGCAAGCGCGCCGACAGCGCGGCCGACGAAGAAGAGGGCGGCGGCGAAACCACCCGTGTCGACCCCAGCGATGCCTTTGTTCCCCTGGCGCGCAAAGCCGGCCTGGTGCTTGAGCCTGCAGCGCAAGAGGCACTGCTCGCCGCCGCGCGCGCGGGGTGTGATGGCAAGGCCGAGCCGTCGACGTCGACGACACTGCCCGCCGACCACGCGGCCATGATCGCCGTGCTCTACACCAAAGATGGCAAGCGCGACGCCGACGTCCACGTCGACGCTGGCCCGTTGCTCGCGACCGCCCACGCTGCGGGCGAGAAGGTCTGCAAGAGCGGCAACAAGAGCGGCTTTTTGCACCTCCTCGTCGTCACCGAGCAAGCGAAGCTCATCAACTTCGGGGTCAAGGGCCTGTTCGACAACAAGGTGTTCGAGCCCCAGGTCACCGGTGCGGTCGTGCAACTCGGCAGCAAGCGCTTCGAGATGGATCCCCTCGAGCAGCTCGAGAAGAACATGGGCAGCATGGACCTGCGTCAGGCCATGGCGCGTGGTGTGGGCATCGACCTTGGTCAGCTCAACAACCGCGTCGACCTGCACTTCGAGGTGTACCGCACGGCCCACGTCGGCGAGCGCTTCCCCGACAAAAAGCCCGAGCGCTTTTTCCGCGGTCACAAGGTCTTCACCGTCGACGATCTCAACCACGACGTGATCGAGCAGCGCTTGAAGTTGATCGGCGACTGGTACCGCCACAACGTCATCGACGGCGAAGTGACCTACCAGTACTCGCCCGTGCGTCGGCAGTTTCAGAACAACGAGCGCACCATGATCCGCTCGACGATGTCGACGTGGGTGCTCAACCGCCTGGCGGTGTACCTCGACGACAAAGAGCTGCAGAACAAGGGCAAAGAGCTCATCGACTTCTACTTCGAGCGCTACTTCAACATGGCCGCGAGCTTGAAGGCCGGCGCCATCAAGCCGTCGACGAAGCCCTTGCAAAACGGCAACACCGTCGAGAACCGCTGGACCGTGGCGAGCTTCATCGCCGCCGCGTGCAACGAGCGCACCGACAAGCAGAAGTACACGACCGAGATGGACCTGCTCATGAAATGGGCCGCCACCCACCAGCGAAAAGATGGTGTGCTGTGGACGCCAAACGGCGGCGAACAGTACTTCATGCCCGGCCAGTTTTTGCTGCCAGTGACGTACTTCTATCGCGACACGAAAGACACCTTCTACAAGGATGTCTTCGATAAGGCCTTCGCGGTGTACGAGCCCACCCTCTACCAGACGATGGACTTCGGGCCGAAGTGGCATATTCCGTACGCGCCAGCGTGGTTTACGCAGCCGTTTTCCCAGATGTACCAGATCACGGGTGAGGCGAAGTACAAAGATATCATCTTCGCCATCAACGACCGCGTTGCCCTGGCGTGGGAGACCAACGCCCGTCACCAGATCTACCCGGACTACGACGGGATGTTGGCACCGAAGGCCGGCTCGTTCGGCAACAACTCCGTCACGGCTGCCAGCCTGGAGTCGCTCACCGATGCGGCCATTGTGGCCAAGAAAGCCGGCGATGTGGCCCGTTACAACAGCTACCAGCAGGTCATCAAGCACGCCACGGCATTCCTGTTGCGTTTGCAGTGGCTGCCCGAGAATACCTACTACCTGCAAGACCGCGAGCAGGTTATCGGTAGCTTCAAGAATGACATGGTGAACAGCAAGATGTGGATGGATAGCGTGTGGCACTTGACCAGCGCGTTCATCAAGATTCAGCAAAACCGCCTGCTGGATCCGATGTAGTTGTCATCTGAAACAAGAACCTCACCCCAGCCCCTCTCCTGGAAGGAGAGGGGAGCCCGCCACACGTTCGGAGCGTGCAGAGATGAGCGAGCATACCGTCAACGTTCGTTGGTCCCGCGGCTCGACGACGGCAGCGGACTTTGCCGGCAAGCGCTACTCGCGCAGCCATGAGTGGCGCCTCGACAGCGGCGTCGTGCTCGCCGCTGCGGCCTCACCGAGTGTGGTGCCGCTGCAGTGGACGAACCCGATGGGCATCGACCCCGAAGAAGCGTTCGTCGCCTCGATCGCCAGCTGCCACATGCTGTGGTTCCTGGCCACCTGCTCGCAACGCGGCCACGTCGTCGACAGCTACGACGACGACCCGGTCGGCGTGCTCGCAAAGAATGCGCACGGCAAGCTCGCGATCACGTCGGTGACGCTGCGGCCGAAGGTGTCGTTCGTTGACGACGTCGACGCTGCGACCGTTGAGCAGCTGCACCACCACGCCCACGAAGCGTGCTTCATCGCTTCGTCGGTCAACTGCACCATCGTCGTCGAGCCGCAGAGCCGCTGACGAGCGGCGGGCCTCAGGCTCTCAGGCTCCCCTCTCCTTCAAGGAGAGGGGCTGGGTGAGGTCTCAGGTCGCTCAAATCCCGCCGGCGCTGATGGCGTCTTCGATCGATGGGCCGCCCGAGATGGTGGCGCGCTCGGGCTCGTGGCCGCACAGAAACGGCATGACCGCGGCGTTCGGTGAATCTTCGCTGATGCGGTTGCCGGTCTTCTCGTCGATGCGCGCGTAGCAGATGCCTTCGGGTTGGGCCCAGTCGCGCTCGACCTTGCCGCGCAGGCTGTTCTCCATGAACTCCAACCAGATCGGCAGCGACGTGCGACCGCCCTGCTCGCCCGTCGACAACGGGTACTCGTAGGTGTCGTAGCCGACCCACACCGTGGTCACGAGCGAGGGCGTGTAGCCCGCAAACCACGTGTCGAAGGCGTCGTTGGTGGTGCCCGTCTTGCCGGCCACCGGGCGACCCATCGACGCAGCACGGGCCGCTGTACCGCGCGTGGCGACCTGCGTGAGCAGCCAGTGGGCGAGGTAGGCCTGATCGGCGCGAATCAAGCGCTTCGGTTTCTCCTCGAGGAAGCGGTAGAGGGCCGACAACTTCTGCGGGTGCGTCTGCCACGGGTCGTTGGGGCTGGCGTGTTGCTCGAGCACCTTGCCGTCGCGGTTGACGACGCGCTTGATGAACACCGGCTCGGGGCGCAGGCCCATGCGCGCAAACGTTGTGTACACCGAGGTGAGCTCCCATGGCGTCACGCACGAGCTGCCAAGGGCGGTGCCGAGTTCTTCTTTCAGCTCGGTCTTAATGCCAAGGTGGTGGGCCCACTCGACGACGTTCTTTGTGCCCACGCGCTCCATCGTGTGAAGGGCAGGCATGTTCATCGAATTGGTAATCGCTTCGCGGCAGGTGACCTCGCCCTTGAAGCCGCTTTCGAAGTTCTGCGGCTTCCACGATTTGCCGATGGCGTCGTCGCGCAGGGTGATGGGCGTGTCGAGGATCATCGTGCCGGGGCTGAAGTCTTCGCGCACGATCGCCGCCGAGTACACGATCGGCTTGAACGCCGAGCCCGGCTGACGGCACGACTGAAACGCGCGGTTGAACTCGCTGTCTTCAAAGCTGTAGCCGCCGATCATGGCCTCGACGTAGCCCGTGGCGGGGTTCATCGCGATCAACGCCGACTGCACGCGCGGCATCTGGTCGAGGGTGAACACTGGCGATGTGGCGCTGATGTCTTCTTCGTCGGGCAACTTCTGCACGGCTTCGGCAGGGCCCATCGCGGCGTCGACAAACGCCTTCTTGCTGAAGTATGGGGCCGCCATGACGACGTCGCCAGCCTTGAGCACGTCCTTCACACTGCTGACCTTGCGGCCCTCCCAGCCCTGACCGGGATTCGGTTTGCGGGCCCAACGCATGCCCGCGAGGGGCAACTTGCCCACGAGCTTGCTGCCTGCTTTCACCACGGCCCACTGGTGCTCGGTGTCAACACTCTCGACGAGGACGAGCACGGTGTCGCCTTCAACGAGCGGCCCCGCACCCTTGTTGGGGATGTACGTGTCGTCGATGACCTTGAGTGCGGCGTCGCGCTTCTTTTGATCCTTCAACAGCTCGCCGTCGATCACGGGGCCAAGCCAGCCCTGACGTTTGTCGGTGCGGCGCACGCCGTTGATGAGCGCTGTTTCGGCGTGGTTCTGGCGCTCGAGATCGAGGGTGGTCCACACCGTCAGGCCGCCCGTGAGCAGGGCCTTGAGGCCGTAGGTGTCGACGAGGTAGCGGCGCACGTGCTCGGTGAAGTAGGGGGCGGTGTCGAGGAAGCGGTCGTCGCGCGGGTGCACGGTTTTTTCCACCGACAACGCGAGTGCTTCTTTGCGTTCACCGTCGGTGACGTAGCCGTCTTCGACCATGCGCTTGAGCACGTACTCCTGACGCGCGCGGGCCGCGGTGGGCTTCACGATCGGCGAGAACTTCGACGGCGCCTGGGGCAAACCCGCGAGCACGCTGAGCTCGGCGAGGTTCAGCTCGTCGACGTTCTTTTTGTAGTAGTTCTCGGCGGCGGCCTGCACGCCGTAGGCACCGTGGCCCAGGTACACCTGGTTCAGGTACAGCCACATGATCTCTTCTTTGTTGAGGCTGTCCTCGAGCCGGCTGGCGAGGATGGCCTCACGGATTTTGCGCTTGATGCTGCGCTCGGTGGCCGCGGTGAAGCCCTCCGACGACACGAGCAGGCTCTTGGCGAGCTGTTGTGTGATGGTGGAAGCACCGCGCAGCTTTTTGGTTTGCCCTGTCACGCGCTGAAACACGGCGTTGGCCATGCCGACGTAGTCGATGCCGTGGTGGTCGAAGAACTTCTTGTCCTCGGCGGCGATGAAGGCCTGCACGAGGCGCTTGGGGATCTGCTCGTAGGGAACAACGATGCGGCGCTCTTCGTAGAACTCGCCGATCAAGCGGCCGTCGACGGAGAAGACCTTGCTCGCGAGCTTGGGCTTGTACTGGCTGACGTCGTCGAACTCGGGCAGGCCCTTGGCGTACATGGCAAACAAGCCCGCCACACCAGCAGCACCTGCGAAGCCGCCCACGACGACCACAAACAGGCCCAGACGCACAAGGCGCCCCACCAGCGACGTCTGCCGCGTGCCCGAGAAAACCGCCTCGCCTTCAACCTGTTCTGTGGACATCCCAAGCACATAGGGTCGCCGATGGGGCCACACAAGAAAGGTTGCCAGCACCGTGACGCGGCCAGTGACGACGTCGCGAGAACCATGTGGGTATTTGTCGCACCATCTCTTGACAGATTTGTCAGCGACCTCGCTGCAGCGCAAACGCACACACGGCCAGCACGAGCATCACGGTGGCCATCGGCACTGCCGTGCCGTCGTGCAGGGCGCTCACGGCGAAAGCGGCCGCTGCGGCGATCGCAAACTGCACGGCCCCCAACACCGCCGACGCGAGCCCCGCTTGCGCCGCCTGTCCCTCGAGGGCCAAGGCCGACGTGTTGGGCGTGAACAAGCCCAGGCAGGCGATGCAGCACCACAAGCTTGCCGCGATCGCCCACAGTGCCCACGACGTGGTCAGCGTGCAGGCCACCATCACGAGCAGTGCGGCCGCGACGAAGGCGACCGCCGACTTCGACACCACGTCGCGAGGCGAGCGCGTTTGCAGCAGACGACGGTTGAGTTGTGATGCGCCGATCAAACCCGCGGCGTTGGCCCCGAAGAAGAAGCCGTAGTCGTCGGCGGCCACACCATGCAGCTCGATGAGCACGAACGGCGAGCCCGCGATGTACGCGAACATCGCCGCTGAAGCACACCCACCAGCGAGCACGAAGCGCAGGAACTGCCGGTCGGCCAACAGCGCACGCCACGGGTGTGTTGAACGCTGCGGTGTCGTCGTGGCGGGCACCACCACCAGGGTCGCGACGATCAACGCCACGCCAAACACCGCGAGCACGACGAAGATGCTGCGCCAGCCCCACGTCGTCGACAGCCAGCCGCCCAACAGCGGCGCCACGATCGGTGCCACGCCCATCACCAACATCAAGCGCGAGAACAACCGCGCCGCCGCAGCACCACTGGCCACATCGCGCACGATCGCCCGTGGCACGACGACGGCGAACGCCCCGCCCAGCGCTTGCACCACGCGCCCAACGGTGAGCACCAGCACGCTCGGCGCCACCGCACACAGGAGACTTCCCACGACGTAGACGACGAGGCCGACCAGCAACGGCGTGCGTCGTCCGAAGCGGTCGGTGAGCGGACCTGCGGCGAGTTGAGCGCTGGCAAAGCCGACGAAGAACGCGGCGAGCGTGAGCTGCACGGCCGCTGTCGTCGACGACAACGACGCGCCGATCTGCACAAACGCCGGGATGTACATGTCGATGCTGAGCGGGGCGATGGCCGTGAGCGCGCCGAGCACCACCTCCAACGACAGCGGGACCGACGACGAAGCAGGCGGCGATGACGACGTGGACATCGTCGGGGTCTATGGCGTCGCGGGGCCATTGCAAGCGCGTGCGCGTGCGTCGTTGGCGTACTGCGCCACGCGCGCGGTCCACGCGGCAGGCAAGCCGTGCACGTCGTGGCCCCGCTGCAGCTGCTCGACCACGCGCGCCGCGTCGCGCACCACACGGGCCCGATGCGCCCGCGCCACGTCGAGAAACAACGCCGCTTCGTCTTCGCCAAGCAGGAACGTGTGCCACAGCCAGTACAACGCCGACGGCACCCATCGCTTCGCGGCTGCCGTTCGACGCGCGAGCACTTCGGGGTCGTGGGGCAGCTTGAACCACGACGTCGTCAACATCGGCAGGGTGCCCAGCACCTCGAGCACCCACCGCGCGCGATCGAGCAACGCGTCGGGGTGGGGCAGGGCACCAGCGAGCAGGCCGTCGTCGTCCTCGTCGTCGAGCACGCGCGCAAAGCGGGCTGGTTCGCGCAACACCACTGGCGACAACCACTGCTGGCCCACGCCGGCTGCAACGATCCCCGCATCGACGGCGTGGCTGACGGCGGCGACGTACACCAGCTCGTCGAGGCTGAGAAACGGCGACCGTGTCAGACGCAACGTGGGGGCGCAGCGATAGATGGCCCCGCTGGTCGACGACAACGACGGCAGTGCGATGTGCATGCTGTCGCCGCTGGCTGTGCGCGCCACGCACACGGTGCCCGCCAACAGCTCCACCAACGCGGTGCTGCCTGGCACATCGTGAGCGTGCTGCAGCACGCGCACAAAGGCGTTGTCGTCGTCGTGAACAGTGACCGTCGGCAGGTCGAAGTGCAGGGCACTACACGTCGCAGTGTGCACCTGCAGCAACGCCGCATGCACCTCGGCCACGGCCACACACGCTGACTCGCCCAACACCTGCGGCAGTGCATCGAGGCTGCCCCACGTCGTCGACACCGAGGCTGCGTCGTGCGCGCCAACACTGCTGCACCAGGCCACCAGGCGTGGGCCGATGAAGCCGTTTGCAGGTGGCGAGAGTGCGGCGCGCGCGAGCTCGTTCATGCATCGGCCTCGGCAGTGGCAAAGCCGTGGGCCTGCAGCCATTCCTTCGCCGTCGACGCCTGCCAGCCGTAGTTCTCGGCCACCACCTGGCGCATGCCCGCTTCGACGCCCGAGTCGTCGGGTGGGTCGCGCAGCACCGGGTCTTTCACGTCGCGGTTGTGGTGTTTGAGCAGCTCGTTGCACAGCGCCACTGTCGACGGCTGCAGTGGCAGGCGCAGCAACGCCCACACGCCTTCGGTGAGCAAGCGATCTTCATCGCGCGTGAGTTCGCGCGGCACACCGGGTGGAGGGAGCGGTGCAGGGAAGCCGGGGATCGGCGCGTGTGCAGCGAAGTACGACGACGGTGGCGGGACCACCGGCACGATCGCTTCCGCACACGCGCGCACCGCGGCCTCGAGGCCGGCGCGAATGGCCGGCGCATCGTCGTCGCGCGCCTCGGGCACCAACGCGCGGGCCGCATGCTGGCGACCCTGCACGCTGACATCCGCGAGCAGCGCGAGGCGTTCCTCGTCGCTGGCGTGCTCGACGTCGAGCCAGGTGATGCGTTTGGCCGTCGGTGTCGCGCGTGTTGGCAGGAGCGAGCGCGCCCAGGCGGCCACTTCGTCGTGGCTGCTGTTGGCCAGGGCCTCGAGCACCGGCGTGGTGGCGAGTTCACGGAACGTGCGCAGCACCCGCTGTGTGAGCAAATGCCGCTTCTGCCGGTACTCCTCTTTGTAGGCACTCGCCGTGCACAGGCGCACAAGAGCCGTTTCGACATCGTCAGCCGACTTTGTTTGCAGGGCGAACAAAGCCACCGTGCGCATCGTGTGCAGCTCCAGATCGCTGTCGGAGATCTTCAAGGCGGACACGCGCTCGGCCCACGCGACACACGTGTGTGGGGTCTGCACCGCCGCCGCCAGCGCGATGGCCAACAACGCGTCGCTGCCTTCTTCGTCCGACCTGAACTGCTCCATGTGCGCCAGCAGGCCGGTGAACACGTCTTCGTTGAACACGGTGGGGTCAAGCAGGGCGATGCCCAACGCGCCCTGCACGCGCGTCTTTCGCATCCAGCGCGTCGACGCCGTCGTGGCCATTGGCAGGAACTGTGTGGCGAACGCGGTGCGCAGCTCGTGGGGGGCGTTGCGCAACACTGTCCCTGTGCAAACGGCGGCCTGCCCGTTGAGATCGTCGAAGTGCAGCGACGTGTCGAAGGCGCCTTCGCTGGGCAATGTCGGCAACCACGTGCGCAGAAAGTCGACGAACGACGCCGTCACGGGCTCAGACCACGCCTGCGTGGCGAACAGTTCGAGCGTCCCCTTCAGGCCGTGGCGCGACTCGTCGTTGGTCAAGCGACGCAAGCGCTCAACAAGGCCCAGGCCCACCGCGTCGGTCAACGCACCGCGGGCGGCCCACGACGACAGCAGGGTGTAGCCCACAGACGGCGTCGGCTTTGTCTCGCCGCTGCCGTGGTTGACGAGTGCGAGTGCGAGCGCCTGCAGGGCTGGGTGCGACGACTCGGCCGCCAACACCTCGACCACCTCGTCGCCCTCGTCGCTGTAGATGCGGCCATCGCGGTTGTGCACTGCGCGGATGCTGACGTCGATGGCGTGTTGCGCGCGTGGTGGCAAAAGCGGCAACAGCCGCGTCGTCATCGCTTCAAGCACGCCGTGGTTCGCTCGCGCATCGATGAATGCCGCAAGGCCATCGTCATCGACAGCGTTGAGTGCTGTGATCGTCTGCAGCCGTTCTGCTTCTGCACGTTCAGCAGCAGCGGCAGCTTCGGTCTCGCGTTCGGCCTCGCGACGGGGATCGAGGTCGAAGGCGCGAAATTTCGCCAGGCGCTCCGACCAGTTCGTGTGTTTGCCGAGCACTTCACGACCAGCACGCAGCTCGTCGATCAGGCGCGCGGCATCACGGGCGAGTCGACCACGGTGCACACGCCCCAGCGCGAGGTACTGCTCGAGCTCGGGCTCGTCGAACAGGTAGCCGCGCCACATGGCGTACAGCGCCGTCGACACGAGGCGCTCCACCGACTTGATGCGGCCAGCGAACAAAGTGGGCGTCATCGGTACGTTCAACTTCGCGAGGAACAGCTCTGGCACATCTTCGAGGCCCGAGACCTTGTCGCTGCCGAGCACTTTGAAGATCCAGCGCGAGCGCGCGGCCATGTACGCGGCCGTTGCCGCGTTCGGCGCGTCTGACGACACAAAGTCGCTGTCGATGTCGTCGATCGAGAAGTGCCACGACGGTGCGACGCGTCCATGCAACGGCGCCAACAGCGCTTTGGCCTGCTCTTGCGTCAACCACTCCTCGCGAAACGCGTGCACCACCGCCGACAGAAACACGGCGTGATGCAAGCTGTTGGCGACGGGCTCCTGGTCAAAGGCGTGGTCGTCGTGGCTGTAGCGGGTGACGACGTGGTGGGGGTCGTCGTCGTCGGTGGGGTTGACGTCGATGTGCCAGGTGTCGCCGTCGCCGTAGCTGGCAATGCACAGGGCCGCACTGAAGGCCTCAGACAGCGCTGTGCCCAGGTAGTTGAGCTGATCGTTCAACACGCACAGCTCGAACACGTTCTCGTCGTCGTCGAATCGCCCAAGCAATGATGCATCAAGCCGCAGCTCGGTGAACGACGACCACGTGTTGTAGCCCCGCGTCAGCGTCCAGAACGCGGCGAGCTCGCGCGGTGGCGGCACACCCCAATTGGCTTCGACGTCGTCGGGGCCGCCCGACCACAAGCGCGCCACGCGCCGCATCGCTTCGGCCTGCCAGGCATCGGGGCTCGCGGGGGCGTCACCGCGCGGCGCTTTCCGTTGTTGTTGTTCTTCTTCTTCTTCTTCTTCTTCTTCTTCTTCTTCCTCTTTTTCTTCGTCTTCTTCGTCTTCTTCTTCTTTTTCTTCTTCGTCGTCGTCGTTCGCCTCGCTCGCCTCGCTCGCCTCGCTCGCCTCGCTCGCTTCGTTCGCGGTGCCGTTGGCGCGCGCAGCAGCGGCCTCGGGCTGGGTGATGGCGAGGTACTGCGCGAGCCGTTCGCCGATGAAGCCGTCGGGGCCAGCAGCAAACAACGCAGCGAGAGCAGAGGTGTCGATGGTCATGGGGCGACCGGTAGCAGCGCCAACGCGCCATCGAACGTGCGCACATCACGCGGGGCAGGCCCAATCCGTTGCGCTCGTGACCGTGGCGTCTCGACGTTGATCGGCCGACCTGAGGCCCGGGGGCGACCTGTGGCAACCTCGCGGCATGACCCGTTCGCTGCTGCTCCTCGCGCCCTCGCTGTTGCTTGCCTCTTCCTCGTTTGCCGCGCCCGGCAGTACCGCCGGTGTGCCGGTGGCGCCGCATCCAACGTTGGAAGCCGTGGCGATCGAGTGGCCCGTTGAGGGCGACGACGACCTCGATGGTGTGGTCTCGGTGCAGTACCGCGTCGGGGGCGGTGCACTGCAGACGGCGTTGCCCCTGCGCAACGTGCCCGCCGATGCGCGCGCTGGGCATGCGTGGGCCCACCGCCACGTCGGCAGCATCTTTGGCCTGCCCGCCGACAGCGACGTCGAAGTGGTGCTGGCCTTGCGCGACCCCGACGGTGGCAACGCCGACGCCACACTCTCGACGCACACGCGCGCGCTGCCCGCAGATGCCGTCGACGCCGTGCTGGTCGACGTGACGCCTGAGACGTTTGCGGCGGCTCTCGACGCGGCTGTGCCCGGCACGGTGTTGCTGTTGGCGTCGGGGACCTACGACGGGTTCGTTGTTGCTGCCGATGGCGAGCTCGATCGCCCGATCGTGGTGCGCGGCCGTTCGCGCAACGACGTGGTGATCGACGGCGACGTTCGTCTCGACGGGCGCGCGTTTGTGCACATCGAGGCGCTGAGTATTCGCGGCAAGGTGAAGATGAACGACAGCCACCACCTCGCGGTGATGCGCTGTGCGATCACCACCCCCGAAAACGGCATCATCGCCTACGGCTCGGGCACCGTGGATGGCTACTTCGCCGACAACGTGATCAGCGGACCGACGACGACGTGGGCCGACAATGTGCTCGGCGTTGATGGCGACAACATTGGGGAAGGGATCCAACTCACGGGGGCAGGCAACGTGATTGCGCACAACACGGTGCATGGGTTTCGCGACTGCATCTCGCTGATGGAAGGCAACGAAGCCGTCGACCAGCAGGCCATCGACATCGTCGACAACGACCTGTCGCTGTGCGCTGACGACGGCATCGAAGCCGACTTTGCGGCCGGCAATGTTCGCGTGTTGCGCAACCGCATTACCAACAGCTTCATCGCGTTGAGCTCGCAGCCTGGTCTTGGCGGGCCGACGTACTTTGCGCGCAACGTGGTGTTCAACACCATTCTCAGCCCGTTCAAGTTGCAGCGCAGCAGCGTTGGTGACGTCGTCGTGCACAACACGGTCGTCAAGGGTGGCGATGCCTTTGGCATCTACACGAACGAGACGTTCTCGCGCGCGCTGTTTCGCAACAACCTGTTTCTCGGCGGCGAGGGCGGCGGCACCTTCAACGGCCTCAGCAATGGCGACGGCGACGTGATCGATGCGCGCACGGCCGACGACACCTGCGACTTCGCCCACGAAGGCTACGGCTCGCTTGGCACCGGGCGTTTCAGTGGCCACCTCGGCGCACTGGCCTTCACCGATCTGGCCACGCTGCAAAAGCGGGTGCCGGGTGCTGTGGTGGTGGATGCCGCGGTGTTTGCCGTCGAGCCAGCGTCGCTGGCGTCGGGGCCGTTCCCCTTGCGTGAGCCAGCCGACCTGCGTTTGACGACGGGGGCCGCGGTCGATGCCGGCGAAGTACTGGCCACCATCAACGACGATCACGCCGGTGCCGCACCAGACCTTGGTGCCTACGAACTGGGCGCATCGTTGCCCCACTACGGCGCACGCGTCGACGACAGCGGCGAGCCCGTGGGCGAAGGCGAAGGGGAAGGGGAAGGCGAAGGCGAACCAGCAGAAGGCGAAGGAGAGGGCGAACCAGCAGAAGGCGAAGGCGAAGGCGAAGGAGAAGGTGCAGAAGGCGAAGGCGAAGGCGAAGCAAGCGCCGATGGCTGCGCGTGCTCGTCGTCGACGATCACGCCGCTGTCGTTGTGTGCGCTGGTGCTGTTGCGTCGTCGACGTGGTCAGCGCTGATAGACGACCACGGGTTCGAGCACCTCGGTGCGCAGCGATGGCATGCCAAACCCCGTGGCGGGAGCGGCGTCGACGTGCGCCGCCACCACGAGCTGCTGACGTTGCGTGGCGTACTGCAGTGATTCGACCGTGTCCGTCGACGTGCCGCGCACGCACGCAGCCCCCAAAGACGCAGCAAGCTCGGGTTCGTTGCGCGTGGTCAGGCGCACAAATCGCGTGCCCGTCCACACCGAGAGGGCGACGTCGGCGGTACCGCCTGCCGCGTCGAGGGCCTCGCCACACCACACCAGGTCGACGCTGGCGGGCGTTGTCGTCGTGCCCGCGCCGAAGGCCTGCAGGTCGACGGTGAACAGCGTGGCAGGCGACGTGGTCGACGACGTGTGCAAGCGCCACGCATCTTCGAGGGTTTGGTTGTGCGAGGTGCCACCCACGATCGTGAGCGCGCCGTTGTGGGTGGTTTGGGCCAACAGCCGACTGCCGGGGCGGCCCGTGCCGAGCACGTCGACGGGGATGAACTCCTGCCACGAGGTGCCATCGAAAGCCTGGATGTCGGAGCAGTTGACGTCGCTCTCGCCGTTGCAGCGGAACACGTCGTTGCCGGTGGGCTGGGCAACGTCGAGGTTGCCGCCAACAAGCCAGGCCACGTCGCGTTCGCGATCGCCTGTGATGACGCCGCCACGACGACCATCGGGCGAGGTGGTGGGCACGATCGATGTGAGCGATGCGCCCCGCGCGACGGCGGTGGTGTCGGTGGGGCGCAGTGCGTTTGCGCCGCTGAACGCGACCGCGAACGACGACGCTGCACCAACTGCTGGATGCCCAGCACCAAGCGACAGCGTGCCGCAGTCAACACCGCACGCGACGTCGACAACGCCGTCACGGTTGACCGAGAGCAACAGGTCGAGGGGATTTGGGTGCTCGTCGACAAAGCCCGAGCCGACGAGGACGATGGCGCGCGACGTGTCGCTCGGGTCGACGTAGGCGCCCAT
This sequence comes from Myxococcota bacterium, assembly GCA_044349155.1. Classification (GTDB taxonomy): domain Bacteria; phylum Myxococcota; class UBA727; order UBA727; family VGSZ01; genus VGSZ01. The sequence continues at coordinate 23,463 of JBIKRQ010000002.1, forward strand.
CACGCGTGCGAGCCGACCGTCGTTGTCGATGGGGATCGTGGTTGGCGTGTGCGCATTCCAGCTGACGCCATCGTAGTGATGGCTGGCCACCTGAACCGCGAGCCGACCGTCGACGACCGCGGTGCGCTGTTGCACCAACAGCGGCCCACCCACATCGGTCGCAAACGCGTAGCCCGCAGGGCCGTTGCTGTCGGCGTCGACAACGTCGTCAACGAGGCGCTCGGCGTTGCTGAGCGGGTCGGTGCACACCTGTGCCGCCGTGACAGGCGAGATGGCGCACTCCGAGCACCCGGCAGCGACGAGGACGTCGTCGGTGGTCGCGCCGGCCACGGAGAACGCGGCCCCACCACAGCGCGGCGTCATGCTCATGGGCGCGTAGGGCAGCAGTGCGTCGTCGACGAGCTTGAGCACCGCCCCGCTGCTGCCACCGTTGGTGATGGTGCCGACGAAGACGCCAACACCACGCACCGCGAGCCAGGCCGGCTGCTGCACCGATTCGAAGCGGAAGGTGAAGTCGGGAACGGCGACCAGGCGCTCGCTGACGAATTGCTCGTCGACATAGCGGCGAAAGCACTTGGCGCCGCCGCATTGTCCGAGCAGTTGCACGTCACCGTTGTCGTCGACAAACGCGCCCGCGTTGAAGGTCGCGTTGTTGCAGCCAGCGCCGCTGCACTCGCCCGTCCATGTGCCCGTGTCAGGCTGAAACACCGAGACCGTTGGCTGCCCGGGCGCTACCGCGATGGGCTCGAGCGATGAACCGCCAAAGGCCAACACCCGGCGGTCGCCGTCGACGACGAGGGCAGGGCGCAGCGGGAGCGGTGCCGTGCCGCAGTCGGCCCCGCGACACAGCAACTGCATGCGGGTGCCGTCGTACCGCCAGGTCTCGGCCGGGAGCGGTTCGAGGCAGCCGGCAATGCCGATCTGCGCGAAGGCGCCGCAGCCGTTGACGATGAGCAGCCCCTGACCCGGCGCCCACACCATCGAGTGGCCCGCGCGCGGTGCGGGCATCTGGTCGGCCGGCACGTCGACGAGCCGCTGCTCCCACGCGGTGCCGTTCCACTCATACAGCTCGTTGGTGGTGGTGCCGTCGAGGCGCGTGCCGCCGAAGTAGACGACGACGCCGCGGTCTTCGTCGGTGACCAGCGTGCCTTCGCGGTGCGTGGGCAGCGGCGGTGCGCCGGTGGCGATGAGGTCGTGGCCTACGAGCTTGAAGGTCTGGCCGCGCGCGACGACGAGCACGAGGTGTTCCTGCGGCTCAAAGGCGAGCAACGGAAAATCCGAGAACGTGTCGAACGTCGACGAGGTCAAGGGCTCCCACCAGGTGGCTGCGGATACGGCGGCCGCCCCTTCACGCAGGGCGCGGGTGTGGTCGACGTCGCCACGCTGCTTCAGGCGCGGCAGAAAGACCTGTCGGCTGGCCACACGGTGCGGCGACGACGTGGCGCTCACCGAGGCATGCACTCGCGTTGTTGCAGCCAGCGCGACCGCGCTCAGATTGCCCGCACGATCGACGGCCACAGCGCCCACATCGGCGATGTCGACGGGAAACGAAAACGAGAACGCGCCGTCGACGGGAGCCACGCGGTTCACCGACGGTGGGGGAGCCGTGATGGCACCGGGGTCAACGGTGGTGCCGGCCAAGACACCGAGCACCAACACCGCATCGTCGACGGTGCCTGTTGCACTGGTGGCGTCTTCGGCCAGCGCACTGCCCCACGGCGCGCGCACGAGTTCCGTGAGCTGTGGCGGTGCTGGCGGTGTGTGGTCCACCTCGACGGGCACATCGACCACGATGGTGCTGGTGTTGCCGACAGCGTCGGTGGTGTCGAGGTGCACGACGTAGGTGCCATCGTCGAGCGTCGCGATAAGCGCAGGTGGCAACGTGGTGCTCAGGCGTCGTGCATCGTCGACAGCGATGACGAGGCTCAGGTCGACGGCGATGGCCTCGTCGTCGTTTTCGGTAAACAGCGCGGCGGTGGCGGCGGTGGCGGGCTCGGTGAGCAGCACGTCGACAACAGCAGTGGAGTCGGCGCGAGCCGCAGTTGGTGCTGCGGGGTACAGCACGTTGGTGGTGGGCTCCGCAGCAATCTCGACGTCGGCGTCGAGCAGCTGTGGTCCGTCGACGTCGAACACGAGTGCTGTGTTCACGCTTTCCGTGGTGGTGTTGCCCGCGATGTCGACGAGCTCCACCTCCAACGAAACGGCCCCGCTCACGTCGAATGCGTCGGCAGCGACGGTCACCGAGACGCTGCCGTCGTCGTTGGCGACTTCTACGAGGTCGATGGCTTCGTTGTCGCCATCACGCGTGCGCAGGCGGCGCAGCACGGGCAGCTGTGCGAGGGGCTCGGTGGCGGTGATGGTCACGACGGAGGCCACGCTCGACGACGACACCGTTGGCGTGGCGGTGGCCGTGAGCACCTGCGGTGGTGTGGTGTCGAAGGCGGCGCCGACGGGAGCACAGCGGCCCACCTCGGTGGCGCAGACCAGGTCGGCGGGGCAGTCGTCGTCGCTGGTGCAGTCGAGTTGGACGTTGGGGCCGTAGGTGATGCTCGGAAAGCACCCGCTTGCACACAGCAGCACCACACCCGCGACCCGCACATACACACGCATACGCACCACGCTGTCACACGTTGTGGCGCGACGGCAGCCATCGCTGGCATGGTGGCGGCCTATGTTGATCTGGCCGTCGTTGTTGCTGTCGCTCGCCTCCGCCACCGGCGCCTCTGCGGCGAAGCGTCCAGCTCGCCCGCCCGTGGCGACGCCGGCGGTCGCACCAGAACCGACACCACCGCCGACGCCACCACCTCCACCTCCACCTCCCACACCCGCACCGGTTGCTGCACCCGCGGCCTCGAAGCTGTTGCGCGTGGCGGTGACTGACTTCGAAGTGGTGGACGACGTGGTGGCCCAACGCACCGCGCGCATTGTCGCCGACGACCTCGTGGCCGAGCTGCGCAAGCTGCAGGGCGTGTCGGTGATCGGCATGGACGAAGTGCGCACCATGCTCGCCGTTGAAGCCACGCGCGAAGTGTTGGCGTGTAGCGATGAACGCAGCTGCCTCAGCGAACTCACCGAAGCCCTGGGCGCCGAGGTCGTCGTCAGCGGCACCATCAGCATGCTCAACAACGAGCGCGTGCTCATCATCCGTCGCATCCATCAGGCCGAGGCCCGCGTTGTTGCCACCTTCGACGAGCGGCTCGTGCCCGCGGGTGGCGAAGAGTTGTTGGCGGCCCTTGGCCCCGCCGTGACGATGTTGTTTCCCGAGCGTGCGCTGTTGCCGGGGCAGGTGCGCGGCGTGTCGGCAGCGCAGGCGCGCCTGCTCAATCCGCCGCCGTTGCCGGTGTGGTCGACGGCGACGGTGGCCAGTGTGGCTGCGTTGTCGGTCGCGGTGGGGGGCACGTTGGGCGTGTTGGCCAGCAACGAAGCGTTGGCCTTGCAGGCGGTCGTTGATGGCAGCGCGAAGACACCCGTGTCGGGGGCCAGCGTCGTCGAGCAGGAGCAGCGGCTGCAGGGCTACGCGCTCGCGGCCAACGTCGGCCTTGGCACCGGTGCGGCGTTGGCCATTGGTGCAGGCGTGATGGCGCTGTTCACCGACTGGCGCGGTGCTGCGTCGACGTCGTCAGAGTAGCGCCCACACAAAGGGCGCAAAGGCCACGATCACGAGGGCCGTGGCCATCACCGAAGCGGGCATCAGCACGTGCGCGTGCCGTTGCCACCACGACTGCGGCCCTGCTGGCTCGTCGGTATTGCCGTGTTCCTCGTCGATGGTGGCAATGATCTGGCGCGCCAGCAGCTGGTTCAACGCGACCGGTGGCGCGAGGTAGCCAAGCTCGAAGCCCACCAGCACGACGAGCCAGAAGTGCACCGGGTCGATGCCACTGGCGCGCGCAATCGGCGCCAGCGTGACCGAGACGAGGACGACAGCCCCCAGCTCGTCCATGAACATGCCGATCAACACGAGCAGCACGATCACCACGGCCATCGCCGCCACCGGTGACGCAAACGACGACGGCAACACGCGCATGACGTCGGCGCGCTCAACCACACCGCCCAACGCCACCGAGCCGCACATCATCAGCAACAACGCGCCAAGGGTACCGCTGGTGTCGGCGGTGGCGGTTTGCAAGCGCGTGAGCACCGAGGGGACGTCGACGTCGCGGCGCGCCTCAAACGCGATCCACGCCAGCACCACCATCGGCAAGATGAGCGGTGCGGTGTGCTCGTTCAAGTCGGCACCAAGCACCAGCCAGCACGCGCCGAGCACCACCACCGCCAGCACGACGTAGCCCGCCAGTGCGCGCAGCGCGGTCAGCGACGCCGACCAGCGCGACGACGATGAGGACACCGCTGTCGACGCTGGTGCTGGCCACACGCGATGCCACACGAAGAAGGCGAGTGCCGTGAGCACCGAGGTAAGCACGAACACGAAGCGACCGCGGTTGTACAGCTCGTCGGTGGTGACGTCGGTGTTGAGCGTGGCCACGAGCACGACGACAAGGCAGGGCCGCAGCACCACACCCAGGCTGCCCGCCATCGCGGTGACGGCGGTGGCCAACGAGCGCGAAGCCCCCGCCGCGCGCAGTTCGCGAAACACCACGCTGCCCACGGCCACCACAAAAATGCCCGACGCACCCGACCACGCCACGGGCCAGGCACTGAGCACGACGACGACGACGGCCAACGCGGCGGGCGGCAAGCGCAACGGCGTAACGACAGCGAACACCAACGAGGCCACCCGCGTGCGCGCGAGCAGCAGACCCGTCCACATGTACAAGCCGATGCCCACGTACACCGACGGAATCTGCGCAAACTTGTGCAGGAAGATGGCCGCACCACTGCTGTGGTGCTCGACGACGAGGAAGTACACGCCGGCCATGCTCGCCATGATGGCGTACAGCGGGATCGACAAAAGCCCCGCAACCACACGCGCGCGCGACCACGACGCTGTGGGCAGTTCGTTCGGCGGCCGAACAAGGTGCACCACGTTCGTTGCGGCCAACACAACAAAGCCCGCGCACCACAGCACCGAGAGCACCACGTCGTCGACGGAGGCGTCGCTGTGGCTCAACACGCCCACGTCGGCCACGCACGAGGCCAACCACAGCGCGTGGGCCAGCAACTGCACCGCTTCACCGAGGGCAGCACCAACGCGATCGACGGGATCGCGCAAAGCGATGTGCCGACGACCAAGGCTCGCCACAAACCCCGCCGACAACACGAGCACGACGAGCAGATGTTTGAGCCACGCGAAGCGCGAAAACGCCGCCACGGTGCCCTCGATGGCGGCAAACGCCGCAACACTGCTGGTGCGGGCCACGACGTCGTCACGGTAGGCCTGCTGCGCCGCCTGACACGCGCTCACGAGCTGTTGCACGGCGGTGCAGTTGTCGGCGGTGGCCGGCGCGGTGTCGGCAAACGGGTCGGGGGCGGCGGGCTCGGCGAACGGATCGGCGGGCGCTGTCGTCGACGCAGGTGCTGCACTCGTGCACGTTTTCGTCCGCGCTTGCAGGGCGGCGATGTCGCAGTCGGGGGCCGTGGGCACCTGACGCAGGCGCGCGGCATAGCCGGGCCACACGCGCTCGGCGACGCCGACAAGGCGGCCATCGAGGTTGGGGCCGATGCCCACCACAAGGGCACACAGCAACAACGCGAGCACCCACAACGAGAGCGCGCGCGACAGCGTGGTGGCACCCGACGACGTCGTCATTCGTTCGTCATTCTTTCGCTTCGGCGCATTCCGCGCGGGCGGCGTTTTTGGCGCAGCGCATTTTGCGCATCACCGAGAGCATCGAGCCGTCGTAGCCCCCGGCATCGCGCACCTGCACGCGCACGGATTGAAACAACGTGGACCACGCTTGCTGCGTGCTGGTGTCGACGGTGACCCAGTACTTCGCGGGGATCTTCTGCTCCGCACGCGTCACGAGCGCCAACGCGTCGTTGAAGTGCTCGGCGAACCACGTGCGCGCGCTGGCGGCAAACGTCGACGGAAACTGTGCGGGATGCACCATCACCTGCATCGTGGCCTGGGCCAGTGGTGCCTTGAGGATGCCGCCTTTGGCGCCGAGACCGCGCGCGAGTTCGAAGGGTTGAAACGCCGGGGCCGAGACGTAGCAGGCATCGACGTCGCCGTTGTTGAAGCGCGGCGCCAGCGTCGACAAATCCACCGGCACCACCACGGCACCCACGCGCGTGACCATCGTGGTCGAGGCCTTGTCGTAGTCCATGGTGGCGATGCGTTTGCCGGCGAGCTCGGGCACGCTGTCGACGCTGCGGTCGCGCACGAGCAGGTAGACTGCCCCAATCGGCAGCACACCCACCACGCTGTGTTGCGCGTTGCTGAGCTTGCTCGCCGCTGCCGGTGACGTCGACAACGTGGTGACCATCTGCTGCAGGTCGCTGTACTCGGGCAGGGCCCCAATGGCCTCGAGTGTTGCCGAGAAGCGGTTGTGTTGCTGCAAGCGAATGCCCGTTGCCGCCACGCCATCGCACACGCCGGCGAGGTAGTCCTTCGAGGCGGTTTCCTCGTCGGTGTAGGGCTTGACGGTGAGGCTCACGCCCCACGCCGAGGCAGCGGTGGCGAAGCGCTGCAACAGGCCGAAGTAGTCGCCCGCACGGCCCGCAGGATCGAACACGCACAGCGTGCGCGACGGCGTCGCTCCTTGTGCGTGCGCGACCGACGACGACAACGCGGTCACCAGGGCCATCGCCACCAGCGTTGATGCAGACCGCGTAGACAACGAGCGCATGGCTTACTCCGCGAAGGGATCGGTGACGGGTGGTGCAGGCAACGACGGCGCTGACGACGACGACGGCGGTGCCTGACCGAAGGTGGGCGTGCGGTGACCGGTGGCTTCGGTCCACCACAAGTCGCTCTGCTGTTGGCTGACTTCGAAGGCGTACTCGTCGAGCAGGGCCCATTCGTCGTCGCGCTTCGTGGTGGTGATCGACGCGGCATGACGCGCGAGCGCCGTCGTGACGATGTCGGTGCGACCGGCGTTCATCGCCATCAACACCTGAATGGCGCGGGCCACGCGAACGCCGCTGCGCTCGCCGTCGGTGGCGGCACTCTCGAGCATCGGCCAGCCTTCGGCGTCGCCCACCATGGCTGCGGCCGCACCGCGCACGGCTTTGGGCGCAAACCACCAGGCCTTGTCGTCGACGCAGACCGAGGCACGCGCCAACACCGCGAGGCGGTTGCGCGGCACGCCAACAACACCGCCCGCGCTGGCGTCGTGCAGGAGCGCGAGGGTGCCGGTGATCAAACCAAAGACCCAGACAAACTGCTCGTCGCGGTTGCCGCCAAGGCCGTCGGGGCAGCCCTCTCCGTCGGCGAGCCCCGAGGTGGGCCAGTGTTTTTGCAGCGCTTCAAACGAGCGCTCGAAGCGATCCGCAGCATGGCCGTGGGCCCGTCGTGCCTGCAGGCTGGCGTCTTCGATGGCTGCACTTTGCGCGGGTCCAGCGGGCCACAGGTGCCGCGCGCGCAGGGCGCTCAAGTCGGCCTCCCACGCGTCTTTCTCGTCGCACGAGGCGCCAACGCCTTCGGCGATCACGCGCGCGCCCCAGGCATCGCCACCGGCGGCGGCGAGGGGGTGAATGAGGGCCGCACCCATCGAGCAGACCTTGCGCACGTCGCCCACATCGGTGGCGGTGTCGACGAGGGGACCAAGCGTGAACTGCTCGGCCACCGCCGACGGGCAGCCAACGCCAACGACCACCACAACAGCAACGAGGAGCAAAGCAGTGCGCACGGCGATCAGCTGCCGTGTTGCGCTGTGGGTGGCAACGCCTGACGTCGACGCCACGCCAACACCAGTCCCACACAGGCCGCGACGAGTCCTGCCAGATACGCCGCGAACTTCAGCGCCGTGAGCACGCCGACGGCGTTGGCCAGCCCCTGCGACTCGTCAGGAAAGGTGCGTGTGAGTACCAAGGCGACGCTGTTTTCGACGAGGTCGATGGCAAACGCGGCCCAGGGCAACGCCACCAACGTGCGTGCGCGCTGTGTCGACCACAGCTGCACGATCGCCAGATGCACCATCGCCAACAGCGCGACGGGGAACAGCAGGTCGAAGAGAACGATCTCAGCGAGGTACAGGGCGCGGCCGTCGTCGCCCATCTTGTGCAGCACCTCGTGCACCGCTTCAGCCCCAGCGAGGGGCATCGCGTCGAGGGTGCCGGGGCCTGAGCGCTGCTTGAACCACACCATCGTGCCCGGCGCGTTCACGACGTTGGTGCCGACAGCCATCACCGCCGACAGCACGGTGGCACACAGCAGCAGACGCGGGCGCTTCGTCATGGTGGCTGCGTGCAGCACTCAGGGCGCGACAACAACCCCGCTGCCGCGGACCCACCCCACGACGACAGACGTGCCCGGGCGCAACCGGGGCGGATCGCGGCGTTGCAGGCGCCAGGTGTCGTCGTGCAGGGCGCGGTAGTTCTGCAGGCCGTCGGCGCTGTTGGCGTTCACCAGCGTGATGCGGGCTGGCGCATCAACGTCGACGGTACCCGCGTTGTCGACGACCACATCGAACACCAGGGCCGTGCTCGTTGGGTGCAGACGCACGGTGGCAGCGGCTTCGGCGTGCTCGTGTGCCACCACCGACGCGAGCGTGGCGGCACCCCAGGCATCGCTGTCGTCGACGGCGCCCAGGCGAAACCACGACACGCGCGGCCACGGATGCTGCGCCAAAAAGCGTTGCACCTCGGCGCGTGTGACGGACACGCCCACGCCGTCAGCGAGGGTGGCGCGGTACGTGGGCAACGCCACCCGCAGCACGGGCAGCACTGCTGGCGGCACTGCGGCGACGAAGCGGTTGAAGTCGCGCGCCGCGTCGTCGACGTCGAAGATGACCGGGGCTTTCACCATGTGCACCTGCACCGTGAGGCCATCGACGACTGCTGCGAGTTCCTGCAGCGCACCGCTGTCGCTGGCCCACGTGGGCAGCGCGGTGATGGTGAGGCGCAGGCCGCTCGACGTCGTCGCCACGCGTGTGCGGGCGAGCCAGGCGGCGTAGTCGCGCAACGCGCGGGTGGGGCAGTCGTGGTCGATCTCGATGGCGGTGACGTTCACGCCACCTGCACGCAGGGCCTGCGCGCGCACCAGCAGCGGTGCGATATCGAGTGTGTTGTCGACGCTGTTGTCGACTTCATCGCCAATGCGCCACACCAACGTGACCTCGCGCGCCGGGAAGTCGCGGGCCTGCCAGTCGACCCACACCTCACGGCGTTCGTTCGCGTGGCCCTGGTGTTCGTGTTCGCGCGCCAACACCTTGAAGCGCGAAACGGTGTTCGCCGCAGCACGCATCTCGGCGCGCACGTCGTCGGTGATGGTGCGTCGCCACACGTACACATCGTGCGCCGCGGTGTCGGCGACGACCGGCGTCGGCAGGCGCGACGACGTGCACGACGCGAGCAGCAGGAGCACGAGGACGACGACGAGGACGACGGCCCGGTTCACCGCGAAGCGACCCACTCCTCGAGGAAGCCGCACAACGCGCGCACGTCGTCGACCTCGACGGCGTTGTACAGCGACACGCGCAGACCACCGATGCTGCGGTGGCCGCCGATGCCCACAAGGCCTGTGCGCTCTGCAGCGGCAATCAAGCCCGCTTCAGCAGCGCGGTCTTTCAAGCGAAACGTGACGTTCATCTGCGAGCGGCTGTCGACGTCGGCGTGGGGCACGAACACATCGGGATGGCGATCGAGCAGGCCATACAACAGCTCGGCCTTCGCCGTGTTGCGCGCGGCCATCCCCTGCACACCACCGACGACGTTTTTCACCCAACGCGCCACCAGCAGCGTCACGTAGATCGCGAACACGGGAGGCGTGTTGTAGATGCTGTTGGCCTCAGCATGCGCGCGGTACGTGAGCAGCTCGGGCAAATCAGCACCGCGGTCGCGCCACAGGTCGTCTTTGACGACGACAACGGTCACACCCGCTGGGCCCAGGTTCTTCTGCGCGTGCGCATACACGAGGTCGTAGCGCTGCGTTGGATGGGGGCGGCTCAAGAAGTCCGACGACATGTCGCAGATGCGCGGCACACCATCGAGGCCGAGGGTTTCGTGAAACTGCAGCCCCTCGACGGTCTCGTTGTTGACGACGTGCAGGTAGGCAGCAGTCGGCGACAAATCGAGCTCGCTGTTGCGCGGGACGCGCGTGTAGCCAGCGGCCTTGCCGTCGTAGACCACGCGCACCGGTCCTTCGACGCGTGCAGCGGCAATCGCCTTCTCGCTCCAATAGCCGGTGACGACGTAGTCGGCGGCGTGTTGGGCATCGCAGCCGCGCAGCAGGTGCATGGGCACCATCGAGAATTGCAGGCTGCCGCCGCCTTGCAAAAACAGCACGCGATAGCCCCTGGGCAGATCGAGCAGCTCGCTGAACAACGCCTCGGCTTCTTCCACCATCGAGGCAAACAACGTCGAGCGGTGGCTCACGCCCAGGATCGACAAGCCGGTATCGGGCAGTTCGTCGATCGCTTGTTGTGCTTCGGCGAGCACGCTGTCGGGCAGTGCCCCTGGACCAGCGCTGAAGTTACGGCTGCGGCTCATCGGAGATCTCCCAGGCGGTAAATGAAGCTGTCGACGACGTCGGCGGCCTGTGCGTCGTTGAGCACATGACGGTTGTGCCAGAGGTTCAACCACAGCGAACCATCGGCGGTGGTGGCAGCCACGAGCATCTGCTCGAAGAACAAGAACGCTGGCGGTGGCTCCAACTCGGGGCGCTTCACGAGGGCTGCCGCACGCTTCGACGACGGCGGCAACATGTTGAAGGCGATCTTCGCGGGCATGTAGCGCGACGCAAACGACGACGGCGCCAGCTGTGAGACGAGGTGGTCGATCGAGACCGCCTGGTCCAGCGCTTCGAGCCAGCCATGGCGTACCGCCTCGATGGTGTCGTCGAAGCGCTCGCGTCTCTTGCCTGGCCGCAGCGTGAGCAGGTTCACGCAATAGCCAACCATCGCGCGCTCGGCGGGCGTGTGGCGGTTGTAGAGGTGGGTGTTGACGAGCAGGTCATCGTCGTCGTCACGCTGTTGGTGCAGCTCGGTAAACACCGACAACAACAACAGCGTGAGCGACACGCCGCGCCGGCGCGCTGCTTCGTGCAACACGTCGACCACCGCGCGCGGCACCACGCGCACCACGCTGCCACCGTCGTAGTCCCACGACTGCAGTGCCTGTGCTGCGGGCGTGAAGCGTCGATGGGAAGCCAGGCGTTGTCGCCAGCCGTCGACGAGATCGACGCCTGCGGGGCTGTCGAGGCGCGCCACTTCGCGCGCGGCGTGTTCGGCGAATTGTTCGCTCAACGGCGCCAGTGTCGGCGTCGACGACAACAGTGTTGCCAGCTCGCGGCGCAGGATCTCGGTCGACCAGCCATCGGTGGCGATGTGGTGCACCGTCAGCACCACCAACGAGCGCTGCGACGACGTGAACACGGCTCCCCGCCACAGGGTTTCGCTCTGCAACGAAAACGCCGTGCGGTCGCTGGTGGCCGCCCAGGCCTGTGCTTGTGCATCGAGGACGTCGTCGTCGCAGACCAACGTTGTCAGTGGCAACGCGTCGATGGTGGGTGGGTCGAGTGCAATGGCACTGCTGTCGCTCGTGATGCGCAGGCGCAACGATTCATGACGGCTGGCGAGGACGACGAGGGCCTGCTGCAGCGCATGCACGCTGGTGCCCGCGGGCATCTCGTACACGCTGGTGATGTGGTCGAACAACGCGCCGGGGTGGGCGGCATCGAGGGCCACGAGACGTCGCTGGCGCCACGACAACGGCAACGGGCCCGGGCGCACGACCGGGGGCACAGCTTCGACGGTGCTGTCGAGGCCAACGACGTGGGCGGCCAACAACGCGACGGTCGGGTGGTCGTAGGCGGCCGTCGCCGACAACGTGCAGCCCGTGTGCGTTTGCAGGTCGCCAGCCAGGCCCACCACCTGCAGCGAGTCCATGCCGAGCTCGGCAAACGTGCGCTGGCGATCCACAACGCCACCCACCAGCCGCGCGACGTGGTCGGCAATCCAATCGCTCAGCTCCGCCGCACGCGCCTGCAGTGCCGGCGCTGATGTCGTGCCGAGCGTGGTGCCGATCGTCATGCCGATCGTCGTCGAGGAGGACGACGGCGCGGCTGCTCCTCGCGTGGCCAACATGTGGGCGAGCCACGGTGCCGCCGCCACCGTTTGCGAGAAGTGTGGGTTGCGCAGCAGCGAGAACATCAGCGGTTCGTCGTCGACAGCGCTCATGTTGGCGGCGGCCAGCAGCGGCTCCAGCGATGGATCGATGCGCAGCAGTGCTGGCAGCCACGGCATGAACATCGACGTGAAATTCTTCAGCAGGTCTTCAAAGACCTCGCGCGACCACGCGTAGCGCTCCTCGTCACTCGCCTGCAGGCAGGCGAGGTAGGCGGCGTCGGTGACCACGTGCTGTTGTTCCTCTTGCGCGTGGGCGCGGTGCGCGTCGGCCCAGGTGGGCTGGATCGTGCCCGGCGCTTCTTGCGACAACAGATGGTCAAAGTAGATGGTGTATTCTTCGAAGAAGAGCACCGTTACCCACATCATGAAGTGCGCCCGGGCGGGGTTTTTCTCACTCCCCTGACCGAAGGCAACGGTGCGATCGTAGAAGCGCTGTGTGGTGGCGCGCTGCTCGTCCATCGCCGGCACGTGCTCGGGATGCAGGGCGCGCAACATCGTCGACAAGCGGCGGAAGGTGCGGACGTGTTTGGCCTCTTCCTCGTCGAGCATGTCGAGGCTGCGCGTGGGGCCAAGGCTTGCGCGCTGACCCGCCGAAAAGCGCAGCACCGCTTCTTCCAGCGCCACAAACACGTCGCACGCCGAGGTCGCCAGCACCCACTGCAACGTCTCCAGTGCCTGGGGATGCGCCGCAAACTGGTCGACGTCGAGGCGGTGCGCGGTGAATATTCCCTTGCCGGCATATACACCCGGGGCAGCAAAAGCGTCCCAGCGGATGTCGCGCTCCTCGTCGTAGCGGTAGCGCGTGTGGCGACGATCCAGGCGCGCAAACCGCGGCAACAGGTCGACGTAGAGGTCCTCGCCGACATCGCTGTCGGCCGGTGCCGCACCCGCTGTGCTGCGCCAGTGCAACACGCAGGGCAGGGTGTCGTCGACGAGGCCAGCCCGACACGCGCTGCGCTGGAGTTTGCCACTCGATGTTTTGGGCACCGCCTGGGGCGGGCAGAGCGCAATGCGCGTGGGCGACACCCCGTGGCGCGTGGCGAGGGCGGTCTGCAGTGCCGACACAATGGCCTGCGCCGTGTCGTCGTCGATAGCCCCCACTTCGAGGGCGATGCCGAGGCTCTCGTTGCCCTCGTGGTCGACATCCGCGAAGGCACAGGCTGACCCGCGGCGCACGGCGGCGTGGGCACCTTCGACGGTGGCCTCGAGGTCGTGCGGGTAGTGGTTGTGGCCGCGCACAATGATCATGTCCTTGATGCGGCCGGTGACAAACAGCGTGCCGTCGTCGTCGAGAAAGCCGAGATCGCCCGTGCGCAGCGCGCCATCGTTGGTGGTCGGCAGCGGCGTGGTCTGCGCCAACGAGAAGGTGCCCGCACACACGTTGTCGCCGCGCACGGTCACTTCGCCGACGACGCGCGCTGCCACCGGCACGCCATCGGCGTTCACAATCTGCACGTCGATACCAGCGCCCACACGTCCGCTGCCAACAATGCTGGTGCTGCCGCCGCCCTCGCCCACGACGACAACGGCTTCGTTTCGGCCGAGTCGATCGGGGGCCACGCGCAGTGTTTTGGCGCCGTCGCTGTCACCGCTCACGAGCAGCGTGGCTTCGGCGAGGCCGTAGCAGGGAAACCACGCGCGCGACGAAAAGCCCACGTCGGCAAACGTGCTGGCAAAGCGCGACAACGTGGCGGCACGCACGGGCTCGGCCCCGTTGAAGGCCACGCGCCACGACGACAAATCAAGCGTTGGTCGCTTGTGCTCGGGCAGCTCGAGGAAGCGGCGCACGCACAGGTCCCACGCGAAGTTCGGGCCACCGCTGATGGTCGCGCGCGTGGCCGACACCGCCTGCAACCAGCGCAGCGGCCGCTGCAGAAAGTCGAGTGGTGAGAAAAGATGCACCGGGAAGTCGGCGAACAACGGTTGAAGAATACCACCGATCAAGCCCATGTCATGATATGGCGGAAGCCAGATGACACCGACCGATTCTGTGGTCAGCGCCATCGCCGTTTGAATCTGCTGCAGGTTCGCGAGCAGGTTCTTGTGGCTCACGCACACGCCGCGCGGCGTGCCGGTCGAGCCCGAGGTGTACTGCAGGAAGGCAACGTCGGCGTCGACGAGACCGGGGTCGCGCCAATGGGCCGCGTTGCTGGTGGCGAGCGCATCGACAGCAAACCACGGCAGCGCTTCAGCGTCGGGCACCAGGCCCGAGCACAGCTCGATGATGAACGCGTCGGCGACGATGGCGCTCGGGGCGCAGTCGGCGATCACGGCGCGCAAACGCTCCTGGCTGACGGCGACCCGCCCTGCGTCGGGCGGAAACACCGGCACGGCGATGGCACCCGCGAGCACGACGCCACACCAGGCAGTGATGAAGTCGATGCCGGGCGCACACATCACGAGCACGCGCGGCCGCGGACCGTGGCCGTCGTGGCGAACACCGCGTTCCTGCAGCCCGGTGGCAACCGCGCAGCTGCGCGCGTGCAGGTCGGCCCACGAGCAGAAGCTGCGCTCGCCGTCGACCTCGCCGGTATGCAGCACGTGGTAGCCGGCCGATGAGGTGGTGCTCTGCGCGCGGTGGGCCAGCAGCGTGGCGATGGTGTCGACGGTACGCATGACGCGCAACATGACCGACAGCGTGCGGCGAAGGAACCACGAACTGTGGCGAACGTGGAGTGCTATCGCGCGCCCATGCCAGTTGCGCCCCTCGTGCACACCCTCGTTGATGCCCTGCTCCACCGCGAGCGCACGTTGCCCGGCAACGCGGTGGCCTTTCGCTTTCTCGTCGACGGCGAGGTGAATGGCCCGATCGAGCTGCGCACCAACGACACCCTGATGCAACGCGCGCGTGCCGTTGCCGCGACGTTGCAGCAACGGGGGCTGGTCGGGCAACGCGTGTTGCTGCTGTACGCGCCGGGGCTCGACTTCATCGATGGCTTCCTCGGCTGTCAGCTCGCGGGTGTCGTCGCTGTGCCGGCCTATCCGCCCGACCTGCTGCGTGCCGAGCGGAGCCTGCCGCGGCTGGCAGCGATGGTCGCTGACTGCGACGCCCGCGCCGTGTTGACGACGTCGATGGTGGCCGAGATCGCCGCTTCGGTGTGTGCGATGTACCCCGCGCTGCAGGCGGTGCCGTGGCTGTCGACCGACGCGTTGTCGACGAGCGACGATGTGCTCGCCGCGCAGCTTTCGCACCACGTGGTGCACGAAAACGACACCGCGTTTCTGCAATACACCTCGGGCTCGACGTCAGCACCCAAGGGTGTCGTCGTGCAGCACCGCAACATCATCGCCAACGTGCACGCGATGGCCGAGATCGTCGGCGACGTTGTCGAGGTCGTGTCGTGGTTGCCGCCGTACCACGACATGGGCTTGATTGGTTCGTTGCTGCTGCCGCTGTGCACAAACGGCACGTGCACCATCATGTCGCCGCTGCATTTTCTGCAGCGCCCAACGCGGTGGGTGCAGGCCATCAGCGCGTTTTCGGCCACGATGAGCGGCGGGCCCAACTTCGCCTACGACCTGTGCGCTCGCCGCACGCGTGACGACGACAAACGCGGCCTCGACCTGTCGACGTGGAAGGTGGCGCCCAACGGGGCCGAGCCCGTGCGTGCGGCCACGCTGGCGCGTTTCACCGATGCGTTTTCGTCGTGCGGCTTTTCCAGCCTTGCCCATTGCCCAGGCTACGGGCTCGCCGAGGCCACGCTCACGGTCACGGGCGTGTCGGCCCACGAAGAGCCCCGCGTGTTGCGCGTCGACGCCGAGGCGCTGTCGCGTGGTGTGCTGTCGTCGTCGTCGTCGAGCAGCGCGCGCGCGCAGTCGTTGGTGTCGAACGGGCCAGTGCGCGGTGTGGGCACCCAGGTGGCCATCGTCGACGACGCGGCACGCGGTGTGGCTGACGGTGTGGTCGGCAACGTCTGGGTCAGTGGGCCATCGGTGTGCGTCGGCTACTTCGACAAGGACACTGGCCACAACGCTGCAGCGTTTACGCAACGGCGACTCGACACCACCGACGACCGCCTGTGGTTGGCCACTGGCGACCTGGGCGCCCTCGTCGACGGCGAGCTGTACATCACGGGTCGCCGCAAGGACCTGTTGATCGTCAACGGTCGCAACATCGCGCCGCAAGACGTGGAGTTTGTTGTGGAGCAGGCCCACGCCGCGGTGCGTCCCGGCGGTGTCGCGGCGATCACGGTGCTGCGTGACGACGGCATCGAGCAGGTGGGCATTGTGGCCGAGGTCCGCCCCGATGGTGTCGACGCCGCCGTGGTGCCGGCACTGCTCGACGCCTGCCGCGTCGCCTTCGACATCGCCGTGGCTGCCATGTGGCTGCTGTCGCCCGGCGCGTTGCCGAAAACGTCGTCGGGAAAAGTGCAACGGCACGCGGCCAGAGCACTGGTCGACGACACCGCCGAACAGCACGTCGTGCTGCAGCACTGGCCATCGAAATTCAAACCCTTGGCGTCCCGCCAAGAGTTTGAATGTATTGATGAATTCGACCGCAAGCGGTCGAAAACGGTGATGGCAGCCATCACGAATGCTGATGATGCAGCGAGCATTGTCGACGACGACGCTCGCGCGCTCGAGGAGATCGTGATCGGCGCGGTCGCTCTGACCCTGGGGGTGACGGTGGATCCACTCACCCCGCTCGTCGACCTCGGCCTCGACTCGGTGGCGGTGATGACCATCGTTGGTGAACTCGAGGCACGCCTCGGCACGGCCATCTCGCCCGCCCTCGTGTTCGAGCACCGCACCACGCGGGCGCTGGTGGCAGCGCTGCGGGCGTCTGCTTCGTCAGCTTCGTCGTCGTCGTTTCGCGTGTCGCGCGCTGCCGTTGCCGAGTCAGGCGAGCACCCCGTGTGGTGGGGCGAAGACATGCTGTTCACGCTGCAGGAGCAGCAACCGCAGCAGGCCGGCTATGTGTTGTTCTTGCCGTTGCGTGCCGCCGAGGTGCTCGACGCTGCCCAACTCCAGCGCGCGGTCGATGCCGTGATCGCCCGCCACGATGTGCTGCGCACCGGCTACCGTCGTCGTGGTGGAAGCGTGGTGCGCGAGGTGCACAGCGTCGACACAACACCTCGCTGTGTGGTGCACACCGTCGACGCGCGCGCCCTGTCGGCGGCCGAGCAACAGCAGACCGTCGACGACGTTGCTACTGCCGTTCGCCACCACCACTTCGATCTCGCCCAACCACCACTGCTGCAGGTGCGGCATGTGCAGCTGCCGTCGTCGTCGGTGGTGCTGCTCGTCATCCACCATCTGATTGCCGATGCGTGGGCTCTGTCGGTGGTGCAGCGCGACCTCGAGACGGCCTACCGCGGTGGCGCGTTGACCGCCCCCGCGTTGCGCATGCTCGACCACGCCCACAGCGCCCACGCCCGCTTCGCCGAGGTGCTCGAACAGGTGGCGCGCGGCACGTCTCCGTGGCCGGACGCCTCGACCTTCCAACTCGCGCCAGCCCCCGACGTCGACGACGAAGGCCGCCCCCTCGAGGCATCGGCCGTGCGTGGTGCGCGGCATCTGGCGTGGCTCGATCCCGAGACCCGCACGACACTGGAAGCAGCGCTCAAGCCCCATGGCTTCACGCTGTCGGTGGCCGCGGTGGCCGCGTTCTCGACGACGTTGGCGGCGATGAGTGGTGCGTCTGAAACCGCATTCACCGTCGTTCACGCCAACCGACGCACGCCCGCAATGCAGGACGTGGTGGGCTTTTGTGTCTACGGCGAAGGCTACGTGCAACCAGCACCGTCGACGTCGGGCACGTGGTTGGAGGCGTTGTCGGCGGCGCGCGACTTTGTGTTGGTCGAGCGCAGTGGCGATCAACCCCGCACCTGGGTGCAACGTGCGGCACCGGCATCGCGCCTGCTGCTCAACTTTCACAACGCGGCACTCACGTCGTCGAATGCAGCAGCAGCGCTGTTTTCGCCGGCGTTTGAGCTCACCAACTACCCGTACCTGTGGGACACGCACGATGCGTTGGTGCAGGTGTTCCCGTCGTCGGCGGGCGGGGCGTTGATCAGCACGCTGTACCGGCCCGGGGTCTATGGCCGCGCTGCTGTTGAGCGTGTGGTGTCGACGTTTGTGCGCGCGCTGCAGGCGATGGCGCACGCACCCGCAGCAAGCATCGACCTGCAGGCGCTCGCGACCAGCTGACGGTGCTACGTCGCGTCGTATCCGCGACGACGTCGTCGTTGGGCACTGTGCGCGGCCTTGCCTTCGCCACCGGTACCGGCGAAGGCGAAGAACCAGGCGACGACGCACAAGATGGGGTCGGTGTCCCAGTATTGGGTGGTCGCCATGATCGCGACGAGGAAGTGGGGCGCAATCGCCCAGCCCAGCCACTGCAGCAGCCCAAACGGCCCGCCGATGAACAGGGTCGTGAGGCGCGGGAACAGCGCGAGGCCCACGAGGACCAACCAGTCCCACGTGTGGGCATCCCAAAAGCTGACGGTCGTGATGTCGTGCATGGCTGGCCTCGCTCAACGCGGCGGACATCGCTGCGTTCTCGAACTGTGCGCCTTTGGTGCGCGCAGCACCTACATTCTTTTCACCGCGCGCGATGGCCCGCTATCTCCTTGAATATCAAGGAGAATCGCAGCTGGTTGGCGCGCTCAGTAGTGCCAGGGGAAGCGCTTGAAGTCGCGCGGGCGTTTTTCGACGAACGCGTCGCGGCCTTCTTTGGCTTCTTCGGTGCCGTAGGCGAGGCGTGTGGCTTCGCCGGCGAACAGCTGCTGACCAACGAGGCCGTCGTCGGGGAGATTGAACCCGTACTTGATCATGCGCATGGCCGTGGGGCTCTTGCTGTTGATCATCTCGCCCCACGAGAGGGCCACCTTCTCGAGGTCAGCGTGGTCGACCACGGCGTTGACCATGCCCATCTGAAACGCCTGCTCGGCGCTGTAGTCGAGGCCGAGGAAGAAGATTTCGCGGCCGCGCTTTTGGCCCACCTGGCGCGCCAACAGTGCTGAGCCGTAGCCGCTGTCGAAGCTGGCGACGTCGGGGTCGGTCTGCTTGAAGATCGCATGCTCGCGGCTGGCGATGGTCATGTCGCACACCACGTGCAGGCTGTGGCCACCGCCGACGGCCCACCCTGGCACCACGGCGATCACCACCTTGGGCATGAAGCGAATCATGCGCTGCACTTCCAGAATGTGCAGACGGCCCAGGCGGGCGATGTCGATGTTTTTGTCGTCGTCACCAGCGCCGACAGCGGCCTCGTATTTGTAGCCGTCTTTGCCGCGAATGCGTTGATCGCCGCCGCTGCAAAACGCCCAGCCGCCATCCTTGGGGCTTGGGCCGTTGCCGGTGATGAGCACGCAGCCCACGTCGCTCAATTGGCGCGCGTGGTCGAGGCAGATGGCCAGCTCGTCGACGGTGCGCGGCCGAAACGCGTTGCGCACTTCGGGGCGATTGAAGGCGATGCGCACCGTGCCGTGGGCTTTGGCGCGGTGGTAGGTGATGTCGGTCAGCTCGCCGCACTCGGTGATTTCGGTCCAGGCGTCGGCATCAAACAGCGGCGAGATCGTCGGCATCGTCGTCATGGTCAGCTCTCCTTCATCAACGCAGCAGCGAGGTCTGTGAGCACACCACGTCGTGGTTTCAGGCCCCCGCTGTCGGGCAGTCGTGCATAGCGCACGGGATGCATGAAGCGAGGCAGACGTTCATCAGCCCGCGCACGCAGTGTCGCCACCAGCTCTTCGTCGTCGACGTCGGCGGCGAAGAAGCAAAACGGTCGCTGGTCAAAGCGCGCGTCGGGCACCGGCACCACCACCACCTGCACATCGCTGTCGCCCAGCGCTGCCTCGATCGCTTCGGGTTGGATGTTCTCGCCGCCGCTGATGAAGCGGTTGCCCTTGCGTCCCGTGAGCACGAGCCCTGAACCACCAGCACCGTCGTCGACAAACGCGCCAAGGTCGCCCGTGGCGTAGGCACCGTCGCTCGCAAACGGCGCGCTGAACGTGTCGTGATCGACAAAGCCGGCAAAGCGCCCGGCACCACCCACGAAGATTTCGCCGTCGTCGCCGAGACGCACAAAGCGACCGGGCAACGGGCTGCCGCACGTCGAGACCTGCGCGCGTGCCGACGTGCACACCTGCGAGCCCATCTCGGTCATGCCCCATGTTTGCCGCACGGGCAGGCCCAACTCGACAGCCCGCTGCAGCAACGCGGGTGCTGTGGGCCCACCACCCACGAGGATGTCGGTGGCCTGTCGCAGCACCGAAACGGCAGCGTCGTCGACGACGATTTGCTGCAGCTGGGCGGCGACCACCGACAGATGCGTGGGCTTCGTGCGCACAATGCTCTCGCACAACGAGCGGCTCGACGACGGCGGCAGCACCACCGCACCGCCACCGACCAGCGCACGCATCAACACCGCGAGTCCACCCACGTGCCCCAACGGCAACGACAACAACCAGCGGTGGCCAGGCGCAAACGGCATCACGGCCACCGCACCGCGGGCATTGTCGAGATGCGCTTGCACGTCGTGGACGACGGCCTTCGGTCGACCGGTGCTGCCCGAGGTGAACAACACCGTCGCCGACGTGGGCAACGGCAGGCCCGCGTGCGGCCAGGCAAGGTGTGCATTGGCGAGTGCGAAGGCATCGGCGGTCATCGCCGCGGGCCAGCGGTGATGCGCGAGCACCAGCGGTGTCGACGAGAACAGTGCTGCGTAGATCGCCACCACCGTGTCCACATCGGGTGTTGCGATGCGTGCGATCGGCAGCACGCTCGATGAAGACGAAGAAGGCGACGACGGCGCACACCGCGCGAGCAACTCGGCCCACGACAGCGTCACGTCATCGGCGACCACGGCGGTGGCGTTGTGGTCTGGCAGCGACACAAGGCCCGTCAGCTCGCTCAGCATGCTCAGCGCCAGCGCTTCCACGGCAACGCCAGCAGCCGCTGCTCGTCGAGCTCGAGGTCGTTGGCGAACGCCGTGCCGGTGCCAAGCCCATGCACCACGCTCTTGCCCGCACCGCGGTCGACGTCGGCGGCAAACGCGGCCAGGCCCGCGCGACCCACCATGCTCTCGTAAGCACTGCTCACGACGACGGTGATGCTGCGCTTCCACGCACTTTCAACCAGCCGCTGCGTCACCGCGGCACCGAGCACCATCGGCTTGACCACCCAGGCAACAGCTGTTGGCAAGCGCGACAAGCCACCGTGCGCGAACAACTCGTCGAGCCACTCGTCGAGGGCCAACGGCAACCACGTCGGCAACGCGCGCAGGTGTGCAGCAGGCACGGGCTCTTCAAAAAACGCGAGCACATCGCCAGCGGCAGCAGCGAGGGCCGTAGCGCCCGCGACGTCGAGCCGGCGGTTGCCGTCGAGCCGCAGGGCACCACCCACCGCACGCACCGCCTCGGCCACGTGTGTGACGCGCACGAGGTCTTCGTCGAGGCTGCGCCGCCCAACCTTCAACTTCACCGTGGCACCTGGCGGCAGCAGGGGCACGTCGGCGCGCACGTCGTCGAGCAGGAGCGCTGTCGACGTGGATGCCTGCTGCAACGCCTCAACGGGTTGAGCGCTGTGCAGGGCCCACAGCAGGCTTGGCGGCAGCTCACTGCCGGGCTCGCCTTCCACGGCATTGACGACGTCGACGAGGCTGTCGGGCGACAACCCCGGCAACGGACACGCATCGGCCCACGTGTTCTTGCCGCTGTCTTCGTCGTGAATGCGCACCAACACACCGTCGCGGTGCACGATGGGCTCGTCCGCACCGGCAACGACGACAGGACGCGCGAGCGGCAGGTGCCAGGGAGCGGTCCAAAGGGTGGTGTGGGAACTGCTCACACATCGACCCGATCACGCTGATCGGCTTTGTCAACCGCATCCCAACGCCGCAGGAATCTCTGCAGCATCGCGCTATCCACTGGCCCATGCAGCATCCCGTGACCGTCCGCGCCGCCCAACTCGCCTGCGCCGTCTCGTTCATCCTCCTCGCCGTTGTCGCCGTGCACACCGCCGTCACCGCGCCCTTTCAAGAGCACTTCCCGCAAGTGCTGAGCAACCCGTGGGGGTTCACGACCGTCGTCGATCTCAACGCCGCGTTCGTGTTCGCGATCGCCGTCGTGTGGCTGCTCGAGCCCTCGCGGCGCGTTGCCGTCGCCGTCACGGTGCTCACGCCGCTGCTTGGAACCTTCGTGCCGTTGGCGTGGTTGATGGCCCGCGCTGCACAACTGCATCGCTTGACGCGGCCGAAGATATAGATAACCATCTGGTTATCGACTGGAGCGCCTGTGTCTGCACCGTTGTTGGCCACTGCTGCGTTGGATCGCGTGTTTGGCGCCCTCGCCGACAGCACGCGCCGCGCGATCCTTGCGCGCCTCGCCCACAGCGATGCGTCGGTGAACGACCTCGTCGTGTTGTTCGACATGAGCCAGCCGGCCATCTCCAAGCACCTCAGGGTGCTCGAAGAGGCGGGCCTCATCTCGCGTTCGCGCAGCGGGCAGTTTCGGCCCTGCCACCTCGAGGCGGCACCCTTGAAGTCGGCCGATGCCTGGCTCGGCGACTACCGACGCTTCTTCGAGGCCAGCTACGACCAGCTCGCGACCTACCTGCACGAACTGCAACACGCGCCGCGCGAGGACCAATGACCGCCGCCATCACCGCCCACCGCCACGACGACACGCGCACCGTCGTCATCCAGCGTGCTTTCGCCGCCCCCATCGATCTCGTCTTTCGCGCCCACAGCGAGCCCGCACATCTGCGGCGGTGGTTTGGTCCGCCGGGCTACCCGCTCACGCGCTGCGACGTCGACTTTCGCGTTGGTGGCCGCTTCACCTTCGCGATGACCGGCCCCGATGGCACGCAGAACCCGCCGTTTGGCGGCACGTATCTCGAGATCGAGCGGCCCTCGCGCATCGTCTACAACAACGGCTTCCTCGTCGACGGTGCTGACCCACAGCCCGAGCAACAGATGCGCGTCATCATCGACCTCGTTGCCGATGGTGCCCACACCCGCCTCACCATGACGACGGTGTTTGGTTCGCCGGCCATGTACGCGGAGCACACGTCGCAGGGCTTCATCGAAGGCACGAGCGATGGCATCGAGCAGTTGGCCGACCTGTTGGCAGAGGTGCAGGTGCAGGCATGACCACCCGCGAACCTGCAGTCACCTCGCGCGATGGCACGCGGCTGGGCGTGTCGGTGCTGGCCCCGGCATCGTCCTCGTCGACGGTGCGTTTTGTCATCGCGGCTTTGGGCCCATGCCGCAGCTCGCACCGCTGCTGGCGCAGCAGTTCACGGTGGTGCACCACGATCGTCGCGGCCGCGGCACCACGGGGGCAGGCAACAGTGCCTGGTCGATCGAGCGCGAGATCGAAGACATCGAAGCCCTCGTTGAAGTGGCACGCCGCGAGAGCGGTCACGACGACGTCTGCCTGTACGGCACCTCATCGGGCGCGATGTTGGTGGCGCGTGCGGTGGCTGCTGGTGTGCGTGTGAAGAAGCTGGCGATGCACGAACCTCCGCTCAGCCTCGACGGCACGCACTACCCGAAGCCCGCCGACTACATCGCGCAGATCGACGCGTTGCTGAAGAACAACGATCCCCTCGGTGCCTCGAAGTTGTTCCTCCGCGTCGTCGGTGTGCCGGCGTTTGCCGCGTTCATGATGATGCTGGTGCCGCCGGTGCGCCGGAACATGAGCTCGTGTGGGCCGACGTTGCCGCACGACTTCGCGATCCTCGGCGACACCCAACGTGGTTGCCCCATGCCCGCCGAGATCGTCGAGATGTTGGGACGTATCGCGGTGCCCACGCTCACCATCGTTGGTGGCAAGAGCCCGGCCTACATGCACCACGCGGTCAAACGCGTCGGCGAGCTGGTGCAACAGCCAGTGCCCACCGTCGTCGCCGCGGGACAAGACCACAACATCGCGGCGAAGGCCGCAGCGCCGGTGTTGTCGTCGTTCTTTGCCGCTGCGTAAGTGCGAAATGGGCTGCGCTCAGACGAGCCAGCCCACCACCGTCAGCACCGTCGTCAGCAGCAGCAGTTGTGCGGTTTTGCCCAACAGTGGATTGAGGGCGGGGCCGTCGGTGGTCCACACCGCGCGCGTCGTCGTGACCGCTTTGGGGATCGCCAACAGCACCAGCAATGCGGCGGTGTGCCCCTGCTGCACACCGACGGCGATCGGCAGCGCCATCCCGACGACAACGCACACCAGATACTCAACGCGCACGAAGCGCGGACCAAAGCGCACCGCCAGCGTCTTCTTGTTGGCACCCACGTCGGTGTGCCGATCGCGCAGGTTGTTCACGACGAGGATCGCGGTCGACAACAAACCCGGCGAGAGCCCAACGATCACCGCGGGCCAAGACAGCTGCAACGTCTGCACGTACACGGTGCCCGCCACAGCGACGGGGCCGAAGAACACGAGCACGAACACATCGCCCAGGCCGAGGTAGCCCAGCGGCTTTGGCCCGCCCGTGTACAGCACGCCCGACAGCACCGACAGCACGCCGATGACGACGACAGGCCAGCCGCCGCGCCACACCAGGTACGTGCCAAACACCACGGCGACCGCGAAGGCGATGATGAACGCGGTGCGCATCGTGCTCGGCGCCACGAGCCCCGCCTGCGTGGCGCGTCGGGGGCCCACGCGCTCCTCGGTGTCAGCGCCATTTTTGAAGTCGAAGTAGTCGTTGGCGTAGTCGGTGCCGACCTTGATCGCCAACGCGCCGCAGATGGCACACAGGGCCGCGACGAGGTGAAAGCCGCCTTCGCTGACGGCCACGGCCACGCCCAGCAGCACCGGCGCAATCGCCGCGGGCAGGGTGCGTGGACGCGCGGCCTCGAAGAAAATCGCTGCGGTGTTCATTCGCTTCACCCGTTGATCACGTCGACGATCGCTTGCGGCGCCAACAGCGGCAGCGCATGCCCCACACCAGCAACACGGTGCAGCCGCGCACGCGCCCCCAGCAGCGACGTCAAGCGTTCGCCCGCGGCCACATAGGGCGCATCGAGCGCACCCACCACCAAGTCGACGCGGATGTCGTTCCGCAACTGTGTCACCCGCGACCACAACGACGGCATGCGCGCCACCGACAACCCCCGCTGCCAATGGGCCCGCGTCGCGGTGAAGGCCAGCGCACGACGCTGACGCGCGGCCAACCACGTGGGCATCTCTGTGTGCTGTTGCAGGTCGGCAAACATCGGCAGCTGCCAGAAGTTGGCGAGAAAGCGCGCAGGATCGCTCTGCAGTTCGGCAGCGCGTTCGTCGTCGACAGCGCAGCGGCGGTCGCGCTCACCAGGCTCGGCCGCATCGTCGATGCCCGCCGTCCCCGACACCAGCACCAGCCGATCCACCTGCTCGCACCACACCGCACGCAACAGCACGGTGGCCAACGCGAGCCGCGCGCCAAGCGAGTAGCCCACCAACGTGATCGGGCCCTTCACGCGGGCCAACTGCTCAGCGATGCGATCCAGCGCGACGGTGAACAGGTCGTCGACGTCGATGCTCACGTCAGCACTGTCGAGCACATCGCCATGGCCGGGCAGATCGAAGGCCGCGGTGTTCAGCACCGACGCGCGCAGCGTGTGCCAGTCCGACGCCGCACCATGCGAGCCATGCAACAACACCACCGTCACAGCAGCCCCTCCGGCTGTTTCCACGTCGACAACACTGCATCACACGCCGCCGCCACCGCCGCATCGAGCTGCTGGTGCAGCACCACGTTGTCTGCCCGCACCGTGCACACTTCGATGAGTTCAGGACGCGTTGGTGCCTGTGTCAGTAGGGCGGTCAACGTCGACACATCGCTCACCACGCGGGTGGTCATGCCCATGCCGGCGGCGATCTTCGCGAGCGAAAACGTGTGCGGCGTATCGAAGTAGCGCTCGACCAGGTCGCGGCTCGCACCGGCCACAGGCAGGAACGAGAAGATCCCCCCACCGCCATTATTGACGACGACGATCCGCACCGGCGCCTGCGCCTGCTGCGTCGCCGCAATGCCGCCCAGGTCGTGCAAGCTCGCGAGGTCGCCCACAAACGCCGTCGTCGGCCGCTTCGACGCCAGGCACGCACCAAGCGCGGTAGCGATGGTGCCGTCGATGCCCGACACGCCACGGTTCGTGATCACGACGACGTCGTCGGCCACGCGACGCGCGTAGCGGTCGGCATCACGCACCGGCATGCTGTTGCCCAACAACACCACTTCGCCCGCGCGCAGCGTCGACAACACCGTGCGCGCCACCGTGGGCTCGGTGAGCCCCGCCGTCTCCAGCACGTCGTCGACCGCACGACCAACGCGCTGTTGCAGTGCCTGCACCAGCGGCGTCAACGACGAGCGGTGGATGCGGTTGGTCATCACCTTCGGCCACTGTCGCGCGGGCACGACAGCCACAACGTCGACGCGGCCCTCTGGATCGCGCACCCGCACACCACTGCGCAGTTGCACCACAGGGGTGCTGCGCGGCAGACCAGCGATGAAGCGTTGGCCGGTTTCCTCGGTGAGCGTGCCGCCAATCCACAACACCACGTCGGGGCACAGCGTCGTCGACAACGCCTTCACCACCGCGCCATGGCGCAACGCGGTTGATGGCAGCACCACACCGCCCACGTCTTCGGCGCGCAAGCCACTCGTCACGTCGAGCACCACGGGCCAGCGCAACGACGACAACGCTTGTGCTGCGAAGCCGCGATCGCCCACTGGCAGTGCGCCACACACCACGAGAGCCCGCTGCTTCTCGAACAGCGCGCTGCGCAGGATGTTGAAAGTGTCTTCGTTGTTGTCGTCGTCGTGAGCGTCGTCGACGGCGGCGTGCTTCGTCGATGTGCACTGATGCGCAGCTGCGGGTTCAAGCGGTTTGCTGAAACGCACGTTCACGTGCACCGGGCCGCGGGCCGCACCATGCAGGTGGTGCAAGCCGACGTGGAGGTCGTTGTCGTCGTCGTGGCGCGTGCGCACCGACTCCGACGGGGCTGCAAGGTCCACCACCGCACGACACGGACCAGCCAACAACGGCGGTTGGTGCAGCGTTTGGTTGGCACCGGTGTTGATCAGGCTGTGGGGGCGATCGGCGGTCACCGCCACCCACGGCAGTTCGTCGGCGTCGGCTTCGCAGGCAGCAGGCAACAGGTTGGCCACCGCGGTGCCCGACGTCGTCACGATCGCCGCAGTCACACCAATGTGGGCCGCACCCACCGCCGCAAAACCCGCGACGCGCTCATCGATGAGCACCGTGGTCGTCGTGCGCGCACGTTGCAGCGCAAACACCAGCGGCGTGCTGCGTGAACCCGGGCAGACAAACACGTGCTCAACACCGTGGGCTGCAATGGCCGCAACCACGTCGTCAGCACGGTCGGCGTTTCGTTGGCGGACCTCGTCGATGCGATCTGCGCCGGGCACGTCGCTCATCGCCTGGCCCCCATCACCTCAGCGACAACGTCGAGCACCAGGCTCGACTTCTTCTCGAGCTCGAGCCATTCGCGCGCCGGTTCAGCGCCGGCCACCAGGCCGCCACCAGCGAACACGTCGACGACACCATCGTGGCTGCTGCCACAGCGCAGGGCCACCGTGAGGTGTTCGCCGTCGTCGTCGGCCACGCCAACAAAGCCGGCGTACAAGCCGCGCTCAAACGGCTCGAGCTGCGCAATCACCTCGACGGCCTCGGCGCGTGGTGTGCCGGCCACAGCGGGCGTTGGGTGCAGGCGCGAAAACACGGGGGCGGCGTGCAACAGCTCGGCGTGAATCGGGGTGTGCAAATGCTGCACGCGACCCAGACGCACAATCTCCGGACCCGCAGGCACGTCGAGGCGCCGGCTCACGGGCTGCAGGGCTGCGACGATTGCATCGACCACCGCAGCGTGCTCGCGGCGCTCTTTGCCGTCTTCGCGCAGGCGGGCGGCCAACGCATCGTCGTCGTCACGGGTGCTGCCGCGCGGGGCGGTGCCGGCCAACGCATCCACATCGAGCGACGTCTTCGTGCGCACACACAAGCGCTCGGGGGAGCAGCCGAAGAAGGCATCGCCGTCGCTGTTGACGACGAGATAGGCCATGCCGCGCTGCTCTTTGGCCAGCAGTCCACGCAACACCGCGACGTGTTGGTGCGCCTCGAGTGCGCCGGTCTGCAACGTCGTCTTGCGCGCGAGCACGACCTTCTCGACGTCGCCACGGGCAAATGCCGCGAGCGCTGCCTGCACAGCCACAGCATGCTCTGCCTGGTCGGGGGCATCGGTGCGCAGCAGCGTGGTCGTTGCGGTTGGCGCGGTCGTCGTGGTCGTGCGGGCAACCATCGCCTGCAGCACCGTCGTCAAGCGCGCGATCGTCGTCGAGGTGGCTCCTGCGAGGTCAACACCGAGCACCGCGTGGCTGCTGCCCGTGCGCTGCTGCAGCCACAAGCGTGGCGCCCACACCGTGCGCGTGGGGCGCGCAGCACGAAACGGCACCGCGACGACGAGCCGGCGCCCCGGATGCCCGTGCAACAAGCGCGCGATGGCCTGCTCGGCAGCAAGGGCAGAGCCGTCGTTGTCAGCCCGCGCATCGTTCACGACGTCGAAGCCGACGAAGAAGCTGCCGCGGTTGCTGTCGATCTCGCCCGCAGCCAGATGCGCAAAACGCTCGCCGCCGCACGGTGCCGTGGCGTCGAGCACGTCGAGGAGGGTGGCCACGGGCAGGCGGCCGACGAGGTCGATGGTGCACACGCCCGAGGCGCCGTCGTGCAGGCGACGCAACAACCGGTGGGCGGCGTCGACGACGGCGGGGTCGGTCATGTGGCGTCTTTCGGGCGGGTGCCGCGGTACAGGGTGACTGCACCAAAGGTGAGGGGCTCAAAGCCCACGTCGACAAAGCCTGCCTGTTTCAGCACGTCGGCGAAAGCATCGCCCGCCGGAAAGCTGCTGATGGTTTCGTCGAGGTACTGGTAGGCGCTCGTGTCACCGGCGAGCAGGCCGCCAATCTTTGGCAGAATGCGTCGACGGTACAGGCGATACACCGGCCCAAACACCGCACCCTGCGGCTCAGAAAACTCGAGCACCAAAATGCTGCCGCCCGGCTTCAGCGTGTGCAGCATCGAGCGCAGGCCCAGCAGCGTGTCGCCCACGTTGCGGATACCAAACGAGATGGTGACGACGTCGAAATCGACATACGCCGACAGCTCACGCGCATCGCCGGTGTGCAGCTGCACGCGATCCTGCAGGCTGGCTTTGCTCACCTTGGTGCGGCCGTGGGCCAGCATGCCCGTCGACACGTCGACGCCGACCACTTCCTTCACGCGCGCATCGTGCGCCATCGCGATCGCGAGGTCGGCGGTCCCCGTCGCCACGTCGAGCACGCGCAGCGAGGCCGGTGCCGCCGCGGGCAACCGCGCGAGCAGGCGTTGGCGCCAACCCACATCCAGGCGCATCGACAACACGCGGTTGGCGAGGTCGTAGCGGGCGGCAATGCCGTCGAACATGGTGTCGACGTGATCGCGCGACGGACCAGGAGGCACCATCGCCGTCGACGTCATCGAACTGGTTTGCAGCTGTTGCTCGCTCATCGCGCCACCTCGAAGGTTCGGCCGAACGCGGGCGCCATCGCCTTCAACTGGGCGAGCAACGCGGCAAAGCCAGCGACGTCGAGGGCCTGGTGGCCATCGCTCTTGGCCTCGTGGGGCGCGTCGTGCACCTCGACGATGATGCCGTCGGCCCCGGCAGCAATGCCCGCGAGGGCCAGCGGTGCCACCATCTTCGGGTCGCCCGCGGCGTGCGACGGATCGACAATCACCGGCAGGCGGCTTTTGAGCTTGAGCCACGCGATCGCCGCGACGTCGAGGGTGAAGCGCGTGTGCTGCTCGAAGGTGCGAATGCCGCGCTCACACAAAATCACCGACTCGTTGCCCGCCGCCATGATGTGTTCAGCGCTGCCGAGCAATTCGTCGGCGGTGGTGCCAAAGCCGCGCTTGAGCAGCACCGGCACGCGCGTTTCGCCCACGGCCTTCAGCAGCGCGAAGTTCTGCATGTTGCGCGCGCCAATCTGCAGGCAGTCGGCACGGCTGGCGACGGCGTCGACGTCGGCGGGGCTCACCACTTCGGTGAACACGGGGCGCCCGGTTTTCTCGCGCGCGGTCGCCAACAGCTCGAGACCCGCACGCCCCAGGCCCTGAAAGCTGTAGGGGCTCGTGCGCGGCTTGTACGCACCACCGCGCAACGCATGGGCGCCAGCAGCGACGACGGCGTCGGTGATGCGCGCGGTCTGCTCGGGGGTTTCCACCGCGCACGGCCCGGCAATCACAATCAAGCCAGAGCCACCCACGTCGACGTTGCCCACCTTCACGGTGCGCGGTCCGCTCAACACGTTCGAGGCCAACGGCCACGCGGGCGCTTTGCGGTGCACGGCGACGACGTCGGCTGCAGCACGACAGCGTTCGGCGAGGGCATCGTTGTCGGTGAGCAGCAGGGCGGGAATCGAGCCCTGCAGCGTGACCACGTCGACGCCGTCAGCGTGCAGCCGCGCTGCAAGGGCCACTGCTGCATCCGCGTTGCGAGAAACCACGACCATCCTGGCTGCCATGGCTGCCTTCCGCTGGTCACGCCAGCTTTACGGTTCAAGACGTTCTGAACTCTCATGTAGCGAAGAGGGTCGGGGCCGTCCACAGCGACGTGACGCGGCGCTGGATCCGCGTCGTGTACCCACATGTGGTCTGCAGACCTACAAGCCCCGCAGACCTTCAGCGAACAACGTTGGTCAGCGCCACGGTGCGCGTGATCGAGCCGGTCACCGTGTCCCAGACGACGATGTCGGCGCCCTCGTTGAGTCCGGCCAGCTGAAGGCGATCGTGAACGATTGGGGCGTCTTCGGCTGCAATCACCGCGCGTGTGTGCACTGCTTCGTCGCCGTCCTCGTCCCAGACCCATTGCTCGACCAGGTACACCTTGCCGAGTGCCGCTCCGTTGCCTTTGGCGCGCACATGAACGCTGACGAGTTCGTTGGGATGCACCACGTCCTTCGGCACGGTGAGCGGCTTCGCGATGGCCGCCGTCGTCGTCGCCGCGCGGCAGCCGCCCTGGTGCTTGAGCTTGCACGCCTTGACGAACGCTTCGTCGGCGGTCGCCTCAAACGCACCAGTGGCTTCGGCAACGTTGGCCACGCCATAGGCGAAACAGGCGACCGCATCGTCGCCGCGGCACGCGTCGACGAGCTTCTCGTTGATGCCACGGGCCGGACGGAATTCGTCGGAGCCCAGAGCGAGGACTGCGTTGATGCACGAGGCGAGCGGCCCATTGCCACGGTCACATTTCTGGAGGTCCTGCTCGGTGCAGATCCTGCCACCCACGACGGTGCACAACCTGGCCTGCACTGCCGAGGCAACGCTTGGCACCTCGTCGAGCTTGAGGAAGTGGAGTGCCCGACAGGCGCCGTCGTCTGGCTTGCTACACGCGGGGAGGCTGGCGTTGACGACCTCAGCAAACGCCTGTGTCGCTTGCGACTTCTGCTGCAGTGTCTTCGCGCCGCGAATGCGGCTCGCGGCGGTCGCGAGGATGTCCACGCAGGCGTTGGCGTCTTTGCGACACGCGACGAGGGCGCGACTCCACGCGCTCTCGGCGAGGTTCGGCTCGTTGAGTCCCGTCGCTGCCGCCGTGCACAGCCTGACCATGTCGCCCCAGTCCGCGCAGCGAAACGGGGAGCACGAAGGCACCCCTGCTGAGCAGTAGGCGCGGCTGGCTGCACGTGTCGACAGTGCGAACGGTGCTGGTGTGCTTCGCCATGCGGATGCCGCGATAAGCCCGCAGATCGTCGTGTCGCCTCGCTCACATCGTGGTGTCAGTCGCGCTACCGCGTCAGTCGCGTCGTCAGTGCGAGAGGTGAGCAGGATGATGGCCAGCTCATCGCACGTCTTGTCGTCGAGGACGCAGGCGCGGGCGGCCGCAGGTCGATCCCACAACTCGTGCGCCAGCCATGTGCACGCTGCCACGTCGTTCTTCTCGCAGGCGATCGAGCACGTGAAGGCTGAGTTGCACACCGCGAGCGGCAAAAGCAGGAGCAGCGAAAGCATCACGCGTCGATGTCTTGACGTTGTGCGCTGGTCAACCATGTGTGCGCCGGGTGTTGCAGCACCGACGCAACAGACGCACACAAAGCACACGAGGTGTTCGATGTCGGTTGATGTGTCTGCGGCTCGCGGTCGTTCGTTTGTGGTCACCGGAGGCAACACCGGCATTGGCCGCGCCACGGTGGAAGCGCTCGTCGGTGCTGGTGCTCGCGTGCTGTTGGCGGCGCGCTCGTCAGAAAAAACGCTGCCCGTGATTGCAGCGATCAAAGCCGCACACCCACAAGCAGACCTCGACTTCCTGCAGCTCGATCTCGCCGACTTCGACAGCGTTCGTCGCGCCGCCGCTGAACTGCTCGCCACCGATCGTCCCGTCGATGTGCTCATCAACAACGCAGGACTCGCTGGCAGCAAGGGCATGACGAAGCAGGGCCTCGAACTCACCGTGGGCACCAATCACTTTGGCCCGTACTTGTTCACGCAGCTCGTGCTGCCGCGGCTGCTGTTGTCGTCGTCACCGCGCATCGTGAATGTCGCGAGCGAGGCCCACTACAACGCCAAGCGCATCGACTTCGACGCAATCCACAAGCCGGCAACATCGACCGCCGCGTTTGGCGAATACGGCGTGAGCAAGTTGATGAACGTGCTGCACGCCAAGGCGTTGGCGCGTCGTCATTCTTCTGTCGTGACCGCGTCGTTGCACCCAGGTGTGGTCGCGTCGGATGTGTGGCGCGAGCTGCCATCGCTGCTGCAGAAGGTGGCGAAGCTGTTCATGATCACCAACGAGCAGGGCGCGCAAACCTCGTTGTTTTGCGCGACATCGTCGTCGGTGACGACGAGCGGCCGCTACTGGGACAAGTGCCGCGAGAAGCGACCAAACCGCCTCGCTGATGATGAGGCGTTGCAGGACAAGTTGATGGAAGTGAGTGCGCAACTCACCGGTGCGTGAGTCCGTGGATGTGCGCGCGTGTCGGTCGTTGTCGTCGACGATGATGGTGTGATCGCGCGCGCTTGCGAGATCGCGCTTCAGTTTGTTCGGGCGCACGCGATGGCCACCATATGCGCCCGCAACACATCGTCCGCACACTCGCACTTTTCGCACTCATCGGCTCAACGGCCGCGAGTGCTTACCCAACCTCGGTGGTGTTCGCGCCAACCGGCGAATCGAAGTCGCTCGGCACGCTTGGCTACTACGGCTACATCCCAGTGATGATCACGCCGACGTTCGCGCCCGGTGCAACGTGGGCCGGCATCGATGTTGGCGTGATGCCCACGTTTCGCGTTGGCGACTTCGACCTTGGCGGTCTTGAGGTTGGCGTCGATGTCATCAACGGCTTCGTGGCTCCAGGAAAAGCGCCGGTCGCGAAGTTCGTCTACAACGCCAAGTTGCAGGTGGTGCGCGAGTCGGGGCTGATGCCGCACATCGCTCTCGGTGTGATGGAGGTCGACCTCGGCAACCTGGCGGCGTCAATGAACGCAGCCTACGCCGTTGCCACCAAGACCATCGCCATCGGCGACGTCGGCCTTGGTCGCGTCACCCTTGGTGGTGGCTACGTCGGCAACACCGACGTCAACGTCTACCTCGCACCAGGCTACTTGCGCGGCATCGGTGCCAACCAGGTGTGGTGGCTTGGTGGCTATGAATCTCCATCGGTGGGCCCGTTCAACTTCGCGGTCGACCACATCAGCGGCGTCAGTGAAGCCAGCTGCACCAACATCGCCATCAACTGGTCGGCGACGTCGCAGATGGGGATCATGGGCGGCCTGTCGCTCATGAACGAGCGCGAAGATCCAAAGGCCACCTACGACGCTGTGTTCGTGTCGTTGTGGTCGTCGATCAATCCGTTTGAGAAGCTGCTCGCCGCAGCGCCAGCTGCTGCCGACGCTCCCGCTGTCGCGGCACCGGCCCCCACCGAACCCACGCCAGTCGCTGCGACCGCCACCGAAGGCGACGACGTCGCGATGGTGACCCCATGAGCGAAACCAAGGGCCGCTTCGGCATCCGCTTCCGCATTCTCGCTGCAATCTTTGTGTTTGAAGTGATCGGGTATTCCGCAGTTACGGTGCATAACAAAAATGGCACAGAAGAGGCCCTGCTGCAGGTTCGCCATCGGCAGCTCGAAGAGACCTTCAAGGCGAACACCGCTCAGCTCAACAACCTCACCGACTACATGGAGTCGGTGGCCCGCGGCCTGGCCACCGCCGGCTCGCGCCTGCAGCACATCAAGGCCTCAGGGGTCGATGTTGTCCCCGAGGTTCAGTCGTACATCGTCAAGTCGGTGGAGCAGATGCCCGACGCGATTGGCGGCGGCCTGTGGTTTGAGCCCAACGTCTTCAACCCTGCCGATCGCTACTTTGGCCCCTACGCCTCGTGGAACAAGGGCAAGGTCGAATTCACCTGGGACCTGAATACACCGAAGTACGACTACCTGAATCAGTCGTGGTATACGGTCGCAATCGCAAACGGCGCGGCAAAAACCCTTCACCCCAAAAAGGGCGCGGTGTGGACCGAGCCCTACAAGGACGAAGCTGGCACCAGCGCGCTGATGATCACCGTCGACCACTACATGTACGACGACGCCGGCACGGTGATCGGCTTGTCGACGGTGGACTGGTCGCTGGAGCAAATCCAACGCTTCGTTCGCGAGGTCACGCTCACCGACAACACCGCCGGCTTCCTCGTCGACAGCCGCAGCGGCCTCGTGATCGCCGACGGCAAAAACCCCGCGGTCCAGATGACGCCCGCCAACAAGCAGGAGTGGATGAAGGGCATCGCGCTCGGCGGCACCGCCAACCAGGTTCAGGTCATGCCTTCCGTCGGTGTCGACGGCGTCGACCACATCGTTCGCTACGCGACCACCAACTCCGGCCTCGTGTTTGGCATGCGCGTTCCGCTCAACGAGTTCAGCGCTGAAGCAAATGCGATTGCCGCGGCAGGCTCGCGGGTGTCGTTTGGCGTCGCGCTCTTCTTCATCAGCCTTGGTGCTCTTGTGCTGCACCTGCTGTTTCAGCCGTTCAAGAAAGTCATCGCCCTCATCGGTGCGGCCACGTCGAAGCGCGATGCGCGCGGCGAGCTCATCGTCGAGCCCCTCGTCTACAACGAGCAGAACGAGTTTCAGGGCGTGGTGGGTGCACTCAACCAGATGACTGCTGCGATTGTCGAACGCGACCAACGCCTCGCCGCTTACGCTGAAGGCCTGGAGCACCAGGTCGCCGAGCGCACGTCACAGCTGCAGAAGCGCACGGTCGAGATCGAAGCGCGCAACACGCAGATGCGGCTCGTGATGAACAACGTGAACCAGGGCCTGCTTACCATCGACGAGCTGGGCACCGTCGCCAACGAACGCTCCGCGATGGTCGAACGCTGGCTTGGCAAGATCCCCGGTGGAGCCAGCTTGTCGGAGATCCTTCGCCCGCTGAACCCCGGCGCTGCCGAGTGGCTCGACATGGGCTTGCCCGACTTGTTTGCTGAAGACATGCCCGCCGAGGTCATCGTGGCCCAGTTGCCGCATCACCTGCAGGTCGAGGTCGACGGCGCGCGCCAGGATCTGCGCATCGACTACACGCCGATTCGCGGCGACAACGAGCGCATCGAACGCGTGTTGGTGCTCTTCTCCGACGAGACGTCGGCGAGAGAGGCCGCTCGCCGCGAAGCAGAAGAAAAAGAAAACATGGCCGTGTTCGAGCGCATCATGCGCGACCGCAGCGGCTTCGTGGCCTTCTACGACGACGCCAACAAGCTCATGGCTTCGCTGACGGGTCAGCAGGGCCGCGAGGAAGAGCGCCGCACGCTGCACACGCTCAAGGGCAACTTCGGCATCTTCGGGCTCACGCGCCTGGCGTCGGTCATCCACGACCTCGAGACCGCGGTTGCCGAAGAAGACCGCCTGACCAACGACCTCGAGCGCGCAACGCTTGTGGGCTTGTGGCGCGACCTGAGCCGCCGCATGCAGAACTGGCTTGGCGATCAAGAGCGCAACTTTGTCGAGGTCGAAGACGCCGAATACCAGGCGGTCCTCGCGGCACTGTTTGCCGGTGGCTCCGCGGCCGACATCGCGCCGCGGGTGCAGGCCTGGTCGCTCGAACCCGCTGCACGTCGCCTCGTGCGTTTGGCCGAGCAGGCACAAGCCGTCGCCGTTCGCCTGGAGCGTTCGCCGGTGTCGGTCGACGTCGTCAGCAACGGCGTGCGCCTCGACCCCGTCGTGTTCAACGCGTTTTGGTCCTCGCTCGTGCACGTCACGCGCAACGCGATTGATCACGGCATCGAGCCTGCCGAAGCGCGCGAAGCAGCGGGCAAACCGACAAGTGGTCAGTTGCGCTTCTGCAGCGAGTTCGACGGCAGCACTGTGACCGTCACCGTTGACGACGACGGCCGCGGCATCGACTGGGACCGTGTTGCAGCGAAGGCACAAAGCGCTGGCCTGCCACACGACACGCGTTCCGACCTCGTGGCGGCGTTGTTTACCGATGGCTTGTCGACCCGCGACGAGGTGAGCGAACTGTCGGGGCGTGGTGTTGGCATGTCGGCCGTGAAGGCGGCCGTCGACGAACTCGGCGGGGCCATTGAGGTCGAGAGCCGACCCAACCGCGGCACCCGCTTCGTGTTCTCGTTCGCCCTGTCGTCGCCAGCACTGGCGCCGGCGCGTGCGCGGGCTTCCGGTGGGCGCCTCGCGTTCGTGATGACCCCGCAGCGCACAGCCGCCGCCTGAGTTCGGCGACGAGCGAGTTGTTGACCCTGACGAGGCTGGCCAATGCGCCAGCCTCGAAGAGAAAACCGGCTTTGCGGTTTTGTCGCCGAGGCGAACCTCTTGAGGGGCGGGCGGGGAAACTTCCCCGCCGATCAATCCAGCCTCGTCGTCATGACGGATCTGCGATCGCGCCAGCAATCACCTCTGCCGTGGCACATCCACGGATGTGGTTGGAGGTGCGATGTTGCTCTCAAGACGACGCGTGTTGGCAGGCCTGGCGTGTTTGCCGTTGCTCGAGGCTGCAGCTCCCCGTGCGGTGCGGGCGCAGTCCACCGGCGGTGCGTTGCGCTTCGTCGGCATGTTTCACACCAACGGCTGCGTACCGTCGCTGTGGAAGCCGCAGGCGTTTGGCGCGTCGCCCACGTTGCCGTTGTCGCTGCAGCCGCTGCAAGACGTGCTCGCCGACGTCAGCATCATCTCGAACATGCGCCTCGGCGACACCGACAACATGAACAGCCACGGCGGGGGCCAGAAGTGCTTTCTCACATCGTCGCTCACGTTTGACGGCGCCACGTCGGTCGACCAGGTCATCGGCCGCCTCACCGAAGACCAGGTGCGGTTGTCGACGTTGAACTTCAGCCTCGAGAACAACGGCTACTACTTCCCGCCGCAGATCGTCGAAAACGCCAACGGCATCTACGAAGCACCAAACGGCGAAGACCGTCAGGACCGCTGCCAGGACTCCGAGTCGTGCCGCGTCTCCGTCGTCGACGGCACCACGCAGGCCAATGTCTATCATCCGCAGGTCGCCTTCGAGCGCTTGTTTGGTTCGCTGGCGGGCAACACCGGCGGCACCTCCACCGGCAGCGAGAGCGGACCATCGCCGTCGGCGTTGAAGCAGGCGGCGCGTCGTCGTCGCGTGGTCGACTTGATCAGCGGTCATGCCCGCACGTTGCGCGGCCAGGTGAGCAGCACCGATCAACAGCGCGTCGACGAGTACCTCGAGGGTGTGCGTCGCATCGAGCGCGAGCTCGACCAGATTTCGGGCACGGGCGGCGGTGGTGGTGGTTCAACGCCGGTGTCGGCGTCGTGTGATGCGACCACGCCGGTCAGCGGCATTCCCGTCGACCGCACCCGCTACGCGCAGTTGTTGGCCGACATCATCGCGCGCGGCTTTCAGTGCGATGCCACGCGTTCGGCGACGTACATGTTGGGGCAGGGTGTGAGCCCCATGCCGTTTGTCGTCGACGGTGTGACGTACTCGCACCACGGCGATGCATCGCACCACGGCACGGATGCCGCGCGCACGAATGCCAAGGGGAAGATCGACCAGTGGCAGGTGAGCGTGTTCGCCTACCTGGTGCGGCAGTTGGGGCTCATGCTCGACGCCGACGGTGTGCCGATCATCGACCGCACGGCCATTTTTTACACGAGCGACATCGCCGACTCCGATGCGCACAACTCCACCGACATGCCGCTGTTGTTGGGCGGCAGCCTTGGCGGCGTGCTCACACCGGGTGGTCACATCGACGGCGGCGGCAACACCACGGGCAACTTGTTCGTGCGCATTCTGCAGGCCTTCGACCCCACGATCTCGACGTTTGGCGACTACGGCCACGTGCGCATGGAAGGTGTGTGATGACGATGCACACAACGCGTTTGACCACCGCTCTCGTCGTCATCGCCGCTGCGACTGCGGGCTGCCCCGGCTGCGAGGGCGTCGAGGATGTGCCTGACACCATCGCGTGCCCCGAGTCCACGTTTGCCCTGGGGCGCTTGAACCGTCGCGAAATCGACGCGAGCTTGCAGCAGAGCTTCGGCGACACGGTGGCGCCGGCGCGCCTGTTCGTCGCCGACAGCGTGCCCCTCGATGCGTTCGACAACACGATTGAAGCGCTGTCGATTTCGCCGCGCCTGGTGCAAGACCTCGAGGCAGCAATGCCACGTGTCGTCGACGAACTGTGGGCCAAAGACGGCGCGTTGCTCGCGAGTGGTGGCGGCGGCAATGGCGGCGGCAGCAGCGATGGCCTGCAAACGTTGCCAGGTTCGGCAGCGCAGTCGTCGGTGGGTGCTGCCCGCGACACGGCGTGGAACCTGTGGTCCGACGGCGAGGCCCGCTACACCTTCGAACTCGCGAGTGCAGGAAACGTCGACATCGTCGTGCGCGCGTGGGGCGAGCAGGCGGGCGATGCGTTGCCGCACATGGATGTGTGGATCAACGGCACGATGCGCTCGGGCATCGACGTGTCGTCGACGTCGTCCTCGGCACCCAGCGAGCTGCGTGTCAGCTCGAACGAAGCGGCAGGCACGTTGGTGGTGGGCGTGCGCTTCACGAACGACTTGTTCGACGAAGCCAGCGGCCTCGATCGCAACCTGCTGATCGCCGGCGTCGACGTGCAGGGCACCGCGAGCAGCGGCGCGCCGTCGACCACGCGCGATCCCGCGGTGCGCGTCTGCATCCCCGGCAATGCCAACGAAGAAGTGCCGTGTGCTGAGCGCATCATCCGCGCGATGGCGCGGCAGGCGTGGCGGCGTGTGGCCAGCGACGACGAGGTCACCGGTCTTGTTGGCCTGTACAACGAGACCCGTGCTGACGGCGACAGCTTCGACGACGCCACCAAGCTGGCGCTCGCGGCGATCCTCACCTCGCCGAACTTCCTGATGCGCACCGAAGCGGTATTTCCCGCCGATGGTGCCGCTTCGCCTGAAGCGGTGGCCGCGCGCTTGTCGTTCTTTTTGTGGGGTGGTCCACCCGACGCCGAGCTTGCAGCCACCGTCGACGACGGCAGCATTCTCGACGACAGCGTGCTTGAGGCGCAGATCACGCGCATGTTGGCGAACACGAAGGCGCACGCGCTGCGCAAAAACCTCGTGTCGCAGTGGTTTGAGAGCACCGACGTTGCGTCGTTCTCGCTCGATCCCGGCTTGTTTCCCGGCGTGAACCAGACGGTGATGGAAGCAGCACAGCGGCAGATGGACGCGTACATCGAAGAGTTCTTCTTCGGCGACCACGACGTGCTCGAAGCCATCGACGCGCCTGTCACCTTCGTCGATCCAGCCTTGGCGCAGTTCCTTGGTCTGCCCAGCACATCGAGCGAGATGGAGCGTGTGGAACTCGCGGCCGACGACGTGCGCGCGGGCATTCTTGGGCAGTCGGCACCGTCGATTGTGACGAGCACATCGACCGAGACGAACCCGCCACGTCGCGCCAAGTGGGTGCTCGAGCGTTTGATGTGTCAGACGATTCCGCTGCCGTTGGGGCTCGACATCCCGCCGGTGCCGCAGGCCACGCCTGAGCAACCAACCGCGCGCGACCGCCTCGAGATCCTCACGAGTCCAAACGCGTGTCAGACGTGCCACGACCGCTTGAATCCGATCGGCTTCGGCCTGGAAAACTACGGCGCCGACAGCCGCTACCGCACCACCGACCATGGTGCTGACATCGACGCCAGTGGTGTGTTTCGCGGGCAGTCGTTCACCACGCCGCAGGAGTTGGTGCAGATCATCAAGCACGACCCCGACACCGAGCGCTGCGTCGTCGAAAAGACCCTCGCGTTTGCCATCGGCCGTCGCTTGAAGTCCGACGACGATGCATCGATCGATGCACTGTTGCCTGCGTTTCGCGACGGCGGTCGGCGCTACGTTGAGCTCGTGGCGGCGGTGGCGAAGAGCCCGCTGGTGACGGGCCAGTGTGGTGTGCCCGGTGCGGCCAGCGACGACGATGGCACCGGTGGCGACGACACCACGGGTGGTGGTGGTGCAGAAGGTGAAGGCGAAGGCGAAGCGCCTGCGGGCGAAGGCGAAGGCGAAGGCGAGGCACCAGGGCCGTCGTCAGGCGAGGGCTTTGAGTCGGGGTTGCCGTCGGGGTGGCAGGTCACAAGTCCCGACTGCAGCGGCACTGGCACGGCCACGGTCGTCGACGGCGGTGCCCACGGTGGCAGCAAGCGCCTCGAAGTGGTGGGCGGCGGCGGCTACTGCGACCACGTCTTCGTCGACATCCCACTGACGTCGTCGACCGAGCCGATGCACGTGCGCTTCTTCATGCAGATCAACGAAGCGCTGGGCCAATCCCACGTCACCTTCGCGACGTTGCCTGGTGCCGACGGCAGCGACCTGCGCCTGGGCGGGCAGGCCGGCATCATCATGTGGAACCGCGAGAGCGACGACGCCACGTTGCCCGGCCTTGGGCCTGTGGGCATCGCTGCATCGACGACGTTTGTGCCGAACCAGTGGACCTGCGTCGAGTTCACCATCGACGGTG
The DNA here is from genome assembly GCA_044349155.1 of Myxococcota bacterium. Classification (GTDB taxonomy): domain Bacteria; phylum Myxococcota; class UBA727; order UBA727; family VGSZ01; genus VGSZ01. Next base: position 64,566 of record JBIKRQ010000002.1, read on the forward strand.
CGGCGGGCACGATGTCGACGTCGATCGACGGCGAAGTGGTGGATGCACTCGTGCTCGACGGGGTGTCGACCCCCGAGCTCGACGAGCAGTGGTTGCGCAACGGCCCATGGACGACGTCGCCGCAATCGTTGCGCCTCGGGTGGGAAGCCTACGGCGGCGATGTGCGCACGCTCTCGTACGATGACGTGGTGGTCAGCAGCGCACCGATTGGCTGCCAGTAGGTTTCCCCGTCCGCCCCTCACTCGGCGACAAAGCCGCAACGCCGGTTTTCTCTTCGAGGCCCGAAGCAAAATTCGCCTGGTGACCCGGTAGATCGGACACTCGAACGGTCGGTTGCGTGAAATCCCGCATGGCAAATATGGCACTGCGTGATTTCACGCAGTCTGGATGACTGCTGTCGCAGCCGGATGCGGCGCAAGACTCGGCACGGACCCTGCTTAAACAGACCTCGCTGCGCCCCCCGCAGCCCGAGATCTGAAAGGTCCTGCCATGGTCGATGTCGATCACGCTTCCGTTTCGCCTTCCTTTCCGCTCACGTCTTCGGCCAGCGAATTGCCCTTCGCCACCGAACGGTCGCTGTTGGGGGACAGCGCCGGCATGCGCACGGTGCGCGCGCTCTTGAGTGCTGTGGTCACGTCCGATGCACCGCTGGTGCTCACGGGCGAGCGCGGCACTGGCAAGGTGCGTATTGCGCGCTGGCTGCACGCCAACGGACCACGGGCCACCGGGCCCCTCGTCGTCGTGCACTGCGCCGCCTTGCCCGTCATGACCATCGAGGAGCACCTGCTTGGACGCAGCGGCACGCCTGGTGCGTTGGCGCGCGCGGCCGGCGGCACCCTGGTCCTCGACGGCCTTGATGCGTTGCCGGCTCGTGTGCAGGTGTCGTTGCTGCGGGCGTTGACGTCGTTGGAGCACAAGTCGCCCCACGATCGCCCACGCTTCATCTCGACCCTCGTCGACACGCCGGCTCTGGCCATCCGCGCGGGGCGCCTGCGCGAAGACCTGCGCTTCCGCCTGGGTGTGTTCACCGTCGCCATGCCCGCCCTGCGTGAGCGCAAGGAAGACATCGTTGGCCTCGCCGACGAACTCATCCGCCGCGCTGCTGCTCGACGTGGACGCAAGGCTCCACCGTTGGCGCAGGCCTCGCGCGAGCAGGCGCTCACGCACCACTGGCCCGGCAACATCGCCGAGTTCGAAACCGCGATCGAGCACGCCCTCGACGACGTCGACGCCGACCCCGCCGCCACGTTGGCCCTGCAGTTGGCAGTCGACCCCGGCGCGCTGTTCGCCGTCGAGGTCACGCGCATCGAGTCGGCGCCAACGTTGGAAGAAGTCGAGGTGCGCTACATCCACCACATCCTGCGCCTCGTGGGTGGCAACAAAACACGCGCCGCTGAAGTGCTGCAGGTGGATCGCCGTACGCTCTACCGTCGTCTGGCGCGCACCTGACCGTGTGACGCCGTCGACATGACAGCACGCAGGCCACTGTGCCTACGGTCCCGACCTCACGCTGTGGAGGTCGGGTATGCGTCGCTTCGAACTCGTTGAAGGCTCGTCGAGCAAGTTCTGGGAAATCGGTCTCGAGGGCAGCTCGTTCACGGTCGTCTACGGCCGCATCGGCACGTCGGGCACCACGCAGACCAAGTCGTTTGACGACGACACCAAGGCGAAAAAAGAGCACGACAAGCTCGTCGCCGAGAAGACGAAGAAGGGCTACAGCGAAGTCGGTGCTGATGCGTCAGCCAACGCTGCGCCCACCTCGGCTACCGCCGCTGCGCCAAAAGCCGCAAAGGCGCAAAAGCCCAAGAGCGCCCCTGTCGATGATGCGGATGAAGCAAGCGCACCCGTCGCGAAGGCAGCACCCGCTGCTGCTGCACCCGTGGCGCCGCCCGTCGAAGCCGAAGACCAGGTGTTTTGGACCGACGCGCTCACGAAGCGTGCCTTTCCTCGTCGTGGCGGCGTGGTGGTGCCGTTCAAGGTGCCCACGGCGGTGGCGGCCCTCAACGCGGTGAAGAAGGCGATGACGGCGCGTGCCGAACTCGCAAAGACGATCGCCGACCAGCAGCGCTCGGGTCACGAAGCAATCGCGCGCCTCACGAAGGCAGTCGAGGCGGGCAAAGCCCCAGCAGACGTCGACGACGCCAGCGTGCTGCTCTGCTGGTTCGGCATGCAGCCGACCTACCGGGTGCCGCACGCGTTCGACGACGCTGTTGATTGGCTTGTTGGCGGTCAGGGCGTTGCCTTGGCCACCGGCGCGATCGTGCGGTCGATGGAGCGCAGCTTTCGGTCGCCCGCCTACTCCGGCACCTCCGTCGTCGAGCTGCTGGAAACGCCAGCCGACCATTGGAGTTCGAGCTTCGAGGGGGGGCGCTCGTGGCGCGGCCTCGATCGGTTGCGCTGCTATCTTGTGGCGGCGAGCGATGCCGACTACGCCGCAGCGCTCGCGGCGGCTCGCCCATTGCGCAAGAGCATGAACGAGCGGGTGGCGTCGTCCGTGTTGTTCCCCGACGCCGACTTCGTCACACAAGACCTCGAAGACTGCCTGTCGGCACAACCCGGCTACCTCGCGTTGCTCGCAAGCGTGTCGAAGCTCGAGCAGGTGCCAGCGACATCTCAGTTCAGTGTCAACAACCTCGTCGACAACAACGGCAACGGGATCGGCGCTGACCTCGCGGCAACGCTCATCGATGGCCTGGGCCGTGATGCCGCCGTGCTGTTCGCGCGCGCAACAGCATACGACGGCGACCAGGATGTGCGCTGGTACGAGGCCATCGGCGCCATCGGCAGCGACGAGACGGTTGGCGTGGTGGCGCAACACCTCTCGCAAAAAGCGGCGCAGGCAGCACTCGCCGACATCGCGCTGTTTCAACCCCGTCGCGTGATGCGCCTGACCGCGAAGGCTGCAGCGGCACGCGGCAAGAGCGGCGATCCCGCGCGCGCGGTGTTGTCGTCGTTGGTGCGTCGCCTGCCTGAACTCGTCGCTGAGGTCACGCCGTTTCTCGACGCCGAAGGAGTGCGCGGCCTGGCCGCCGTCGTCGCCGACCAGGGCGAAGCCGTCGCCGATGCTGCACCCGCTGATGTGCCGTCGTTTCTCGCCTCGCCACCATGGCACGCGAAGAAGGCCAAAGCCGCCGGCGCGGTGTTGCTCGATGTGAAGGTCACGCCACTGCCACCATCGATGGTGTGGTTGCCCAAAGAGCGCGAGAAGTGGGAGCAGAGGGGCGGCAGCGGTTCGAAGTACGACGAGAACTGGTGGCGTCAGAAGGTCAACGGCAACAGCACGATCGACGTCGACGACCTCGCGAATGCGCCCACGGAATGGGCCGAACGTTTTGCCGAACGTGTGCACAACCGCTGGTCTGACACGAGCTACTACCCGCGCGCCGTGGCCCGTCACGAACTCGCGATCCTGCCGCTTTACACCGCACGCATCGCTGCGGCGTTCGCCGAGGTCATCGACTTCCTCGTGCCCGTTGGCGTCGATGCCTTCGCGATGCCCATGGCCACCGCCCTCGCCACAAAGAAGTCGATGCGCGACAGCGCGCGGCAGTGGCTGCTGCGTCATCCGCGTCATGCGGCCAATGGTGTGTTGGCCACCGCCGTCGGCAAGGTCAGCAAAGACCGCGAGTACGCCGAAGACGTGCTGCGGTTGTTGGCGAAAAACGGCCACGAGCAAACCGTGCTCGACCTTGCTGCCGTAGCCAACGTGAAGGACGCCGTCGTTGCGATTTTGGCGGCGAGCCCGTTCGACAAATTCCCCGCGAAGGTCCCCAAGCTCGCGACGTGGCTCGATGCGCAGTCGTTGCCGCGCCCGGTGCTCAAAGGCGGCAAGGGTGCGTTGTCGATCGCCGCCACCAGCGCGGTGCTCGAGATGGTGGCGTTCTCGTCGTTGGACGACCCCTACGCGGGGATCGAAGCCCTCAAAGAAGCGTGCGAACCAAAGAGCCTCGCGCGCCTCGCGTGGGCCACGTTGTCGACGTGGTTGGTGAACGGGGCATCGAGCAAAGAGGGCTACGGCCTCAACATCGTCGGCTTCTTCGGCGACGACGACTGTGCCCGCAAGCTCGCGGCATATGCGCGGGAGTGGCCCGGTGAAGCGGCTCACGCGCGCGCGGTGAGTGCCCTCGACGTGTTGGCGGTGATCGGCTCCGACGTCGCCCTCATGCACCTCAACGCGATCGCCTTGAAGTCGAAGTTCAAGGGCCTGCAGACCAAGGCGCAGGGGAAGATCGAGCTCATTGCTGAAACGCGTGGCCTCAGCCGCGAAGAACTCGAAGACCGCCTGGCACCCGACCTCGGCCTCGACGACGACGGCAGCATGAAGCTCGACTTCGGCACACGCTGGTTCACCGTCGGCTTCGACGAAGCGCTGCGGCCGTTTGTCAAAGACCACGAAGGCGCACGCCTCAAAGACCTGCCCAAGCCGAAGGCCAGCGACGACGGCGAGAAGGCCAAAGCTGCGGCTGAGACCTGGGGGCAGTTGAAGAAGGATGCGAAGCAAGCGGCGTCGCTGCAGATCCTGCGCCTCGAGTTGGCGATGTGCGGACAGCGCCGCTTCGATGCTGCTGGCTTCAACGAGTTGTTCGTGCAGCACCCGCTCGTCGTGCACATCGTGCGGCGCCTCGTGTGGGGTACGTACCTCGACGGCAAGCTCACCAACACCTTCCGCGTCGCTGAAGATCGCTCGTGTGCCGACGGCAACGACGACGCGTTTTCGATCCCCGACGGTGTCACCGTCGGTATTCCGCACCCGCTCGAACTCGACGACGCCACGTCGGGCAAGTGGTCGCAGGTCTTTGGCGACTACGAGTTGGTGCAGCCGTTTGCGCAGCTGGGGCGGCCCACGTTTGTCGCCGACGAAGCGCAGCGGGCGAGCAAGGTGCTCGATGTGGTCAAGGGCATCACCGTCAAGACGGGCAAGGTGCTGGGCCTCGAGCAGCGTCGGTGGCGCCGTGGCGCACCGCAAGATGGCGGCGTGGTGTGCTGGATGGAGAAGCAGCTCGCCGACGGCCGCACGGTCACCCTCGACCTCGAGCAGGGCATCTACACGGGCATGATCGCCGAGAGCCCCGAGCAGACCCTCGGCTCGGCCGTGGTGGGCAGCAGCTCACGCTGGGGTGGTGTCGATCGCGGCGATGCCTTTGGCACCCTCGACGCCATCGCCTACTCCGAGCTCGTGCGCGACCTCGAGGGCCTCAAGGGCTGAAGCACGCTGCCAGCGACAGACGGCGCCATCTTTCCAGTGGAAGGATGGCGCCGTTTTTCGACCCACGCTGATCCAACCACTGGTCGGATGAACCCGCACGCCAGCGCAACCGTTTGCACCACGACATCAGAGGAAGCCGATGACGAACAAGAAGCTCACAACGATGCTGCTGTCCTGTGTGCTGACCGCGCTGACGGGCTGCGCCACCACCGAGGCATCGACGTCGACCACCACCGCCACCACACCTGCCGATGCCGGCAAGCGCCTGGTCGACGCTGCCGAAGCAGCGCTGCACTGTGCGGGCGAAGAAGCCACCGATGATGCGCGCGGCGCGTTTTTGGCCGAGTGCTACGAGACGAACAAGAAGCTTGCGCGCGACTTGTTGCCGAAGGTGCCGGCGGCGTCGTTGCCTGCGGGCGTGCACGCCGCTGTTGAACTCTTTGTCGTCGACGATCTCGACGAAGACCAACTGGGCGCGCTGTGCCGCGAGCTGCCTGCGGCGGACTTCATGCCCGGCTTGCTCGACGACGAAGCGCGTGCGTCGCACTGTGCAACCGCCAACTGAACGTTGACCGCGGCGCGCTGGCCGCCGATCGTTTCGGCATGAGTCACGATGCCTTGATGGCGGCCTATGTCGCGCACCATCCGCAGCTCGAGGCCTGGCGCACCACCGCCGAGCACGAGCTGCGAACGCTGTTGGCCCACCGCCACGACGTGCAGGTGATCACCTCGCGCACCAAGTCGGCCGACAGCCTGCGCGGCAAGCTCGCGCGCCCCGACAAAACCTACCGCAGCTTGTGGGACCTCACCGACCTCGTTGGCCTGCGCGTGGTCACGTCGTTTGAAGACAGCGTCGACGATGTCGCCCATGCGTTGGAGCGGCACTTCGTCGTCGACCTCGCCCACAGCGCCGACAAGCGCCGCTACACCGACCACCGCCACTTCGGCTACCGCTCGCTGCACTACGTGTGCAGCGCCCCGGCGTCGTCGTCGTTGCCGTCGGCGTTTCGCTTCGAGGTGCAACTGCGCACGGTGCTGCAGCACGCGTGGGCCGAGGTCGAGCACGACCTGGGCTACAAGGCGAGTGCTGCGGTTCCCGACGTCATCCGTCGTCGTTTCAGTCGTGTGGCTTCGTTGCTCGAGCTGGCCGATCAGGAGTTCAGCTCGATCCGCAGCGACCTGGCGCGCTACCAGGCCGAGGTTCACGCCGAGGTGTCGCGCGCCGATCGCGCCATCGAGCTCGACGTCGTTTCGCTACCAGCGTTGCTGCAGGCGCCGGCGTTACAAGCCCTCGACACGGCGGTTGCGGCGCGGGTGCAACGCCCTGTCGGCACTGCCGTGTTCTTTCCCGAGTACCTCGTGCGCTTGTTGCGGCACGCGGGCCTCGCCACCGCCGACGACGTGGCACGCGCTGTGACGCAGCACCACGATGGTGCGGTGGCGATCGTCGAGCCGTACCTGCGCTTCGCGGCCGAGGCGTGGCAGCTCGACCTCGGCGACGACGTCCGCCGCGGCTACGGCCTGTTCTTCGTCGCCCACGCGGCCTTGCTGGATGGCACAGACCTGCACCTCAACCGTGTGGCGCGTCTGGCGCGTGTCTACGCCGACCTCGACCGGCTCGACGACGCGCGCGCCCACCGCTTCGCCAGCGACCTCGCGCAGGCGTTGTGGCCGGTCCTCGAGCCCGTGAGCGAACCGCAGGGATAGAGGCCCAGCAGCACCGATCTTACCGCTGGAAAGATTGGTGCGCGGGTCATTCTTCCACTGGTAAGATGTCAGCTACTCCTGCGCAGCGTAGGCCGCCATCGTCGTCGCTGTCAGGCCGCCAGCAACGGCGCCCAGGACCCCAGCGGCTGGCGTTCCCAAAATGACCACCAGGCCGCCAACGCCGCAGAGACCGCAGTCGTCGTCGGGGCCTCGTGTCAGCATGACCAGCCCGTAGCTGGCGCCAAACATCGCCGCGCCAAAGGCGACGCCGCCAACGGGCACCAACAGGCTCGTGAGCCACGGCGTCCACGCGGGCAGGTCGGGCACAAACAGCGCCACCGCCACCGCTGGTGCAGCCGCAACCGCCAGCGTCGCCACGATCACCGCCGGCACCGTACCCGCAGGCAAGACGCTCCCAGCGACCAGGACAAGGTAGGCCGCGAGCGACCCGACGACGACGCCACCAGCGACCGGAAAGATCGCGGCAACGGCTTGTGCGGTGTCGTCGTGGATGTCGCGCGGCGGGCGCGGTGCGCTGGGCTCGGGTGTTGTGATCGGGTCCCAGGCTTCGACTTCTTGATCAGGCGACAACGCTTCAGATGACGACGGAGCAGCAGCAGACGGCGACGTCGCCAACAGCAACGCGAGCAGCACAACAGACATGCAACCACCGTAGCGCGCCACGGCGTCGACGACATCCGCTCGTCTACAGCGACGTCAGCTCGATGAACTCCAGCGCTGGCGTGTCGGCATCGCACCACTCGGTGATGGTCAGCCCGGTGCGACCCGCAACGGTGTCGGCGGTGCCGGGTGTGCCGTCGGCGATCGCCACTTCATCCCACGCCGACGCCGACGATGCATTGGCTCCGACGCGCTGGTAGCAGTGGCGCACCGAGCCGGAAGCAGCAGGACCGTCGATCACCGCATCGCCCTTCGACAGCGTGAAGCGTTCATCGCCATTCACAATCGGCACGCCGAAGTTGCTGACGTCGGCATCGACAAAGAGTGCCGAGGCGAGCGGCCCCCACGTCGCCACGAACTGTGCGCGATCGGCGTTGCGCGCAATGACCAGCGATTGCCCACGCACGAGCACCAAACCGCCGGGCAGCTCGGTGACATGGCTGGCCACGTCGTCGTCGCTGAGCACGAGGCCATCGAGACCAAGTTCACCTTCGCCTTCGCCTTCTCCTTCACCTTCACCTTCTCCTTCTCCTTCACCTTCTCCTTCGCCTTCGCCCTCGCCTTCACCTTCTCCTTCGCCTTCGCCTTCTCCTTCACCTTCGCCTTCGCCTTCTCCTTCGCTGCCATCGACCGAGAAGCAGGTGTCGCTCACGCCATCGCACAGCTTCGTGCCCGGACAGTCGGCAGGACCGCGACACTGTGCTGGCGGGGCCACACAGCGATCGTCGACGCAGATGTGGGCGCGGTCGCAGTCGAGCTTGTCGCTGCACTCCGCCTCGACACACACGCCGAAGCGGCAGAAGCCAGCGCCGCAGTCGCTGTCGAGCATGCAGCTGCCAATGTCCTGCACGATGATGTCAGGCGATGGTGCTTCGACGGCCGGGCACGCGACGGTGGAAAGAAGCAGAGCGCACGATGCAACGAGGAAACGCATGGGGCGGACCCTGCAGTCGCTGCGTGACGTCGTTGGGGCAGGCAAGCAACACTTCCGCCCTGCGGCACATCGCCAGCGGCGAGCACGTGTCCGTGCGTTCACCACGCGCGTTCAGGTGTCGCAGCCACGGCGCGGCACTCCGAGGACAAGCCCGAGGAGCTGGGCGTGCAGCGCGCTCGTTGCGGATGATGGGGCTCACACGCGACCCTGCTCGATGTGCACCGCAGCCGCCGCTCCTGGCTGGATCTGCTCGTCGCCGCCGGGCCGCGGCGCCGACGCCGTCACCTGCCACTGCTTGATGCCGTCGAAATAGCGGTGGTATTCGGGGTGGTTTGTTCCCATCAGCTGGTCCCACCAATTGAAATACAACCCATAGTTTCCGGTGGGGTGTGAATGGTGCATGTTGTGGTGCGTACCAGTGTTGTGCAAACCGAAGAG
>JBIKRQ010000659.1:0-5499 GCA_044349155.1 Myxococcota bacterium
CACCAACGTGTGCTGCAGGCTGTGGTGCGCCTCGAGGCCATCCGCAGTGCCAGCGCACAAAGTGCCTTCGGCATCGACGTCAACAGCCTGCTGCCCCGCTTTCGTCTGGCCTATGGCGCGGTCACGCACACCACATCGTTGCTCGGTGTCGACGTCGATGTCGTGCTGCGCGCGGGCTTGATTCCCGAGCCGTGGCCTGAAAGAGCCGGTTTTGGGCGGGTTCAGCGGGCCGTGAGTCCGAACAAAAGAGCAAGTTGGGCGGGGGTGCTGCAAGGCCGCCCTTTGAAAAGGCGCCCTGTTCGTCCTATCCGCGAAAGCGCAGCCGTCGCGCGTCGCCGTGGTCGGCATCGACGAAGCGCAGTTCTTCGACAACGGCATCGTCGACGTCGTCGAACGCCTCGCCGACCGTGGCGCCCGCGTCGTGGTCGCCGGCCTCGACCTCGACTATTTGTGTCGACCTTTTGGCCCGATGCCTCGACTTTTGTGTTTGGCTGAAGAAGTCACCAAGCAGCTGAGTGTGTGTATGGTCTGCGGCGCCCCCGCCGCGCGTTCGCAGCGCGTCCACAAAGACGCTGCCCGCATCACCAAAGGCGAAGACGACACCATCCTCGTCGGCGGCGGCGACGCTTATGAAGCCCGCTGCCGCGTCTGCTACGTCAAAGGCATCGACACCCCCGCCGTGCAGCGATGAGCCGTGCAGCGGAGGGGAATGTCGGCAGGTCCGCGGCGGTTTCCTCGGGGATGAGCGTCCTCCTGAACCACCGTCCAGCGGGCCCTGCCCAGATCTCCATCCCTGATTTCCGACCGTCGCTGGCCGAGCGAACGGCCGCCGCCAACGACGCAGCGCGCAGATGGCTGGGGGTGAGCCTCATCCTGGGTGCACCCCTGATGGTGCTGACGGCGCTCTTCGGCGACCGCAGCTCGGCCCACGCCGTGATTCCGCTGCTCTGGCTCGCCGGTGCGGTCGTGGCCTTCGCCGCCCGGCGGCTGACGCTGACCTCGTCGCACGTCGGCACTGACGACGCAGCGGTGTCGCGGGCGTTGCTCTTCGCCGGCATCGCCCTCGTCGGCCCCCTGACGCTGCACGGCATCGTGCACCCGAACCTCTGGGCACCCGACGTCTGGACCCACTTTGGTCTGAGCCGACATGAGGGCAGCTTTGCCAACTGGATGGTGGCCAGCTTCGTCCTCACTGGACTCTCGCACCTGGTCTTCGCCGCGTTGTGTGCCCTGCGGGGCTTTATGTCAGGCCGCGCCGCCCGCGACGACGACGAAGCGGACCAACGCGGACCGCGACCCCGCCTCGTCACCATCGGCGTCGCGGCCTCGGCGGCGGCGCTGCCGGCGGTGTTGTTCTCCGGCGTCTGGGGCTTGCTGCCGGTGCTCTTCGTCGCCGTCACGAGTGCTCCGCTCTTGCGCCTGATGCTCGCGCTGGAGGAAAGACCAAGGGAAGAATGAGTCTTTCGCTCAGGCGCCGGCGAGCAGGGTCGGCAGCAGCTGACGCATCCGCGCGCGCAACGAGGGCGCAGCGTTCCAGGCGCCGCCCTCGTGGAACGTGTTGCTGATGATGCGCAACGAGCGCAGCTCGCTGGCGGCCGCGTCGACGTCTGCTGTGGTGCGCGGCAGGTCGCCCGCCACGAGGGGCTGAAAGCGCAGACCATCGCCGCGCGCCTTCTTGGCCGGCACCTGGGCGGCGCACCGACAGGTGGCAGCGGGGTTGGCGACGCCGCACGTCGCTTGCAAGAAACCCGCGAGCCGCGCCCGCGCCCGCACCAGCCGCTGCCGCATCGCCGCGTCGCCGACCTCGGCGATGGCGGCGGCGGTGGCGGTGTCGAAGCCCAGGAGATCGACCAGCACCAGCGCCAGACGCTCTTCGCGGCCGAGCAGCAAGAGCATCCCTTGCGTGCACGAGAGGCGCACCTCGTTCAGGAAGGTGCTGTCCTCGGGGCCCGGTGGCGCGGTGGCGCCGAAGGCGAGGCCGCGGTCGAGCAGCGCAGCGAAGTCGGCCTCGTCGACGACGCGCTCCTCGGCGCGGCTCTTCTTCATCGCCAGCACATGGCGCACGGCGATGGTGTGCACCCACGTCATCAGCTGACTGCGGCCTTCGAAGCCCGAGAGGTGCGTGATCACCTTGATGAGCACATCTTGCGCGGCGTCTTCGGCGTCGCTGACGTCGCCGAGCAGGCGCAGGCACAGGCGAAACACCGGGGTCTCGAGCCGCTCGCACAGCAGGGCGAGGGCGCCGGCGTCGCCGGCCACAGCGCGGGCAGCGAGTGCTTCGTTGTCGTCATCGTCGTTGTTCATCTGTGCCGCTCGCGGCGCCCGACAACGCGGGCCTGAGCGAAGAAGCGGAGAGCGTCGAGCTGGCGGGCGTCCACGGCTCAGCCTCCCACGGCGACGTCGGCGGCGGCAACGCTGCCGGCGGCCGCGCTGCCGGCGCTGCCGGCGCTGTCGGCGCTGTCGGCGCTGTCACGCTGCGCGGCAGACGCGTCGAGCAGCAGCGGCGCGTCGAACCAGTTGACGTCGATGTCGCCGCCGACGGCGCGGCCGGCGTTGCGCCGGCGGTCGGCGTTCATGAAGGCGTCGCCGGCGGCGCGGCCGGCGAAGAAGACGACGACGCCGACGCGGCCTTCGTCGTCGACGACGGCGGTGACGCGGGCGACGGCGCTGAGGTCGTCGGCGCAGGCGTCGACGAGGGCCTCTTGCCGCGCCGCTCGCTCGGCGGCGGGCACGGGCGCGCGGGACGAGAGCCAGGCGATGGCGACGTCGCCGCGCAGGGCGTGGGGCGGCAGGGGAGCGCCGCGCAGGCGCGCGCCGCCGACGACGTTCACGCCGACGTCGAGGATGCGGACGTCGCCGTCGACCCCGCGCTCCCGCCGGACCCGCGCGTGCCACGCCTCGTTGAACCACGCGGCAGCGGCCGCGCGTGACGCCCAGACGTAGACGCCGCCGAAGTGGCCGTCGTCGTCGAAGGTGAAGCTCTTGTGCAAGAGCCCCGGTGCGGCGGCGTAGTGCGGCAGGGCGTCGATCATCTTGTTCACGATGAGAAAGCGCGGCGCCCACCACGGCGCAGCGACACGAACGACAGCGACGGCGGCAGGGGGTGTGTCCATGGGCAGCTCCGGGAGTGAGGCGAAGGCGGTCGGGCCGGCCGTCGCGCAAGAAGCGAGGAGCGACACAGCAGCGACACGCAACAGGCGGGAAACAGGGCTCATGCAGGTTGGAGCGCTGGCGGCGCGGGGTTGTGACAGCACCGCGGCGATTTTCTTCTGTCCGGCGGATCAGACGGCGAGGACGTTCGCCGCCAAGCCGGCGAATACCCCGGCGGAAAAGCGCCCAACAACGGGAATCGCGCCGGCGGCTATCCGCATCTCTTCGTCGGCTGCTCGGTCTGGTTTGCTCGGTCCATTCGCCCGGGTTCGTCACGAGAGCTTCGGCGTCGGCTGCTCGTCCATGGCCTTGCTCAGTGTATGGAAGAAGAACTCCGGCGCCACGCGCGAGAGGTGGTAGATGACGCCCGTGGAGCCGACGCGGATCGCGGCCGTGCTGGCGGCGAGACCGTGTATCACTGCCTCGGCGACCGCTTCTGGCGTCCACTTTGCGCCGCTGAAACCCTTCGTCATCTCGGTGTCGACGACCGGCGGCATCACCTCGAACACGCCCACGGCTGTGTTGGCAAGCTGCCGGCGAAGCGACCGAGTGAACGAGTGCAGCGCCGCCTTGGAAGCCGAGTAGATGGGAACCGGCGAGCCCGGCACGTACGCGAATCCACTCCCGACGTTGACGATCGCTGCCTCGCGCAGCGCCCGGAGCCGCGGGAGGAGCAGGAGAGAGAGGTGGATGGGCGCAGTCAGATTCGTCGCGAACTCGGCTTCCGCGGCGCGCATGACAGTGTCCGCGTCGCCGCTGAGGTCGAGGCGGTTCATTATGCCGGCGTTGTTCACCAGCACGTCGAGGGACGGATGGTCGGCGGCGAGCGTCTCCGCGAGGCGGATGCGGTCTTCGGCGTGGCTGAGGTCGCAGGCAATCGTCTGCAGCGCCGGTAGGCGCTCCCGTGCCGCCGCGAGCTTTGACTCGGAGCGGCCACAAATGATGACCTTGTTGCCGCGCGCGACGAACGCTTTGGCGAGGGCGAGCCCAATCCCGGAGGCGCCCCCGGTGACGAGTATGGTTCGGTCAGAAAGTTTCATGGGTCGGATGGTATCGGGGGGGCGTCTGTGCGGTAGCTCAGCCGGGCGTGAATCACCCTTGCGCCGTGCGAGAGAATCCACATGCTGCCGCGATGGACCGTCTCGTCTCGATGGAGATCTTCGTCCGCGTGGTGGAGGCGGGCAGCCTCTCGGGCGCGGCGCGCCAGCTCGGCACCTCGCTTGCGGCGGTCAGCCGTCATCTCGCCGCGCTCGAGCAGGACCTCGGCGTCCCTCTCGCCCGACGCACGACGCGCCGCCTCGAGGTCACCCCCGCCGGCCGCCGGTACTACGAGCACGCACTGCACGTCGTGCGGGCGGTGGACGAGGCGCGTCAGAGCGTGCTCAGCGGCTCTGGCCTGGACGGACTCCTCCGCGTGAGCGTGTCTGTCACCGTCGGCCGTCACCGCATCCTCCCCGCGCTCCCCGCCTGGCTCGCAAAGAACCCGGAGCTCGAGCTGGACCTGTTCTTCGACGATCGCAGCGTCGAGCTGGTCGATGAGGGGATCGACATCGCCATACGAACGGTGATTGCGCTGCCGGACAGTCCCTCGCTCGTCATGCGTGCCCTGGGGAGCTGCCCCCTCGTGCTGTGTGCGTCGCCCGCCTACGTCGCGCGTTGGGGCGAACCGCGCACCCCGTCGGAGCTCCAGCCCCATCGCCTCATCGGGCATCCGTCCCACGAGCGCGGACGGCGCTGGAGGCTGCGTCGCGGCGACGAGAACGTCGACGTCTCGTTTCCGTGCCGGATTCGCACGGACGACGCCATCGCAGCACAGGCGCTCGTCCGCGAGGGTCTCGGCTTCGCGGCCCTGCCGGCGTGGCAGGTGGCGCGCGACGTAGAGGAGAAGCACTTGCGTGTTCTGCTCCCCGACTGGACCCTGCCGGAGCTCCGGATCCTGGCGCTGTTCCGGCGCCAGCCGCGCGGCGCGAGCGCGGTGCGTGCCTTTGTCGATCACCTCGCAGAGGTCTTCGCCGCCACAAGCGCGGCCCCCTTCGCGGCATCGGCGGTGGTGTGAGCTGCTCTGTTTGCGGCGAAGACCTGCCACGGCTCAGTACGCCAGGGCTCAGTACGCCAGGGCGAGTTTGCCGCCAGGTGCGACCGCTGTGCTCGACACCAGCAACTCAACATCAACGCATGTATCCCCTGCGCATTTCACATGACACGTCGACGATGACCTGACGCGTCGACGCGGGCTTCGTCAACTGACGTGTGGCGCCATCACCTTCGTGCAGCGTTTCGGTTCGGCCCTGCAGTTGAACGTGCACTTTCATGTGCTCGTGCCCGATGGCGCTTTCGACGACGACGGTG
>JBIKRQ010000078.1:0-20291 GCA_044349155.1 Myxococcota bacterium
TACGGCACCGTCACGTCGTATTCGTTCCCCTACACCAAGGCGATGGCCGACAAGGAACTGCAGCGCGCGCAGAAAGAAGCGGCGATCGAAAACCTGCAGGCGCAGATCGATCACAAGCAGGCCTTCGTCGACCGCTTCGGCGCCAAAGCCAGCAAGGCAGCCGCAGCGCAGGGCCGCATGAAGCAGATCGAGAAGCTCAGCGAGCAGCTCGATGAACTGCCCACGTCATCGCGCCGCACGCCGAACTTCCGGTTCTCGCCGATGCGTCCTGCGGGCAAAGAGATCTTCGACGTGCGTGGCCTGGGCAAAGCCTACGGCGACAACGTCGTGCTCAAGAACCTCACGGTGATGGTGCGCCGTGGCGAGAAGGTCGCCATCATCGGCGAAAACGGCGTGGGCAAATCCACGTTCCTCAAGATCCTCGCCGGCGTGCTGCCCCTCGACGTGGGCAGCGTGAAGGTGGGCCACGAAGTCTCGGTCGGCTACTTCGCGCAGGACCACAAAGAGATCCTCGAGAGCGACACCGACACGCCGCTCACGTGGCTCGATCGCAAAACCGGCGACAAGGGCATTGCCTGGACGCGCGGCCAGTTGGGCAAGGCGTTGTTCACCGGTGACGACGTCAAAAAACCAATCACGGCCCTGTCGGGTGGCGAAGCTGCACGCCTCGTGTTTGCGGGGCTGGCGGTCGATCAGCCAAACACGTTGTTGCTCGACGAGCCCACCAACCACCTCGATATCGAGGCCATCGCGTCACTCATTGGCGCGTTGCAGGCATACGAAGGCACGCTGGTATTTGTGTCCCACGACCGCGCCTTCGTCGACGCCATCGCCACGCGCATCATCGAAGTGAAGCGCAGCGGGGTCACCGACTTTCAGGGCGGCTTTACCGAGTACCTGCGCGCGCAGCACGACGACCACCTCGACGGCGAAGCGATTGCCAAGAAGGTGCGCGCCGAAGCCCGCGCGGCGGCCGGCGATTCGAGTGCCGAAACGTCGTCGTGGGAAGAACAGAAGAAGAAGAAGAACCGGCTGAAGGACCTCGAGAAAAAGCGCGACCAGGTGCTCAAGGACCTCGAGGCCAACGAGGCCAAGAAGGCCGTGATCGTTGCGCAGTGGGCCGAGCCGGGCTTTTACGAGACCACCTCGGCAACCGCACAAGCGAAGCTGCAGGCCGAACACGATGCCCTCGAGCAGACCATCCACGCGTTGGTTGAGCGCTGGGAGCAGATCGAAAGCGACCTCGCGGGCTGACCTGACCTTGGCCACGAAAACGGAGTCCACGATGACGCGCGACAACGTTGCCCTCGAAGCGGTGGCCGATGCCCTCGCCCACGCCGCCCACGCTGGTCAACGTCGTCGTCATGGCGCCGCCTACATCGATCATCCGCGCGCGGTCACGGCCCTCGCCACCGACCTTGGTGCTGTCGTGGGCTTGCCGTTGTCGTCGGCCGATCGCGCTGCGTCGTTGTTGCACGACGTCATCGAAGACAGTGCCGCACACACCGAAGCGGTGTTGCGCGAACACGTGGGCGCCGAGGTGGCGCAGCAGGTGTCGTTGCTCACGAAGGTGGGCAAGGGTGACGACGTCACGGCCGCCTACTACGCGCGCTTGCAGTCTGCCTCAGCAACCACGCGCCTCATCAAGGTGGCCGACCGCCTGCACAACCTGTCGGAGCTGCACAAGGCCCACAACGACGACAAGCTCGTCGAGTACATCGCCGAAACGCAGCGCTTTGTGTGCCCGCTGGCCGACAGCATCGGTGGTACGGCAGGTGCTGGTTTGCTGGCCGCCCTCGACGACACGATTGAGCTTGCGCGCCGCCTGGGTGCTGCAGCACGCGGCACACCGCAGCAGGCGCCGCGCCACGGGCTGTACGCGATTGTGCAGCCGTCGTCGTCGTGGACGCAGCGCCTCGATGCCGTGCTGCGCGGCGGTGCTGTGCGTGTGCAGGTGCGCGTGAAGCCCGACGACAGCCTCACGGATCGCCAATGGCTCGCGATGGTGCAGCAGGCAAAAGCGCTGGCCACTCCGTTCGGCATCGACGTCGTCGTCAACGACCGCCCCGACATCGCCTTTGTCGCCGGCGTTGGTGCGCACGTCGGCGACACCGACCTGCCCCCGCCCGATGTGCGTCGGCTGTTGGGCACGGCCTCAGTCATTGGCACGTCGACGCACTCGGTGGCCCAGCTCGTCGACGTGGTGGCTGCGGGCGGTGCCGACCACGTGGCCCTTGGGCCCATCTGGGCCTCGCCCACGAAGCAGGGGCACGCAGCACTCGTCGGCGTTGATGCCCTGCGCACGGCCTGCGCGCACAGCGCCCTACCCGTCGTGGCGATCGGCGGCATCACCGGTCCGCTGCGCGCCGCCGAAGCTGTTGCGGCGGGTGCCACCTGGGCGTGTGCGGTGTCGGCCTTCGCCAACGACGACGTCGACGCGTTGTGGCTGGTGGCCCGGCGCTTCTCGGTGGCGATGGCCGCAGCGCGCGGTGTGCGGGCCGCCACGACGTAGCTCCCACAGACGCTCCCACACAGACACACCACGGAACGCGCGTTCAGCTTCGCTGTGCGCAAGCGCGTGCGTGACAAAGGCGCAGCAAAGAGAGACAACGTCGCGGTCGTCGTCGTCGTCGTACCTTCGCATGACAGGCCTGCCATCGTGTTCGACAAGCTCACTTCGTTTTTCTCCACCGACCTCGCCATCGACCTCGGCACCGCCAACACGCTGGTGCACGTGCGCGGCAAGGGCGTGGTGTTGAATGAGCCGTCTGTCGTCGCGATCGTGAAAAACGGCAACACCACCAAGGTGCTCGCTGTTGGTCGTGAAGCGAAGGAAATGCTCGGCAAAACGCCAGGCAACATCACCGCGATTCGCCCGATGCGTGACGGCGTCATCGCCGACTTCACCGTCACCGAAGCGATGATCAAGCGCTTCATCGAGAAGGCCAACCAGGGCCGCAGCTTCGTGCGCTCGCGCCTGATCATCTCAGTACCCGCGGGCATTACGCAGATCGAGCAGAAGGCCGTGCGCGAAGCAGCCATTGGTGCTGGTGTTCGCGAGGTGCACCTCATCGAGCAGCCCATGGCAGCGGCCGTGGGTGCTGGTCTGCCCGTGCAAGACGCGCGCGGCAGCATGATCATCGACATCGGCGGCGGCACCACCGACGTCGCGGTCATTTCGCTCGGCGGGCTGGTGTCGAGTCAGACGTTGCGCGTCGCGGGCGACAAGCTCGACGAGGCGATCGTCAACTTCGTGCGCAAGCGCCACAACATCCTGATCGGCGAGCGCACCGCTGAGCTCATCAAGATGAAGATCGGCTCGGCCTATCCGCTCGAAGAAGAGCTCGACCTCGACATCAAGGGCCGCGACCTCATCACGGGCGTGCCGCGCATGCTCACGGTGACGTCGGTCGAGATGCGCGAAGCGCTCAACGATTCGATCCGCCACCTCGTGGGTGCGGTGAAGGCCACGCTCGAAAAGACACCGCCCGAGTTGTCGGCCGACATCATCGACCGCGGCATCGTGCTGTGTGGTGGTGGCGCGCTCATCCGCAACCTCGACGTGCTGCTCAGCGAGGAGTGCGCGTTGCCGGTGTTTGTCGCCGAGAACCCGCTGCACGCGGTGGTCGACGGCGTGGGCACCGTGTTGGAGAACCTGCCCCGCTACAAGCGCCTGCTGCTCTGAGCTGCTTTGCGCTGTCAGCCCGTGGTGAAAGCGAGGCTGACGTTGCCCACGTCGTCGATGGCGAGCTGGGCCACCCACGCTGCACGAGACGGCAAGGCCGCCACCAACGCCTGCTCGGCGGGCGCGTGCGAGACGCGCGGCGTGCTGGGCAAGCAGGTGGCACACACGACGCGCGCTGCCGCATTCAAGAACGCCGACGCCGCGATGTTGCCGACCTCGGCGAGGGCCGCCATCGATGCGCGAGAGAGGCTGTCGGTGCTGCCGCCCACCAGCGACGCTGCAACCTGCGCCGCGACCGCTTCGTCGAGGACGAACACCAGCTGCCCCACAAGACCGCCGCTGGTTTCAAACGCGAGCAACACCACGCTGCGGGCGTGCTGCTGAGCGATGGCCCGCGCCTCGCCCGTGCCAAAGCCGACGACGCCAACGCCACGACGCAACAAACGCGACAACGCTGCCGCGGCCTCGTGGGCGCCTTGTTGCACCACACGAGCGACCTCTTCGTTGAGCTGCGCCGCAGTCTGCACGCTTGAATCCTACTCCAGTCGCGGGGCCGGCTGCTTGTGATCTTCCGAAGCGGCACGGGCGTGGACGCAGTCGACGTGCGGGCGTCCGTCCGCATCCAGGTGCACCACCAGCCCATCGAGAAAGGGCGGCCAGCCCACGTCTTCGAAGCGCAGGCCAAGGGCATGTTCGCGCACGGCGGCGATGTTCCAGTCGTGGCTGACGCCCACCACGAAACGCGCCTGGTGGAGCTGCTGCGCAAGTGCTTGCACGAGACCCGTGGCCACCTCGTCGAGCGGGGCGATCCACGACGGCGCCAACGCCCCGTTGAACCAGTGGCGCACAAAGGCTGCACCATCGTTGCTCGCGGCCTCGGCCACGCATGCAGGGTCGCGCAGGTAGCTGGCGCCAAGGTGCTCGACGACGCCGACGATCTCGACGTCGACACCTGCTTCGCTCGCACCAGCAGCAAGCCCCCGCGCGGTCTGCGCGCAGCGCTCGACGGGGCTGTGCACAAACACGGCGCGGTCGATGCCGACAGCGCGCAATTGCGCCCCCAGTCGACGCCCACTGCGCTCTGCTGCAGCGATGCCGTTGTCGGTGAGCAGCACTTCGTGGTGGCGCGCGAGATCGACGATGGGGCCGCGCTCGGCATGGCGCACCAACAGCCCGACCGCAGCCGTCGACGACGACACCGCGTGCTTCAAGGCCAGGGACATCAGCAGGTCATCGACTTCGCGGCTCATGGCCCGCGTATAGCGACCCGCACCTCCGCGTGCCGCACGTTTCGACCGCTTGCCGTCGCGATGCGCTACGACGTCGACAACCACCCACAAGGAATGCCCATGTTGCCACGCACCGTTGAACCCGAGCTGATGAACGACGAGGTCCAGGCCACCGCCTACGCCAATGCCGACTTCGCCGCCCCGCACGAAGCCTTCGTCGACCGCTTCGTGGCCCGCTTCGGTGACGTCGACGGCATTGCCCTCGATATCGGCTGCGGCCCCGCCGATGTGGTGCTGCGGTTGGCGCGTCGGTGTCGCCGGTTGGTCATCGACGGCGTCGACGGTGCAGACGCCATGTTGGCGATTGGTCGATCGCGTGTGGCGGCCGAAGGCTTTGGCAACCGCGTGCGCCTGTATCGCGCGTTTCTGCCCGATGATGCGTTGCCGCGCACGGCGGTCGACGTCGTCACATCCAACAGTATTTTGCACCACCTGCATCGCCCCGAAGTGCTGTGGCAGACCGTGCGCCGTGCCGCGCGCCCCGGCACGAAGGTGTTCGTGATGGACTTGATGCGACCGGCAACCGCTGCCCTCGTCGACGAGTACGTGGCCGCCTACGCCGCTGGCGAGCCCGAGGTGCTGCAGCACGACTTCGCCGCGTCGTTGCACGCGGCGTTCACCCTCGACGAAGTACGTGCCCAACTCGACGCCGCCGGCCTGCACGAGCTCGTCGTCGAGGCCACCTCGAACCGGCATCTGCTGGTAAGCGGCGTGTTGTCGTCGCTGGCGTAGGCGCGTTGGTGAAGCGTGGCTGCGCGGTGCGCTGCCACACGCTCGGTCGCGCCCGTCACCATGGTGGGTGCACCCCATGCTGTGCCGCCGAAGTCAATTTGTGTGCGATTTCAGCGCAATAGACTTGGTGGTTGAGACACCATGGCGCGGCGCTCACCGCCACACCCACGGCGCAACTGGGACAGAGTGCGCCCGACCGAGACAACTTGACAGGTGGGATAGTCGGATCTCACCGCGGCGCAGACGATGCGCCATGCCGATTTTCCCGCTCCGCCTTGCTGTGATCGCCTCGTTGCTCGGTGCCCTGCCTGCGCTGTTGGCGGGCTGCGGCCCCGACGATGAAGAAGCAGCACCATCGATCGACGCCGTAGCGTCTGCGACGCAAGCGCTCGACGGCCTCGACGGCGACTTCAACCTCGAGGTGGGCGAGACGGTGGTGTTGAACGAGTACGCAACGCTGTCGGCGAACGTCGCGGCGGGCGCTTCTTCGATCACCGTGAGCAACATTGCGCAGCTCACGAGCGCGCGCTTTGGCGCACTCGCCGAGGGCGACCTGCTGCTGCTGTACCAGGCGCGCGGTGCGACCATCAGCACCAACGACAACGCCACCTACGGCGCCGTCACGAACCTCAACGGTGCGGGCCTCTACGAGTTCGTCACGGTCGCGAACGTCGACGGCAACGTGATCACACTGCAGGGCTGCACCCTCGACAACGCGTACACCACCGCCGGCAATGCGCAGGTGGTGCGTGTGCCACGCCTCGGCACGCTCACCATCCCGTCGGGGGCGCGCCTGCGGGCCGCGGAGTGGGACGGCACGCGCGGCGGCATCGTTGCCGTGCAGGCCACAAAAACCGTGAACCTCGGCGGCAGCATCGACGTCGCGGGCCAGGGCTTTCGCGGCGGCGCGGCCGATACGAGCACCTCTTTGCCGGGCCCGAGCATCTTCCGTTCGAACAACAACACCGACGGCGGCGCGAAAGGTGAATCCGTCGCCGGTGACGCGACGACGTACGCCAATGGTGGTTTTGGTCGAGGTGCACCCGCCAACGGCGGTGGCGGCGGCAATGCCCACAACGCGGGCGGCGGCGGTGGTGCCAACGGCGACAACGGCGTGACGTACACCGGCCTTGGCAACATGAACGGTGCGGTCACTGGTGCTGCGGCCTGGAGCCTTGATCAAGACTTCATCGCCAACGGCAACGCGCTGACGACATCGTCGGGTGGTGGCCGCGGCGGGTACTCCTACAGCGAAGGCGACTTCAACGCCCTCACGACAGCACCAGGCACCACTCCCGACGCGACCGATGACAACCGCCGCAACGTCGGTGGCCGCGGTGGTCGTCCGCTGGCGAACGATGCCGCCACGCGCGTGTTCTTCGGCGGCGGTGGCGGTGCGGGCGATCGCAACAACGGGACCGGCACGAACTCCGCCGGTGGCGACGGTGGCGGCCTCGTGTTCGTGCTCGGCAACGTCAGCGGTGCAGGCACCATCGTCGCCGACGGTGCAGCAGGCGAGACCGGCGGCGCCAACGATGCGCCCGGTGGTGGCGGCGGCGGCGGCGGGATCGTGCTGCAAGCCACGTCGTCGACAGCAACGTTGAACGCCCGTGGCGGTGCTGGTGGCAGCCAACCGGCGAGTGCGGCTGCAGACGGCTACGGCCCAGGTGGTGGCGGCGGCGGCGGCTTCATTGCGGCCCCGACGGGCACGACGACGAGCGTTGCTGGCGGCACAAGCGGCACGGCCAGCATTGCCGCACTCGCCGAGTTCCCCACCAATGGCAGCACCGTGGGCGGTGCCGGTCGCGTGGTCGCCTTCACGAGCGCCGTGAACATCTGCGACGACGTCGCCACCGATTGCGGCAACACCCTGCTCGACCCCGCCGAAGAATGCGACGACGGCAACGCCACCAACGGCGACGGCTGCAACAGCGTGTGCGAGCTGGAGTTTGGTGCCGTGGGTGCGTGCTCCGATGGCAGCGATGGTGCGGTCACCGTGTCGTCGTCGACAACGCTCAACAGCTATCACGCGGGTGTGGGCACCGCAGCCCGCGGCGCGACCAGCGTTTCTGTCGGCACCTTGCGCGGCACTACGGCGATTGCTGCGGGCGACCTGCTGCTCGTGATCCAGATGCAGGGTGCCGAACTCAACGTCGGCGCGAGCGCTGCCATCGGCGACCCCTACGGCGACGGCGCGGGCTTCACGGATCGCTCGGGCGCGCTCACCCAAAACGCGAGCTTCATCGCGGGCCGCTACGAGCTGGTGCGCGCCACAGGTGCGGTCAGCGGCGGCAACGTTGGCGTCGTGGGCGAAGGCCCCGGCGGTGGCCTCGTCAACGCCTACGTCACGAACACCACGGTGGGCGCCACGCAGGGCGTGCGTCGGTTCCAGGTGGTGCGCGTGCCCGAGCCGACGTCGTTGACCATCGCTGCCGCCGGCGTGGTCGTTCCTGCGGCCTGGGACGGCAGCACCGGCGGCATCGTGGCTGTGAGTGTGCGCGACACGCTCACGCTCAATGGCGGGCGTTTGGATGCGTCTGAGATGGGCTTTCGCGGCGGGCGCTCGAACACGAGCAACAACGACAATCAGAACATCGCAGGGTCGCCAGGGGCCAAGGGCGAAGGCTACGCCGGCACGCCGACGCGGCTGTACACGACGGCGACCAACACGTTGTCGACGGGCACCGATGGCTACCCAACGGCCCCTGAAGGGCAAGGCGCCCCCGGCAATGCTGGTGGTGGTGCGACCCGCTCGAACGACGCTGCCGGCGGTGGCGGTGGTGGTGGCGGACGCGGCGGACGTGGCGGACGTGGCACCAGCAACGTCACGAATGCCGATGCGTTCGGCGCGGGTGTTGGGGCTGATACAAACTCCGGCCTGACGATTGCCAACCGCCATCGCGTGATTCTTGGCGGCGGTGGTGGCGGCGCGAGCGGTGACGATGCGCTGACGTCGCCCGAGGCTGGCTCGGGTCAGTCGGGTGGCGGCGCTGTGTTCGTCTGGGCGCGCACCGTGGGCGGCACGGGCGGCAGCATCCTGGCGAACGGTGCCACGCGCAGCTCAGCGAGTGCTGAAGGCGGCGGCGGCGGCGGTGGCGGCGGCACCATCCTCGTCGCCACGCGCGACCAGGCATTGCCAGCGGGCATCACGCTCGCAGCCAACGGTGGTGCTGGCGTCGGCATGCTTGGCACCCAGGACGGCGGCGGCGGCGGTGGTGGTGGCGGTGTCATCGTCCTGCACCGCACGAGGGGCGGCACGACGACGGTGAACGCCGGGGCGGGCGGGACCGCGGTCAGCGGTGGTGCGTTCGTGGGGATCGCCGGCAATGCTGGTGTGGTCTTGTCGGCGCAGGAACCGTCGGTGGCCTTTGCGTGCGCCACGGGCTCAGCCCCCGTCGCCAACACCGACACGCTCAGCGTGGTGGAAGACACCGCGACGCTGTTGTCGGTGCTCGCCAACGACACCGACGCCGACGCCGACACGCTCAGCATCGGCACGCTGTCGACGCCGACGAAGGGCAGCGTCGTCGTGGTTGGTACCCAGGTTCGCTACACGCCCACCGCCAACGCGACAGGTGCCGACAGCTTCACGTACCAGGCCTGCGACACGCAGGGCCTGTGCACGACGGCCACGGTGAACATCACCATCACCGCCGTGAACGACGCGCCCACGGCCGTGGCCGATGCGATCACCGTGCTCGAAGACAGTGCTGGCACCATCGTGAACGTGTTGGGCAACGACCTCGACGTCGACACCGGCACGAACGCCGGCTTGACGGTCACGGCGGCCACCATGAACGACGCGCGCGGCACGGTGAGCGTGGTGGCGGGCGTGGTCACGTTCACACCGGCGGCGAACGTGAGTGGTCAAAGTACCTTCACCTACACGCTCAGCGATGGCGCGCTGACGAGCACGGGCACCGTCACGGTCACGATCACGGGCGTGCCTGACGCGCCCACCGCGGTCGCCGATGCGGTCACGGTGACCGAAGATGCCGCTGCCACCATCGTCAACGTGCTCGCCAACGACACCGACGTCGACACGGGCAACAACAGCGGGCTCACGGTCACCACCGCCACGATGAACGATGCCCTTGGCAGCGTGACGGTGGTTGCTGGTGTGGTGCGCTTTACGCCTGCAGCGAACGCCACCGGCCCGAGCAGCTTCAACTACACGATCAGCGACGGCGCCTTGACGAGCTCGGCCACGGTCACTGTCAACATCACCGCGGTGAACGACGCACCAACCGCGGTGGCCGACACTGCCACCGTCGCCGAAGACAGCACCGACAACGTGATCAACGTGTTGGCCAACGACAGCGACATCGACGGCGGCACCTTGAGCGTGACCGCAGTGACGCAGCCCGCCGCCGGTACCGTCACGCTCACGGCCGGCGTGGTGCGCTTCACGCCTGCGACGAACGCCACGGCGAACGCGGTGTTCACCTACACCGTCAGCGACGGTCTGGGCGGCAACACCACGGCAAGCGTGACGGTGTCGATCACGGGCACGCAGGATGCGCCCACCGCGAACACCGACAGCGTCACCGTTGCTGAAGACGCCGCACCGTTCACGATTGCCGTGCTTGGCAACGACGTCGACGTCGATGGCGACACGTTGAGCATCAGTGCGGTCACGCAGCCGGCAACGGGTGGCACGGTCAGCGTCGTGGAAACCTCGGTGCGCTTTGCGCCGACGGCCAACTTCAACGGTACGGCCACCTTCAGCTACACCGCCTCCGACGGCAACGGCGGCACGTCGAGTGCCACGGTCAGCGTCGTCGTCACAGCGGTGAACGATGCGCCTGTCGCGGTGGCCGATTCCGCCACGTCCAACGGCTCAGCCATCGACATTGCCGTGCTTGGCAACGACACCGACGTCGAGAACGACCCGCTGTCGCTCACCTCGGTCACTGCCATCAGCGGCGGCACAGCACAGCGCGTGGGCAACGTGGTGCGCTTCACGCCGACGCCAGGCTTCAACGGCACCGCGACGTTGTCGTACGTGGTCAGCGACGGCCAGGGCGGCAGTGCCACCGGTTCGATCAGCGTCGTGGTGGACCTCGACGGCGACGACGACGGGATTCCCGACCTCACTGAACTCACGCAAGGCACAAACCCGACCGACCCCGACACCGACAACGACGGCCTGTGCGATGGCGACCTCACCGTGGCTGGCACCTGCATTGCCGGCGAGGGCGCTGGGGCTTCGACCGACACCGACGGCGATGGCGTCATCGATGCGCTCGACCTCGACAGCGACGACGATGGCATTGCCGACGCCGTGGAGGCTGTTCCGGCCGTGGCTGGTCTGCCTGCCGATACCGATGGCGATGGCACCCCCGACTTCCGCGACGTCGACAGCGATGGCGATGGCCAGCTCGATGCGGAAGAAGGCCTGACCGACCGCGACCTCGACGGCATCAACGACTTCCGCGACGCCGACGACGACGGTGATGGCATTGCCACCCGCCGTGAAGGCGTGCCGTTCGACCCCGCGGCCGATGAGAACAGCGACGGCGAGCGCTTCGGCGACGACGTCGATGGTGATGGCATCGTGAACCACCTCGATGTCGATGCTGACGGCGATGGCGACTTCGATGTCGACGAGGGCACGGGCGACGTCGACAACGACGGTATCCCCAACTACCTCGATGCCAACGACAGCGACGGCCCCGACGCCGACAGCGACGGCGACACGTTGACCAACGGCACCGAACGCACCGTGGGCACGAACCCCAACAACCCCGACAGCGACGAAGACGGCCTGCGTGACGACGTCGAACTCGGCCAGGTGGCAAGCCCGACCGACAGCGACGGCGATGGCGTGATTGATCCCAACGATGCCGACGACGACAACGACACGTTGCTCACCCGCGATGAACGCGCCGACGAGGCAGCCCTTGGGCGTGCCGGCGACGCCGACGGGATTTCGGCCCACCTCGACCTCGACAGCGATGCCGACGGGATTGGCGACAGCACCGAAGGCCGCGGCGACGTCGACGGTGACGGTGTGCCCAACTTCCTCGACCTCGACAGCGATGGCGACGGTGCCCCCGACGAAGACGAAGGTACTGGTGATGTCGACGTCGACGGCGTGCCCAACTTCCTCGATCCAAACGACACCGACGGCCCCACTGCCGATGCCGACGGCGACGGCCTGACCAACGCACAGGAAACGACCATCGGGACGAACCCGAACGACGACGACAGCGACGACGACGGCCTCAACGACAACGAAGAAGTCGACGACGTGGCTGCCCCCGTGGATACCGATGGCGACGGCTTGATCGATCCCCTCGATGCTGATGACGACAACGACTCGCTGCCCACCGCGTCTGAGTTGGCCGATGCGCGCTCGCCAACCATTGGCAGCGACGACGAAGATGGCGACGGCAAGGTGAACTGGCTCGACACCGACGCCGACGGCGATGGCCTGGGCGATCGCGTGGAAGGCCGCGGCGACGTCGATGGCGATGGCCGCCCCAACTACCTCGACCTCGACAGCGATGGCGATGGTGCCACCGACGAAGACGAAGGCACCGACGACGAAGATGACGATGGCACCCCCGACTTCCTCGATCCCAACGACACCGACGGCCCCAACGCCGACAGCGACAACGACGGCCTGACGAACCTTGAAGAGTCCGTCATCGGCAGCAACCCGAACGACAACGACACCGACGACGACGGCTTGCTCGACGGCGAAGAAGTGGCCGATCCCGAAAATCCCCAGGACACCGACGACGATGGTGTGGTCGACGTGCTCGACACCGACGACGACGGCGACAGCATCCCCACCGCCACAGAGCTCGCCGACAGCGACCTGCCCGCGGTGAACAGCGACGACGTCGACGGCGACGGCAAGGTGAACTGGCTCGACACCGACAGCGACGGCGATGGCCTGAGCGACACCACCGAAGGCCGCACCGACACCGACGGCGACGGCAAGCCCGACTACCTCGACGACATCCGCGTGGTGGACGGCGACGGCGACGGCGTGCCCGACGACGTGGAAGAAACCCTCGGCACCGACGACGGCGACCCCGACAGCGACGACGACGGCCTGTGCGACGGCACCATCAGCGTTGCTGGCACCTGCATCGCCGGCGAGGACGCGGCCAGCAGCACCGACACCGATGGCGATGGCGTGATCGACGCTCTCGACGTCGACAGCGACGACGACGGCATTGCCGACGCCCTGGAAGCCCTGCCCGCCGTTGCTGGTGCGCCCGCCGACACCGACACCGATGGCACCCCCGACTTCCGCGACATCGACAGCGATGGCGATGGTGTGCGTGACGTCGAGGAAGGCCTGACCGACCGCGACCTCGATGGCACAGCTGACTTCCGCGACACCGACGACGACGGCGACGGCATTGCCACCCGCATTGAGGGTGTGCCTTTCGACCCTGCCGATGGAGAACGCAGCGACGGCCTGCGCTTCGACATCGACGCCGACGGCGACGGTATTTTGAACTTCCTCGACGTCGACGCCGATGGCGATGGTGCGCTGGACGCCGACGAGGGCACGGCCGACACCGACGACGATGGCATCCCGAACTACCTCGATGCCGACGACAACGACGGTGCCGATGGCGACGCCGACGGCGATGGCTTGAGCAACGGTGTGGAACGCACCGTGGGCACAAACCCCAACAACCCCGACAGCGACGAAGACGGCCTGCGCGACGACGTCGAACTCGGTGCGGTGGCGAACCCAACCGACAGCGATGAAGACGGCTTGATCGACCCGCTCGACGCCGACGACGACGACGACGGCCTGCTCACCCGCGATGAACGCGCTGATGAAGCAGCCCTTGGTCGTGCCGGCGATGACGACGGTGTGTCGGCACACCTCGACCTCGACAGCGACAACGATGGCATTGCTGACGAAGTGGAAGGTCGTGGTGACGTCGACGGTGACGGCGTGCCGAACTTCCTCGACCTCGACAGCGACGGCGATGGCGCTCCCGACGAAGACGAAGGCATCGACGACCAGGACGTCGACGGCGTGCCCGACTTCCTTGATCCAAACGATGGCGACGGCCCCGACGCCGACAGCGACGACGACGGCCTGACCAACGCCGAGGAAGTGCGCATCGGCACGAACCCGAACGACGACGACAGCGACGACGACGGCCTGCTCGACGGTGACGAGGCCGGAGATCCCGCCGATCCGACCGACACCGACGACGACGGCGTCATCGATCCGCTCGATGCCGACGACGACAACGACACCATCCCGACGTCCCTTGAAGTCACCGATGCCCGCGGGCCCGCGATTGCGGACAATGACGTCGACGACGACGGCAAGCTCAACTGGCTCGATACCGACGCCGACGGTGACGGCCTGGGCGACCGCGTCGAAGGTCGCGGCGACGTCGATGGCGATGCCCGCCCGAACTACCTCGACCTCGACAGCGATGGCGATGGCGACACCGACGTCAACGAAGGTGCCGACGACAGCGACGACGACGGCACCCCCGACTTCCTCGACCCCAACGATGAAGACGGCCCCGACGCCGACGCCGACGGCGACGGCCTGACAAACCTGGAAGAAGCCGTGGGTGGCAGCAACCCGAACGACGACGACAGCGACGACGATGGCTTGCTCGACGGCGAAGAAGTGCTCGACCCGGCGAACCCCCAGGACACCGACGGCGACGGCATCGTCGACGTGCTCGACCCCGATGACGACGGCGACGGCATTCTCACCGCCGACGAGATCGCCGACAGCCGCCTGCCAGCCGTGGGCAGCGACGACGTCGACGGTGATGGCGACGTCAACTGGCTCGACACCGACGCCGACGGCGATGGCGCATCCGACACCGACGAAGGCCGCACCGACGGCGACGACGACGGCAAGCCCGACTACCTCGACGCCACTGGTGGCGAGGGCGAGGGCGAGGGCGAAGGCGAAGGCGAAGGCGAAGGCAACGACGACGACGGTGACGGCATCGCCAACGACGTCGACAACTGCCCCGACGTGGCCAACGCCGACCAGCTCGACACCGACGCTGATGGTACGGGCGACGGCTGCGAGGCATCGTTCAGCGTGAGCGGTGGTGGCCTGCTGTCAGGCTGCGCTTCAACGCCGGCTGCACCGCTGTGGTTGTCGCTGGTGTTGTTGGTGGGTCGTCGACGCCGCTGCCGCTGAGCTGACGTTGGCAGCGCGAACCGCCGAGCATCCCCGTGGTGCTCGGCGGTTTCGTTTTGCGCGCGATCATGCGCGCGCAAAAAAACGATGCCCGAAGGCACCGTGTCGAGACGTGCAAGACGTCTGCGGGGCGCGCGTGGCCCCGATCAAGAAGCGCTCGTGGGCTCAGCCCTTGGAGGCCTTCTTTTCCTTCTTCTTCTCCTGCTTCTCCTTCGTCGAAAGCTTCGGCTTGTTGCTCTTGGCGGGCTTCTCTTGACCTTTGGCCATCTCGATCTCTCCTCGTGAGCCGGCGTTGCCGGACGCTTCATGCCTTGTAGCGTTGTCGTCGGCCACTCGGCCACTCAGTATCTGCGGTGGTCAGTTCCCGTTGGCCGCTGCAGCGACATCGGCGAGGACTGCATCACGCTGGCTGGCCGAGATGTTGCCGCGCACCGCGAGCTGGCGGGCCGCATCGGCGTAGTCGGTAAAGACCACCACCTTCGGGTTGTTCAACATGTCATCGGGAGCCTTGAAACCCTTGACGGCGTGCAGCAGCATCACCTCGACCTGGTTCGGCTTCTGCTCGAGGACGCGGCGGAACACCGACGCGTCGGCCTGCACGGTGTCGCCCAGCAGCACCAGCTGGCGCGATGGGTTCTTCTCGGCGAGATTCAGAATATCTTTGACCTTCTCATCTTCGATGCCGCGCAAATTCATTTGGCGGGGAAGTGTCCCCGCCCGCCCCTCCAGAGACTCGCCTCGGCGACAAACCCGCAAAGCCGGGTTTCTCTTCGAGGCTCAAATGCCCACGCCGGCCAACATGAACGAGAACGTGTTGCCGTAGCTGATCGACCCCACATCGATCCCGTCTCCTGCAGCGTGTGGCCTGCGCGCACCACCACACCGTCGCGCGCGGTGACGAAGTGGATGTCGGCACGGGCGTCGGTGCCGTCTTTGCCGGCGTCGAGGGCCGCGAACAACGCCGCAGCACCCGGGTAGACGTCGCCCTTGGTGGTTGGGTCTTTGCCGGGCTTCACCGTGTCGTCGATGTCCGAGACGATCACACGCCCCGGCGATGCCATGAACGGACGCGCCTCGCCGATCAAGCAGGGCCTCGTTGCGCAAAGCAACGTCGTCGACGTCGTCGCGCAGGATGTGGTCGAGGCCGTGGTGGCTGTTGCGTCCCTCGAGCAAGCGCAAGCACTCACCGCGCTCGGCCACCGGCAACGCCGCCAGCGTGTCGACGATCGCGCGTTCGTTGCGCGCCGTGGTGTTGCCCGCAGCGAGGTCGAGAATGCGTTTTTCGGCGTCTCTGGCTGTGAGCGGACGAGGCGTGTTCGTGATCGGCATGCGTGGAATCTCGCCCCCGCGGCCGCGCGTCGATGGCCTTCGTGCCCCGATCGACCTACTCGACCAGGCGATGAAACGCCCGCGCGTCGACGACCACCTTCACGCCCTGCACATCGTGCAACGCATCGAGCTTCTGCAACCGGTACAGCAGCTCGCGCGCCCGCAACTGCGTCTCTTGTGCGGCCACCGACGACGTCGTCGCCACCAACACGCGGGTGCGTCGTTGATCGGCAAACCCGAGCGGCCGACACAACAGCCACAGCTCTTCGCCCAACGCGGGCTCCATCACGTTGCGCGCAAACACCGCCGCCTGACGCATCGCTGCACCAAAGCCGGGCTCGTCGACGACCGCCTTGGCCATCGTGTTGCGCACGTCGGTCTTTGGCAGCCGCACCTGGCCTTCGCGCGGCAGGTCCAACAAGTCGCGCAGCGGGTCGCCCGACGCGAGCGGCACCACCCGCCCCGGCGAGCCGCGACGACGTTCCGACAGCGCGCGCTTCACGGCTCGGCGCAGCAGGTCGTCGTCGTCTTTCGCGTTGAGCAGTTCGGCGTAGACCGCGGCGGTGGCGAGTGCTTTTGCACCACCGTCGGCCGCTTCACGCATGGTGCTCGCTGGCGAGCGCCCCACATGATGCAGCGCCCACGCCGCCGCAGACGCATCGCGACCAAAGCCATAGATGGCCCGCGCCGTCGGCGGTGACAGTGACGTCGACAACGTCGTGTACGTCTGCCGCAGACGCTGGCGATCGGCCTCGCTCAAGCGCGGGCCACCGGGGCGCAACACCTGCAGCAGCGCTACATCGACGGCGTCGTCGGGGCTGAACTGGCCTTCATCGACGCGACGCTTGAGCGCGCGCACGATCATCGACGTGGTCTCACCGACGCGATCGACGGGGCCGGCCACGCCGTAGCGTGTGTTGCTGTTCGTGAAGGGTTTGCGCGTGCTCACAACGACCAGGTGAGGCCGAGGTCGACTCCCGCGTAGAGCGCCGAAAACGGGCTGCCCTCCTCGACGACGTCGGTGGTCACCCGGCCCGTTGATGCGCCTGCACGCCCGCCGAGAAAGCCGCGCACCTCGGCAGCGATGGGGCCGAGCGAGTAGCGCATGGCGAGTGCTGTGCCCATCTCGCCGCCGATGCTGTAGGTGGCGCCAGCACTGCTCAGGCCGGTGTCGACGAGGTCGGCGAAGACGAACACGCTCGGCCCCGAGTACAAGTCCCACAACAACGAGAATCTGTTTTCGCGCACCAGGTCGTAGCGAACCCCTGTGATGCCCGAGACCACCGTCGACGCTGTGGTGCCTGTGGCCGGCACGCCATTGAGGCCGAGGTAGGCGCGTACAGCGAGGGTGAGGGCCAATCGATCGGGGTCGGGCACATCGTTGCGACGCGCGCGCGGGTAGTAGTGCAGCCCGCCGTTGACGACGACACCGCCGAGGGTTGGCAGTTGGTCGGGGGCCACGCCGCGAAACGATCCTTCGCCGCCCATCGCGGCAAACAGTTCGAGACGCTCGCCGCGACGGGGTTGCCAATACGGATCGTGCGGATCGAGCCACGTGTCGAGGATCACGTCTTCGACGATGGCGTCGGTGGTCTCGAGCACCTCGACAGCGCGCGCCGGCACTGCGGTGCACACCGCCCACAGCATCGCACTCAAAATCACCAACCTCGACATGGGCCGACCCTACCGCTTGCGTCGACTCGCACCAGTCCCTGCTGCACGGCGAGGGCGCAGCGGGGCTTTTGCAGCAACCTGCTACGGTGCGCGCCGTGGATCGTCTTGAAACTGTTGTGGGGCTGGGCGCTGCCGTCGTGGGCGGGGTCACAGCCGTGATGCTGGTGGTTGCTGGCGAGCGGAGAATTGTTCCGTCGCGGTTCGCCACGTTGTTGTTCAGCTTGTCGGCGGCGCTGTCGTTTCGCGCCATCGACCACAGCACGCACAACGTCGTCGCGGGCTACCTGGCCTTCGTCGCGTTCGCGTTCTTCCCGCTGGCCACAGCCCTCTTCATCGAAGCCGCCCTGCCCGCGGGCTTGCCGTTGGCGCTCAAGGTGCTGCTGCTCGCGGGCGTCGTCGTCATTCCCATCGCGGGGCTTGTGCCGCCGGTGTTTGCCTCGCCGGTGTTTTGGGCGTGCGTGGCCGCGTGGCAGCTCGTCGTGTTCGGCAGTCTCGTGGTTTTTTTGGCGTGGCGCATGGCCATCGCTGAAACACAGGCGGCGCGCTCCACGGCGGGGGCCCTGCTGCTGGGTGCAGCCCTCGCCAGCATCACCCTCGGCAACGACTGGGCCGGCGCGCTGGGGGCCAACACCCCGCAGGTTGGTGCTGCCCTCACCATCGTCGTGTTTTACGTCGTGGGCGAGGCGCTCTTCGCCGAAGAACGCTTCTTGTTGCGACCCACGCTGTGGCGTCTGCTCGTCGCGGCCATCGCGTCGGTGGCGGTCACGGCGGTGTTGGTGGCGGTGCAGGTGTTGCGCAGCGACCACGACAGCGTCGTCGTCACGGGCCTGATCATCTTCTTCTGCTGTGTGGCCATCCTGCCGTTGCGAACGGTGCTGCGGCACACGCAACAACGGCGCAGCGACACGCTCGAACTCCGGCTGGCGGCCCTGCCGACGTCGTCGTGGACAGTGTTCTTCGCAGCGCTGTCGACGTGGCCCGAGCTTCGCCTGGTGCGCGTGCTGCGCGTCGACGAGCAAGCGCGTGATGGCTTCGATGCACTGGCACCGCTGTTGGTGGATCAAGGCCACGTCCTCGACCGCGTCGACTTTTCGCGCTTGAGCGAGAGCAGCGATCCCGCGAAACGCCGTGCCGCCGAGCAGGGTCTGCACCTG
Source organism: Myxococcota bacterium (assembly GCA_044349155.1). Lineage (GTDB taxonomy): Bacteria > Myxococcota > UBA727 > UBA727 > VGSZ01 > VGSZ01. The sequence continues at coordinate 19,024 of JBIKRQ010000078.1, forward strand.
TTGACCACAGTTGGCCTCGATGCGCTGGTACCCATCGACGACGACGGCACGGCGTTGTGCGTCGGCTTCGCCGCGATGGTGCCGAGTGACACGCACCGTCGCGCGCTCACGGTGGTGGGAGCACTCGCGCGCTTGCTGTACTCGACGACGCGCGCTGCGACAGCAACGACGACGACGACAACAACGCACACAACATCGGCGGTGGCGTGATGGGCCTGCTCACTTCACTGCTGCTGCGCCAGGACCGCTTCCACACGGCACTCACGATTCCGTCGAAAGACGGCGGGCTGTTGCTCGAACTGTGGGACCGCCCGGGGCGCTGGCTCGACGACGCCGAGCTCAACACGCTCGTCGACGACATGCGCACGGTGGCCCTGGCTGGGCAGCGCGGCAAACCCCTGCCCGTCTATGGTGCGCTCGCGGGCAACCGCGAAGACCTCATGCGCCGCTGCATCACGATGGTGCGCTTGAAGAAAACGGGCGAACCGATTGGCTTCTGCGCCCTCGCCTACTTCGACCTCGTGCTCGGCATGCAGCCTCTGAGCGTGGTGCATCTGGGGTTGTTGTACGTGGCACCTGACCACCAACACCGGCACCTGTCGAACCTGTTGTACGGCGCGTCGACGACGTTGCTGTTGATGAAGACCGGCCTGCGCGGCTTTTGGATTTCCAACGTGTCGCAGGTGCCCGCCGCCGTGGGCCTCACCGCACGCCACTACGCCGACGTGTATCCGCGGCCGGGGCCAAAAGCGGTGCAAACGTTTCTGCACCTGGTGCTCGCGCGCGCGATCATGAAGGGGCACCGCGCGGCGTTTGGCGTCGGCGACGAAGCGGGCTTCGACGAAGCGCGGCAGGTGATTACCAACGCGTACACCGGCGGCAGCGACGAGCTGAAAAAGACCTGGGACGAAGCCCCCAAGCACCGCGATCCGGCGATCAACGAGATGTGCCGCACGTGGCTCAACTACGACCGCGGCGACGACGTGCTGCAACTCGGGCGCTGCAGTCTGCGTTCGATGTGGCGCTTCTTCTCGTCACACCTGCCCGAAAACGCCGCGGTGCAGATCGCGTGGCAGGCGGTGTCGATCGTAATGATTGGCCTCGTGTCGCCGATGGTGCGCTGGCTGGTGGCCCCGCAATACGACGCGCGTGGGCGCCCGCTGCGCGCCAGCGCCGACCTCGACGGCCGCTAGCAGGTTGCTGAAAAAGTCGGCAGTCGGTTCTCGACGAGAAATGAGGTGTTCGTCGTCGAGAGCTGCGCCAAATAT
>JBIKRQ010000079.1:0-20254 GCA_044349155.1 Myxococcota bacterium
CCCTCCCCTTCACCCTCGCCTTCGTCGACGACGGGCGGCGCAAACAGGCTGCAGGAGGAACACACGACGAGGGTGAGCGGGAAGGCAGCTTTCACAAGCGACATCGTAGCGCGGATCAACGGGATCGCGACGGCGCCTTGACCCGCAGCGTGGCGTCGTTACGCTCTTCGCTCAGTGGTCGGCAGTGCCGCCCCGAGGAGTTTGCTTCCATGGCCGAGACCGTCAGCCTCACCCCGTTTCAGGCTCCTGCCGCTCCGACTGGCTTCCCCGGCGAAGTCGTCGTTGCCAGCGAGTTCCCCCTCACCTTCACCGACAAAGCGATGGAGATGATCAGCGCAGCCCTCGCCGAGACCGACGGCGAAGACGGCGACTACCTGCGCGTTGGCGTGAAAGGCGGCGGCTGCTCTGGCTTTCAGTACAGCCTCAACTTCACCGACGAAGTCGATGACGAAGACCAGCTCGTCCTCGTCAACGGCGTCAAGGTCGTAACCGACGCCTTCTCGGCGAGCTACCTCAAGGGCACCGAGCTCGACTACGTCGAGAGCCTGCAGGGTGCGGGCTTCAAGTTCAGCAACCCGAACGCCAAGCGCACCTGCGGTTGCGGTTCGTCGTTCTCGGCCTGAACGCCTGACGTCGACGCGCTGTCGACGTCAACGCCAACAACGCCCGCCTCGCGCGGGCGTTTTCTTTTGGCGCACAGCAGTGCTCGCAGACTTGCAGACGACGCCGGCATGGATGACGCTGCTCGTCGTGACTTCCATCGTGATCGCCGCTTCTGTTGTTTCGGCCCTTGTGCTTGTCGCCGTCGAGTTGTGGTCGCGCCTGCCGCACCGTCGGCCGATCGTGGGCGCCAAAGGCGACGGGCCGTTTGTGTTTCCCCACGGCTTTCGCTGGGGCACCGCCACCGCCGACCACCAGATTGAGCGCGCGCAACTCGACGACTGGTTCGCCTTCGAACTCGCCGCTCGTCGAGACAAGAAGCAAAACGAAACGCGTCTGGGGTTGGTGGAGCCCGGTCACATCGCCGGCATCGTCGACATGCCGCTGAAGTGGATCGAGAACAAGACGAACCACGACGACCACATCGACGAGGACATCGCCCTGTGCGCTGCCGCGGGCAACAACTCCTACCGCTTCAGCATCTCGTGGGCGCGGCTGTTTCCGCGCGCCGGCATGACCGCCCCCGACCCCGAGGGCCTCGCGTTTTACGACCGCATCCTCGACGCCTGCGAACGCCATGGGCAGGAGCCGTCGGTCACGCTGCTGCACTTCGCGAGTCCGCAGTGGTTGTGGGAGCCCGACGAGCACGGTCGACGTGGCTTTGAGCGCAAAAACGCCGTCGCCGAGTTCCGTCGCTACGCGCAGCTGTGTGCTTCGCGCTGGGGCTACCGCGTGCAGCACTGGTGCACGCTCAACGAGCCGATGGTGCTCACCTTCTTTGGCTACGTCGAAGGTGTGTTTCCGCCCAACGAACGGCGTGGCGACCCGAAGATGGCAACGCCGGTCGCTGCCCAACTGCTGCGCATGCACGTGGCCGGCTACGAGGCGATCAAGGCGAGCCGCCACGACGCCATGGTTGGTATTGCCCACCACATTCGCCACTTCGTGCCGTGGCGAAACTACAACGTGCTTGACCGCATCACCGCCCTCATCGTCGACCGCGCCTTCGCCCTCGACTTCATGGACGCGATCCACACCGGCCTGCTGCGCCCCGCGTTTGGTGGCGGCATTCACGAGATTGAGGGCTTGAAGGGGTCGATGGACTACGTCGGCCTCAACTTCTACGGCCGCTTCTACGTGAAGAGCACGACGCCCGGGAAGTTTGAGATCATCCAGCACGACAAGACCGAACACGGCGAAGAAGAGAGCGATGTGGGCTGGGCGGTCGACGAGACCTCCCTCGGTTTCGAGCTGCAGCGGTTCGCCCAACGCTACGACCTGCCCATCTACATCCTCGAGGCGGGCATCGCCGATCGCGGCGGCGATACGGGTGTCGACGACGAAATGCGCCAGCGATTCCTCGTGCGCCATGCGCAGGCGTTGTGGGCCGCGATCGAGGGCGGTGTCGACGTGCGCGGCTTTCACTACTGGTCGTTGTTCGACAACTTTGAGTGGGCGGCGGGTGTGGGCCCACGCTTTGGTTTGTTTGCCACCAACTACGACACCGAGGAGCGCACGGCGCGCGACAGCGTCGAGGTCTACCGGGAGCTGGCGATCAACAACCAGGTGTCGCAAGCCTTGTGGAAGCGCTTCCGTCGTTGACGGTGCAGGAGTGATCATGCGGGCACTGGTCGCGGTCGTTGTCGTGGTGGCGGTGTCGGGATGTCGCAACGACGTCGTCGGTGAACCGCCGCTGCCCGACGCTGGTTTTGAAGGCGAAGGCGAAGGTGCCGAAGGCGAGGGCGAAGGTGAATGCGCCGACGCCGACGCCGCGGTCAGCGTGCACATCGCGGACGACACCGGCTTTCCGATCTGCTCGGCAGGCGCGGTCACCCTCGTCGAGGGCGACTTCTCGGAGGTGGCCACTGTGGCGACCGACGACAGCGGCGACTGCCGACACGAGGGCGGCTTCGGCCGACCGGGAACCTATGCGGTCACGATCGCCGTCGACGGCTTCGCCACCGTCACGCGCACGGCCACGGCACCGAGCACTGACGATGGGTGCGGCAACCCGCTGACCGCCCGGTTCAACCTCACGTTGGCGCCGCAGTAGCCCTACCCGCTTGCTCGCTGACTTCGGTGTGCGACGCTGTCGTCATGCGTACCCTCTCGTCGTTCTCGCTCGCTCTCACTCTTGCTGTTGTTGCTGCCGGCTCCGCCTGCGTTCCTGCGTCGGCCGAGGGCGAAGGCGAGGGCGAAGTCGAAATCGTCGACAGCGGCGTCGATCCCGCCGAGGGCGAAGGCGAAGGCGAAGGTGAGGGCGAAGGCGAAGGCGAGGGCGAGGGCGAAGGCGAGCAAGGCACGCCGTACACCGGCACCGCCGAAGAAGGCGTCATCTGCGGCGAGACGACCTGTGCCGACGAAACGGCGGCCTGTTGTGTGGATGTGTTGGGCGACAGCGCGACGTGTGTTGCCCCCGGTTCGTGCGCTGGTGGATTCCCGATCGAGGTCCGCTGCGATGGCCCCGAAGACTGCCTGAGCGACGGCATCGTCCCCGAAGAGTGCTGCGCCGATCTCGCCGGCAACGGCGCGTCGTGTGTGCCGGCTGGCGTGTGCCGCGAAAACCCGAACAACAACGAAATCTGCGTCACCGCCGCCGACTGCGCTGCTGACGAAGAGTGCTGCAGCTCCGACCTGCTGAGCGGCGTGGGTATCGATGGCGGCGTGTGCCTGCCCGCGAGCCAGAACTGCACCATCGCCCTCCCCCAGCCCTGATGGGCCGTGGACGCACCACAATGGCTCAGGAGCGCCGATCGGCGCTCCGCACGTGGCGCGAGAGCGATTTTGCCTGGTCGGCCCTGAGCAGACGTTCAGGGCGTTTCACGGGCCCTCTTCAACCTTGACGCGGCGTGGCAGAGTCGGCGCCATCCGTTTCGCTACACTCGCTGCTGTTGTTGCGCTCGCTGTTGTGGGTGCCTGCCGCCCAACCGTCGACGGAGCCTGGGAGGGCACGTCGAGCTGCCCGCAGAACCAGAACTATCCAACGTCGATGCTGCTCGACGAGAACAAGGATGGCGAGGTCGAGGGCACGGTCTTTTTCGAGAACGTCTCGGTGCTGCTGTTCGCAACCGCGATCGTTCGCGCCGACATCAGCGATGGCGCGTATGACGCCGACAAGAACGAATACGCGTTGGAGATGCAGGCCGACGACGACACGCCCATCGACTTCGACGTGACCCTCGAACTCGACGCCGAAGACGCCAACAAAGCCAGCGGAGAAGTGCGCCAGTTCGACAGCGATGGTGCGGTGTTTCAAACCTGCGCCCTCGCCGTCGAGCGCGTCAGCCTGTCGGGCAACTGACGACCACGGCGGAGCCCCGGTCGCGAATCGCCCTTGCTCCAGTGCGCCGCGGAGACGATGATCGCGGCGATGTCTTCGTCGACGACGCCTCCTGATGCTGATGCCCCCGCCGTGCTCGATGCGGTCGCTACCCTGCCCGATGGCCCCGGCACCGATGTGATTGCGCGCGGACGTGCGGCGGCCCGCGCCGTCGACCTCGTCGTCGCCGACGCCCACGCCTCGATCCCCGGCTGGGACAACCTTGGCTACATCGATGCGTTTTCGCGGGCCGCCGAGCGCGCGCGCGATGTGTTGCGCGCCTCGACCCACGCCGTTGAACGTCGCCTCGTGGGCGCGCGCCTGCTGCGCCTGATGCCCCCCGCGTTGTTGCCCGCCGCCCACACCGACCGCGCCGTGGCCTTGAGCCTGCCTGACGCCGTGCTCGAGCGCGCCGACAACGACTTTGCGCTCACCGTGAACGACGCGCCCAACGTGCATCCGTCGTGGACCGCGTTTTTGACGCGCCCTGGCCTGCTCGACGCTGTGGTGCGCGCGGGTCGTCACGAACTGCTGCTCGCCCCAAAGAGCCTGTCGCCGCTGCACGCGGTGGGCAGCAACGTCGTCGTGCGTGTGGTGGGTGCTGGCAACGCCGATGGGCTCGTGCCCGTCGAGATCGTCGACAGCGATGGGGTGGCGCACCGCCGCCGCCGCACGTCGGATGGTCGCGATGCGGGGCCTGCCGAGGTGCGCAGCGAGGTGCTGGCCGCGTGGTTGCGTCATGGCGGCCCTGGCAGTCGCGGGCTCGATCTGCGTCGCCCCGACGACCGCTGCCTGCTGCTCGCGTTCAACGAAACCCTGCGCGAGCGCCGCCTCGACGTGCTGCTCGCCCGCAGCGCTGGCGACGACAGCGAACGCCGTGCAGCGGTGGTGTCAGCGGTGATCGACGCGGCGGCCGACACGGTGGCCTTCGCCACGCTCGATCCGTTGGCGTGCCGCTTTGTCTTTCCCGTCGACGGCAATGGCTGGGTCGACAACGCCGTCGCCACGCTGGTGCACCTGGGACTCGCCGCCGAGGTCACGCCGCACGCGCAGGGTGCGCACACGCGCGAGTTCGTCTGGCTCGACGCCGTCGTCGACGCGGGCTTCGTGGGCGGCGCCATGAGTGCTGTGGCGCAGGCGCGGGCCTTTGCGCGACTTGCGGTGAGCATGTTGGCCCCGCTGGGTGCACTGCCCCTCGTGGGGGCGCGCAGCGGCGACGGCGTGGTGCTCACCGTGCTCGACGAAGACAGCGAAGGACCGCGACAGCGTGGGCCCTTGTGGGTCAGGCCTGCGGCACCGCTGCCGGTGCGGTCTCTCGTCGACGCCTGGCGTGCGGGTGAAGGCCGCGTGCTGCCGCTGGTGCAGGCCGACAGCGCTCACGAACTCACGGCGTTGCCCGCGTTTTTGCAGAGCCTGGTTGATGCGATTGTAGATGCCGGCCACGCGTCGTCGCTGCCGCACCCCGCCGAAACTGCTGCGGAAACGACCACTGATGCGGCCGTGGAACCTGCTGCCGAGGGCGTGGAACAAGCCTCCTTCGAGCCCGACGTGATCGAGCTCATCGACGACGAGTCGATCATCGCGGTGGCCAGCAGCGAAGGCGATGCCGTGCTCGACACCAACGACGTCGATGCCAGCGCCGATACCATTCGCCCCACGCCTGCAGTTGTCGACGACGAGGACGCACCATGAAGCGGCTGTCTGCACTCGAACTGCAAGAGCGTTTGCGCGGCACTGAACCCAGCGTGGTGTGCGTGCTGCGTCGACGAGCCCCCTCGACCGACGACGTGGTGCGTCGGCTTGATGCAGCAGCAACACGCGCGGGGCTCGAGCTGTTGACCGTTGATGCCGACGACGCCGAGGTCGCCCCACTGCTGCCCGATCTGGGCATTGAAGTGCTGCCCGCGGTGTTGGTCGCTGCTGGTGGTGTCGTCGTCGAACGGGTGTCTGCGGTGCGCGACAACGTCGATGCGCGACGCCTGGTGGCCCTTGCGAGCGGAGAACGTCGTGTCTGACCCCCGTTTGCGTGTGCTCACCCTCGTCGCTGTTGGCGCGGTCGTGCTGGGTGGCTCCACCTGTGACCGCGTGCGACGGGTGGCGCAGCCGTCGAAGGCCGGAGCGCCCGCCGTGTTCGTCATGCCCACGCGACCGGTGTGCGAGGCCTCGGTGGGCGAAGTGGTCGACGTCGCTGCAGTGGATGGCGACCTGCGCGAAGTCTCGGGCCTTGCCAGCTCGCTCGCCACGCCCGGGCTGCTGTGGATGATCAACGACGCGGGCAACGACCCCGTCGTGTTTGGCGTGAGTGCCGAAGATGGCGTGACGCGCTTGTTGGTCACGCTCCCCGTCGACAACGTCGACTTCGAAGACGTCGCTGTTGGCCCCTGCCCCGACCTGTCGGGCCCCTGCGTGTTTGTGGCCGATACGGGCAACAACGAGGCCACGCGCGACGTGGTGTTCGTGCACGCGTTCCCCGAACCGACCCTGTTCACGCTCAAGCCCGCCGAAGGCACCAACGCCGCGAAGGTCACGCTCGACGCCGTGTGGACCATGCCGTTGACCTTTCCCGACGGCGACACGCCCGACGTCGAAGCGCTCGCGGTGTTGCCCGACGCGACGGCGATGTTGTTGTTTGAAAAAGTCGAAGCCGACAGCGCGCGCATCTTTGCCTACCGCGCACCGTGGACGCCGCTGACGCCCAACGACGGTATCGACAACGACAGCCCTCGCGTCGTCGAGCTGACGGGCACGGTCACCGTTCCTGCGTCGGTGGGCGACAGCGAAGCACGCCGCATCACCGCCGCCGACATGCACTGGTCGGGCACGCGTTTGCTGCTGCGCACGACGGGGGCGATTCTTGAGTACAGCGCCGAAGACGCCAGCGGCTTCTTCGACATTGGCGAGCGGCAGCCGCGGCAGCAGGTGATTTCCCCCGTCGACGAAGTGCAGGGCGAGGCCGTCACGCACACCGAGGCGGGCCCTGGGTGGCTCACGATCAGTGAAGTGAAAGCCAAGCGCGCGAAGGCCGGTGAAACACCGGTGCTGCACCGCTTCGACTGCACCCCCTGACGAGGTCTCATCATGGCGACGACAAAGAAGGCGGCACTGAAGACTGTCGAAACCGTCGAGACCGCGACGACGTACGTCGCGGGTTTGCCCGACGACGTGCGCGCCGACAGCGAACGCCTTGATGCCTTGATGCAGGCAGCCACTGGCGAAGCGGGCGTTGTCTGGGCAGGTGGCATCGTTGGCTACGGCCGAAGGGTGCTGCGCTACGCCTCTGGTCGTGAGCTCGATTGGATGAAGGTGGCGTTCGCGGCACGCAAGACGGGCCTCAGCGTGTACCTGCACGAAGGCTTCGAAGCGACGTCGACGCAGGCGCTGTTGCAGCAGTTGGGCAAGCACAAGACAGGCAAGGGCTGTCTGATCATCAAGCGCCTCGCCGACATCGACGAAAGCGTGCTGCAGGAGCTGATCGAAGCCCAGGTGGCGTTCGCTTCGTAGAACGCTTCAGCAGCGCCAGCGGTACAGGGCGTGGATGCTGGCGACGTCGTCGCCCATGCGTCGCGCCGAGCTCGCATCGCGCAACAACGCGGGAAAACTCGAGCGGTGGTTTCGCTTTCAGCGCCGGGTGCTCGACCATCGAAGCGCTGTTGTCGTCGACGTCACTGCAGCACGCCTTGGTCCGTTTTCGGCGATGAACCTGTCCGACGTGTTTGAGCACCTGGCTCCCCCTCGCAGCGGCGAGCACACCCAACGCCCGCGTGCTGTGGTGGCTGCTGCTCGTCGATCGCCGCCCGACCGGTACCGAAACCCGCTGCGCGTCGACGAAGCCCTGTCAGCGGCGTTGTGCTTGAGCGTGCCGCTGGTCACGGCTGCCGCGCTTCCAGGCATTGCGTGGCACTCTGCACCACCCGAAGGTCAGCGGGCCATCGCACCTGAGGGTCTATGACAAGCACCATCGGTCTCCGCTCGCGTCCTGCTGTGTCGACGTCAACCACGACGTCCACCAACGCGACGACGTCGACGCCCGCGATCTCCACGCCTGCCACAACGGGTGCTGCGGCCCCGGCGCCGGCGAAGTCCACCGAGCTGCACCAAACGCACTTCGCCGGCAGCGTCAGCAGCACCGCCGAGCGCGCGCGTGTCACCGCAGGTCAAAGTGCCGCCACCAGCGCCGTCGACGGTTTTGCCGCCCTCAACGATGCGCCCGTCGACGACAAAGCCAAAACCGGCTCCGCGTTCGGCTTTGCGTCGCTCCTGCGGCTGTTCAAAAGCGTGCCGGCGGCGAAGTCGCCCGTCGCCCTGCAGATTCAGCAGAAGGGTGCTTTCAACGACGCCGATGCCGTCCGCAACGCCATGAGCACCGCCATGTCGCGCGTGAAGGCCAGCGGTGGTGCTGCCGCCGTTGGGCAGGTCGTGCAGGTCGTGAACAAGGCCGAGGCCCAGGCCGAGAAGGCCAAACACCTCGTCGACAACGCTGCCGCCAACACCGAAGCGCTCAAGGCCAATGTCGGCCTCGATGCCCGCCTTGGTCGCGTCATCGACTGGCTTTGGTTCGGCATCCCCGAAGCCCACCGCGCCTACCACGACAGCAAGAAGGACCTGAAGGCGAGCACCGCGTTCACGACGGAGCTGCAGCAGGCCGTCGGCACAACACGCACCGAGGCCCGCTCGGCGGTGGGCACCCTGCTCGCGCAGGAAAACCCCGCGGTCGCCGCCCTCACCACGCAGCGCAACGACGTCGCCACACGCCTGCAGATCGCCCAACGCCTGCACACCCTCGCCGACAGTGCCGCGAGCGACTTGAGCAGCGCCGATCACTACATCCGCCAGCGCAACAGCACCTCGCGCACCGTCGACGTGCCGGTGTTTGAAACCAGGACGACCACCGACGCCAACGGCGTCACGAACGAAGAAAAGGTGCAGGTGGGCACGCGCGAGGAATCGAACTCGACGTACGAGAGCTACGAGGCACAAGCCAACCGAGCGAAGTCGTCGGCCGAGAGCACGCTGCGCGAACTCAAGGGTGTTGTCGACGTCGCGCGACGCCTCTTCCCCGACCACGAACTGCAAGACCTGGGAAGCACCAGCCTCACCACCTTCGACTTTTTTGCCCAACCGTCGTTCGGCTCGTGGTCGTACGATTCGTCCGAAGTGAGCGCTGCTGAAACCAGGGTCAATGCGCTGGCGAACGACGCCCGCAGCCTCGAGCAGAAGCTTGAGCCAGCACTCGCCGGTCTCAACAGCAAGCTCAACGCCCACATCGACGACCGCTGGCAGTCGTTGTCGTAGCGCCGAGTTGGCTCAACCGATGTGCTTCAACGCTTCGCGCACGAGGGCCGAAAGGTCTTTGCCCTCGTCGGCGAGGGGCTTCACCTTCTGCAGCGCGCGCTCGATCTGCGGTGTTTTGTAGCCAAGGTTCGCGAGTGCTGATCGCAGGTCGTCGAGGGGCCCGACCACCGCCCCGGTCACGCCCGACGACAACGACTGCTTCGCGAGCTTGTCGCCGAGTTCGAGGATGATGCGCTGGGCGGTCTTTTTGCCCACGCCGGGGATTTTGGTGAGGCGGGCTTCGTCGCCTTCGGCAATCGCGCGCACGAGGCTGCCGGGGTCGAGGCCCGACAACAAACCAAGCCCCATCTTGGGGCCTACGCCCTGCACGCTGGTGAGCCGCTCGAACAATGCAAGATGCTCGCGTGAGCTGAATCCATACAACAAGATCGCGTCTTCGCGCACATGTGTGTGGATGTACGCTTCGGCCTTCGTACCCGCGTTGGCATACCGAGCCACGTCGGGCAGCGCCATGAGCACGCGGTAGCCCACACCGTTGACGTTGATGCAGACCGCGTCGAGTTCTGAATACTGAACAACGCCAGACAGATAGCCAATCATTGTACGTGCTCACAGACAGGTTGGTTCACGCCTTGCCCTGGGCGCGGGCAAGTTGGGCAAGGGCATCGCGGCCGCGCGAGGCGGGGCGCTTCTTCGACAACGTCGACACCAGCGCTTGCGCGACAGCACCAGCATTCATGGTGTCGCGCGTGAAGCGAAGGGGGCTGTCGAAGGCGGCGCAGATGGCGACGGCGAGGGCGTCGGCGGCGTCTTCGAACGGGTACTCGGGCAACCCCAACAACGCCGTGACCATCGAGGCCACCTGTTCTTTGTCGGCGCGGCCGCCGCCGGTGACGCGCTGCTTGATCATCGAGGGCGTGTACGACGTGACCTTCAGCCCGCGCAGCCCCAGCGTCGTCAACGCGGCCCCGCGGGCCTGGCCAAGCACCAACGCCGAGCGCGCCGACTTCTGCACGAACACATCTTCGACAGCGGCGCGGTCTGGCGCGTAGGTGGTGATCACGTCGTTGAGGCGGTGGGCGAGGTCGACGAGTCGGATGGTGAGGTCGCTGTCGGAGTCGAGCATGAGCACGCCGTTGTCGACGTGCACCACCGAGGTGCCCACGACGTCGACGACGCCCCACCCCGCCTTGCGGCTGCCCGGATCGATGCCCAATACCCGCGTTCGCATCAGGCCAGCCTACGCAGCGACGGAGCACATGAACAGATGTTCATTCCACGGCGCACAGGACGGCTCATTGGACGCAGTGGTTGGTGGCGCACCACCAGTGGCCAATCGAGGCGTTCCACACGCAGGAGCCGACAGCGCAGTCGGCGTCGTCGACACATTCGTCGGTGGCCGTATGGCAGAAGTAGCCCGCGACACCGTTGCCGCACTTGCCTTGCGACGGCGAGCAGAAGCCGTTGCCGGCGCAGTCGCTGTCGACCGCGCAGTTTCCCGGCATACACGAGTGCCCATCGCTCGCCGAGGTGCCGCAATCGCACATCGACTTCTCGCCGCAGTCGCTGTCGACGACGCAGGCGTCGTACACGCACGTCGCAAACGGCTCGCCAGGCATGCGCCTGACCTCGGCACAGCGACCGTTGTTGCCGCGCGTGCAGTCCGCGTCGCTCTTACACTTCGCCGAGCGTTCAGCGGCGAGCCTGGCGTCGGCGTTGCCACTGACCTTTTCGGTGCTGCACGCCTCAGGTGCAGCGCGGTGATGGCTCGGCACGCGGGCTGGTACCGCCGTGGGCGCGGCTGCCGTCGGTGCTGCGGCCGTCGGCGCGGGCGTGGGCGCTGCGGTGTGTTCATTCGTGCACGACACGGCACCGACAACAGACAACCACACCAGCAAGACGAGGCGGCACCGGTTCATGACGCAAACGGTACGCCGCGAAAACCAGTCACGCGAGGAACTGCAGCGCGAGTCGGGTGACCTCGGCGCTGTTCATGATCAGCGTGTGCACAGCGGCAACGGTGACGTGCTCGACACATGGGCCATCGAGTCGTGTCTCGTCGACGCCGACGACGCCATCGTTGTCGGCCCCCAGCCACGGCGACGACGCAAAGCGCGGCCCCGTGGTGCCCGCCACAATCAACGTTGGCACCTGCGGCACCGGCAGCGAGGCGTAAAACGTGTCGGCATTGGCGAGCTTGCGGCCCGCGTCTTTGGTGAGCATCTGAAACACCGGGTTGTGCTGCAGACGACGCGCGAGCACCGGCGGCTGATTGGGTGGTGCCAACATGACGACGTGCGACAGCCCTGGCAGCTGCGGCAGCACCAGGCGCGTGACGATGTTGCCGAGCGAATGGCCCACCACGGCGAAGGGCGCGTGCACGCCACCATGGCGCTCGATGTGGTCGACAAAGCGTTGGCCGATGACGTCGAGGGAATCGCGACTGACGAGGTAGCCGTAGCTGCTCACGTCGTGGCCAGCACGCTTCAAACGCCCCGACAACAGCGCCAACGACACCGTGGTTCGGCCCATGCCGTGGATGAGAAAGACGCGCACGGCGTCAGCCTACGTCGATGGACCGCTGCTGTCGCCGATGGGCGTGCCGACCCGCGGCCACCGCGCTGCCCCGGAGCGAGATGCACCCGCAGCGCACCGACACCGGGTGGAGTTGACGACGGCGTCGGGGTGCGCGATCGCGCCAGACCGTGACCCAAAACGCTGCCGCGCCCACCCACATCGCGATCATCATGGACGGCAACGGCCGTTGGGCCACCGAGCGCGGCGAGGAGCGCCTTGTTGGCCACCGCCAGGGCGCTGCCACGGTTCGCGACATCACCACGGCGTGTCGTGAGCTCGGCGTGAAGTACCTCACGCTGTATTCGTTCTCGTCGGAGAACTGGTCGCGCCCCGCCGACGAAGTCGACGGCCTGATGGATCTTTTGCGCCAGTACCTCGGCGAAGAACTTCCCACGCTCAAGAAAAACGGCATCCGCCTCACCTCGATTGGCGACACCGCGCGCCTGCCGTTTTTGGTGCGCACGCTGCTGGAAGCCACCAAGGCGTCGACGGAGCACGAGACCGGCATGACGCTCACGTTGGCGCTGAGCTACGGCTCGCGCGACGAGATCGTGAATGCAGCCAAGGCCCTCGCCAAAGACGTGAAGGCCGGCAAGCTCAACGCCGACGCCATCGACCACGCCGCCTTCGCCGCACGCCTCGACACCGCGGGCATGCCCGACCCCGACCTCGTCATTCGCACCAGTGGCGAGATGCGCATCAGCAACTTTCTGCTCTGGCAGATCGCCTACGCCGAGCTGTTCATCACCGATGTGGCGTGGCCCGATTTCAAACGCACACACCTCGAAGAAGCGATCGCGGCGTTTCACCGACGCGAGCGCCGCTTCGGGAAAACGGGCGCGCAAATCAAGGGCCCGTCGTCGACGAAGCAGGCCAAGGAGCGCACATGAGCAATCTCGCCCTGCGGTTGTTGTCGGCTGCGATCCTGTTGCCGATCGTGATCAGCTGCTTCGTGTTTGGCGGTTGGTTCATGACCGGCCTGTGCATTGTGGCGGCGGGTGCCAGCTTCTTTGAGTTCGGCGCTGTCGTCGCCAAAGGCGATCCGCTGATGCGCGCACTGCTGCTCATCTCGGGCGTGGGCGTGACGGTGCTTGGCTTGTTTGTCACCGGCCCGATCACGGCCCTGCTCACGTTGCAGGTGGCGTTTGTGGTGCTCGCGGTCCTCGTCGTGCTGCGCGCCGGCGAAGACCTGCAGGCGGCCTGGCGACAGCTCACCTCGCTGGTGTTTTCGGTGATGTGGATTGCACCTGGCATCATCAGCCTGGGGCGTTTGCGCGAGATGGGCGAGGGCCAACCGTCGACGGCGGCAGCCTGCTTTCTCATGACGTGCATGGTGGGCACGTGGGCCAACGACACCTGCGCGTACTTCGCGGGCCGCTTCCTCGGCAAGCACAAGCTCGCGGGCACGATCTCGCCGAAGAAGACGTGGGAGGGCCTGCTCGGTGGTGCTCTTGGCACCCCCGCGTTTCTCGTCGGTGGGCACCTGTTCTTCGACATGTTTGCGCCGCTCACGTTTGTCGACATCGCGGTGTTGTCGTTGCCGATTTCGATCCTTGGTCCGCTGGGCGACCTCGCTGAAAGCCTGTGGAAGCGCGCCTACGACATCAAAGACTCGGGCAACCTCATCCCCGGTCACGGCGGCATGCTCGATCGCATGGACGCGATCTTCTTCGTCGGCCCGTGGGTGCTTGGCTACTTCGTCGCCATCAAGCCGTTGCTCGCCACGGTGTTGCCGTGACGTCGTCGTTGGCGCTGCTGCTGGCCCTGCTGGCACAAGCACCAGCACCACAAGCACCAACGGCAAAACCCTGCCTGAACGTCGCCGTTGCCGGCATGCGCTGCGTGGCTGGCGGCATGGTTGAGCTCGGCACCAACGACGAACACCGCTGCGCGCAAGGCGAAAACCGCAACCGCAAAACAACGTTCGGGCCAGCGTTTCAGGTGTTTGTCGACACGGTCTACGTCGACGAGACCGAGGTCACCATCGAGGCCTACAACGCCTGTGTGGCCGCGAAGAAGTGCACGAAAGACGGCCCCCGCTACAACGACTACTCGCGCCCGCAGCAGCCCGTCACGGCCATCACGTGGTTTCACGCCCGCGACTTCTGCACGGCCCACGGCAAGCGTTTGCCGACGGAAAACGAGTGGGAGCGCGCGGCCCTCGACGCCACGCCGCCCGCCTGCCCCGCGGTCGTGCTCATGGACAGCACGGGACGCAGTTGCGGAACGCCGAAGAAGCCACCCCACCCCGAGAAGGGCCGTGTGCTCGAGGTGAAAAGCACCCCGCCCAACGCCTTTGGCTTGTACGAGATGCGCGGCAACGCCGAAGAGTGGGTGGCCGACTGGTTCGCACCGCAGCGCTCGTCGTCGACGCCGAACGGTCCGTGTGCAGGTGCTGAAGCCTGCGCGAAAAACCCGCTGAAGCTCGTGAAGGGCGGCAGCTGGTACTGGCCCGCCGAACACGCCACCGCGTGGCACCGTCGCCCCTGGCAGCCCACGAACAAGCCACCGCACCACTTCGGTTTTCGCTGCGCTGTCGACGTTGAGCGGGCCGCAGCGATCACGCCGTAGCTGCCCGCCGTTGGTCATTCACAGATGACAGCGCGCTGGGCATCGCACAGTTCGTCGGCCCAGTTGCCGTCGTCGTCGGTGCCGATGCAGTCCTGGTCTTCGGCCTGGGTGGGTTCGTTCTCGGCCCAGTCGCTGTATGGTTCTTCGTCGCCGAACTCCCACGTTCGACCATCGATCCACCGATACAGTCCTTCTGTTTCAGCATCGGTAAATCCGAGCCAATACAGGCCCTCATAGCCAAATTCGAGTTCCGCACGGTCGAAGAAGTCGACATCTTCAATGCGGTTGGTCACAGACAACATCTGCATGCCCCGTTCGGCACAGAATGCTGAGGCTTCGGCCCAGGTGCGCGGCACACCGCACAGCAGCGCGCCGACACCGCTGACCACGCAATCCTGGCAGGTCGAGCCAACGCCGTCTGCGCGGCAGCGGGTGCCCCCGCCACAGATGGTTCCGGTCAAGACAGGCTCACAGGCGGCACCTTCTTCGAGAAGATCGGGAACACCACAGCGCGCCTGAATGCTATCAACATACACCAAACAATCGCCGACCTCGCACACATCAACATCGACGGTGCAAGGAGCGCCGCTGGCAACTCGATACATTGGTTCACACAGTTCTGACACGCACTCCAGCAGGTCGGTGACGCCGTCGGCGTTTTGATCGATCGGCACCGGATCGCAGCCCCGCAGCACCGACGCCGGCGTGCACGCGCCGCCAATGGTGCCGAAGCGCTCGCCGACGCGCACCGTGACCGTCCCGTCGACGGCCTCCTGCCGGTAGCCGTACACGCAGAAGATGGTGGTGGCTGGCTGAAGCTCGGCCGTGGTGACAAGGGAGCAGCGATTGATGTCCTCACCGTCGTCGTTGGAAACCAGCACGGTGAGGTCGGGATTGAGCACGTCGACAATTGTGTCGCTGAGGTCGCCGTCGGCGCACCGTCCGCCGGTTTGCACCTCGAGGCGGGTCGGCGTCGTTGTTTCCACCGCGTAGCAGGCCTCGCCGCCGAGCGCGATGACGACGTCGACAACCACTTCGTCGTCGACGCTCAGGATGAAGGGGTCGGCGCGCGTACCGGTACCCTTTGGGCCTTCGCCCTCGCCTTCACCTTCGCCTTCGCCTTCGCCCTCGCCTTCGCCTTCGCCGTCGGGGCCAGGACCAGGCGGCACGCAGGCGCTCAGGATCGGATCGCACACCAGGCCGTCGCCACAGTCGGCGTTGTTGGTGCAGCGCCACAACACGTCGTCGATCGACGGCGGGGTGCAGCCCACGAGCGCAATGACGACGAGAAAAGCCAGCGCATGCGTTTTCACACCGTCACGATACCACGAGCGCAAACGGCGGGCCCCCTCACACGTCGGGGTGCCTCGCTGCGTTATCGACCTGTCAGTCGTGCGACTCGCAGATGGTGGCGAAGGTCGCTATGCACTGGTTGTCGTTCCAGCCGCCATCGACCGTGTGCGCGCAATGTTCAGCACCGTTGAAGTTGTTGGGCTCGCTTGGCTGAAAACTCGCGTACGGCTCGACGTCGCCGACGTGCCACTGGCGACCGTCGCTCCACGTAAACGTTCCTTCTTCGTCGATGTCGTCGAGCCCAAGCCAGTAGAGGCTGCGGTACCCAAACTGCGCCTGAGCGCGCTCAAAGATGGCGGCATCGTCGGCGGCATCACGCACGCTCACGAGGCGCATGTCTGAGGCCGCGCACACCGCTTGTGCCTCTTCGTAGGTGCGCCTGCGACTGCAGAACCGAAGTGGTCGTTCTCCGGCCTCGTCGGCACAGTCCTGACAGGTGTGCTCGTTGGCCTGTGTCGGCGACGCCAAACACCGCACACCGTTGGCGCAGCGGATGCCGGTCAGCTCGGGCTGGCAGACCGCATCGTCGTCGAGCAACACCGGCTCGCCGCACACGGTCTCGGTGGGCGACGTGAACGACGCGCACTCGCCGACGTCGCAGATGTCGATGCCCGGCACGCACGACTCGCCGACGGCGTACGTGAAAGTTGGTCGCGCAGTGGCCGGCCACGCACGCCAGCGAATCGGCGATCTCGTCGTCGTTGTAGTCGATCCGGGCCGGGTCGCAGCCGCGCAGCACCGACGGCAACGCACAGGGTTCATCGCGCGCAGCGAAGTCTTCGCCGAGGCGTATCGCCAACGTCGCGTCGACCGCCTGCCCCTGGTAGCCAGCAACGCAGATGACGCGGGTGGCTGGAGGCAGCGGTGCTGTCACCAGAAACGAGCAGCGGCCAATGCCAGCACCGTCGTCGTCTTCAGCGGTGGGCGTGAGGTCGGGCTCGAACACGCGGACGTAGGTGTCGCTCACCATGGCTGCTTCGCACAGGCCGCTGGTTTGGACTTCGATCCGCGTCGACGTCGTCATCTTCACCGCGTAGCAGATCTCGTCTTGCAGAAAGGTGCGGGCACGAACCGTGATGTCGGTGGTCCCATCGAGCACGATGGGCTGGTCCCGGGTCCCTGCCGCGAGTTCGCCCTCGCCCTCGCCCTCGCCCTCGCCCTCGCCCTCTCCTTCGGCCCCGTCCTGAATCGGCGGGTCAAGCGGCACCGGCAGCAGGCAGGCCTGCAGGCGTTGGTCGCAGATGAGTCGATCTCCACAGTCGTCGTCGGTGGTGCAGTGCCACAGAACGTCGGCGATCGACGGGACATCGCACCCAGTGAGGGCAACGAGGACCAGGGCCGCGACTCCAAACGGCACGTTGATGTGCTTCACGGTAACGAGCCTAGCTCCTCTGCCGGGGCTGGCGCAGCCGTGCCACGGTCCTTCAGGCAGATCCTGTCTCGCGATGGGGCGCCGACCACCACAGACATTCGGTGCTGCCCCGCCCGCGATGCTACCTTCAGATTGGGCGACGCACGTCGAGGATGGAGGGTGATGAACGATCAGGACGCCGATCTGGCTGAAGCGACAGAGCCGCTGTCGCCCGAAGCGATGCTGGCGTCGCTGTCGGCGAATGCCGGGTCTCGTCGCACCGTGACCATCGGCGGCAAGTACGTGCTGCAGCGCGAGATCGCTCGTGGGGCGATGGGACGCGTGTTTCTCGCGCGCCAGTTGCGGCTGGATCGCATCGTGGCCGTGAAGGTGGTCGCTGAAAGCGCCAGCGAAGACTTCCACCGCCGCTTCCTGCTCGAGGCCACCGCCCTCGCCGCCGTCAACCACCGCAACATCGTCACGATCTACGACTCGGGCGAAAGCGGCCGCCTGCTGTACCTGGCGATGGAGTACCTGCAGGGTCGTACCCTTGCCGACGCCGTCGTCGCTGAAGGCACCTTCGCGGTCGGGCACGCGCTCACCGTGGCCATCCAGATCGGGCGCGGCCTGCGTGCGGCGCACAAGAAGGGGATCGTTCACCGAGACCTCAAGCCGAGCAATCTGTTCCTCACCACCGACGAGGAGGGCGAGGTCGTCAAGGTCTTCGACTTCGGCGTGGCCAAGAGCACGCGAGCGCTGGGTGGTCCTGTCACCGACGCCACGCGCGAAGGGCTGATCGTTGGCACGCCGTCGTTCATGGCGCCCGAACAGATCGAAGGCGGCGTCGTCGACGGCAGAACCGATCTGTACGCCCTCGGCTGCGTGCTGCACCTGATGCTCACGGGCCAGCCGCCGTTCACAGCCCCCAACGAACTCGAGGTGCTGCTCGCGCACTTGAAGCAACCCGTCACGCCGTTGCGCAGCCTGCCTGGCAACGAGGCGCTGCCTGCGGCCGTTGACGACGTCATCATGCGCTTGCTGCAAAAGACCGCCGACGCACGCTTCGCCGACGCCGACGCCGCCGTTGCCGCCCTGCAAGCCGCCGCCAACAGCCTGCGCCCCGACGAGGCGAGCATGCGCCTGCAGGCCCAGACGTGGGGCGCGCCCCGCGCACTCGCCGAGGGCATGCCCGCCGAAGACGCGCCCACGGTGACGCGCAGCAGTCCGGCGACGATGCGGCCACCCGAGCCCCCGAAGAAGAAGCCTGTCGCCGCCGCCGTTGCTGGCGTGGCTGTGCTCGCCGGTCTGGTGGGCGGCGCGTGGCACCTGCTGCGGCCGGCCCCGGCGACGCCGCCTCCGGTGACCACGCCCCACGTCGCGGTGCCTCCCGCGCCACCGAAGCCCGTCGTCCCGCCCCCCGTCGTCGCAACACCGGTGCCGACGCCCGTCGTCGTGCCGACACCCGTTGTGCCCGACGCACCGCCTGCCACGCCGACGAAAAAGGTGAAGCCGCGCGCAGGAACGTCGACGCCGACGACGACGACGTCGACACCGACGCCTGACCCAACCGTTGCGCCTGCCACCCGTGTGCGCCCACACGTCGGCATCGTGGACGACGAACCTGCTGAACAGGCGAATCCACCGTCACCGTAAACCCGCATTTTTCTGGATCACATGATTCTTTCATCACTGGTTCTGTGTGGTTTTTTGACCCTGGGGCAAACGCCCAAGCCTGGCTCCAGTCCAGAGGCTGGCACGACGGCAGATGCGGCGGCGACGGTCGAGCGCCTGTACGCCGAAGGCGCGGCGTTCTTCAAGGCCGGACAACACCAGCAAGCCCTCGACAAGTTCGAGCTTGCCTACACACTCTTTCCCGAGCCGAATCTGCTGTTCAACATGGCACGCACCCACGATGCCATGGGCGACCGCGACAAGGCGCTCACGCGCTACCGCTTGTGTGCCAACGATCCCGCCACCTCGCCCAACATCGCTGCTCGCGCCCGCGACAACGTGACCCGCATCGAAGCGGCCATGGCGGCTGAAGCAGAAGCGGCGGCAGCAGCACGAGCCGCGCAGGAGGCGGAGCAGGCTGCGGCTGCGGCGGCAGCAGCAGCAGCGGCAGCAGCGGCCAACCCCACCACGCCTGCAGCACCGCCGATGTCGGTGTGGAGCACGCCGGTGGGCGGCACCCTCGCGGCGGTGGGAGCGCTGGGCGTCGTCGCTGGCGGGGTGTTTTACGGCGTCGGGGCCGCAAGCCACCAGCAGCTCGTCGCGGCGAAGAACGATCTCGACGACAACGGTGTTGCCCCACTCACACGGGTGCAGGCCAACGACCTCGCCCAGGGCGGCAGCGACAACAAGCAACGCGGCGTCGTGATCGGCGTGGTGGGTGCGGTGGCGGGGCTCGCCGGCGGCGCGCTGTGGGTGGTGGGCGGGCTGCAGGAGTAGCGTTTCCTCTGTCGACCGCTCTCGGTCGAATTCATATTGATATTCAGGGGGTTGGCGTTGCGCCAACTCCATGAATGATCGGCGCCAGGTGCTGGTCGAAGAACCCTCCTGACGCCAACACAACGCCGTTGAGTCGTGTGGCGATGTGAGCCTCCAGCGCGTCCAGCGGCCTCCCAGCAATCGTCCGGCAGGGTGAGTGCCAGTTCGAAGTGGAAGATCTGCCGCGCGGTCTGGATCTGGCTCACCAGCGCCGGATGTTCGTCCTGCAGGCCGTGCGTCCTCGATCGACGGCGCCATTTCGTCGGCCTCGAACAGGCGGTGCAGCTGGATGGGCCGCTGGCCTTCCTGGTAGGTGATCTCCAGGGAGCGCCACGCCGGGTCGAGTGCCTCGACCGAATCGAGCGCCGGCTCGAAGCGCGGGGGTGTGACCTGCTTCGGTTTTTAGGACCACGGATTACGTGAGGGCCGGCTGCCGGACTTGGGTTTCACTGAGCGGCTCGCGGCCGTCAAACCGCTTTGGGGTTGATGGCCGCGTGCCGCAACACAAGTCCGTCGATTCGACGGACGCGGGAGCATGTACTCTATATCGCTCTGCTGGCCTTCCATTCGTGTGGGGTAAGGTATCCAAGACTGCTGTGAGGACGAGTCTCGTTGTAGTCGCGGCGATACTGCTCGATGACGAC
>JBIKRQ010000417.1:0-5435 GCA_044349155.1 Myxococcota bacterium
GCCTGCTGAGGTGTTGGCGCGCGGCTATGGCGACTGCAAAGACCTGGCGACGTTGATGACGGCGCTGCTGCGTGCTGCTGGCATCTCCGCCGACGTCGCGCTGATTCGCTCGAGCGATGGTGTTGTGCGCAGTGACGTGCCGGGCAGCAGCATGTTCGACCACGCGATTGTCGCCGTGCGCGACGCTGGCAAGACGACGTGGATCGACGCGACCGACCCCCACGCGATCGCCACGCAAACGCCCTCTGCGTTGCAGGGAAAGCCTGCCTTGATCGCAGCGTCGTCGACGAAAGCGCTGACCCTGCTGCCGACCAGCAGGGCGGCCGACAACACCTACCGCGAGGTGCGCACGATACGGTTCGCCGACGAAGGTGCCGCGCACATCGTCGAGGAGACCACGGCTACAGGCACCCTGGGCGAATGGATCAGTGCCCGCGTGCACGACCGCGCCGACGAGCGCCAGAAGGAACTCAAGGCGTATGCGGTCGACACCTGGAGCGCTGCCCACGTCGCCATCGACGAGTTGGCGATCTCGGCTGCTGGCCCCTACCGCTCAACGTTGACGATGACCAAGGCGCAGCGCGGCTTTACGAACCACAACACGGCGGCGGTCTACGTCGACGGCCTGGCGGTGGTCTCGTGGCTGCCGTCAGCGTTGACACGCACCGACAACGACGACGACGACGACGACGACGACGAAGCGCCGGCGCGCTCGCCACGCAAACGCCCGCTGCAGTTGGCAACGACGATGCAGACCCATGTGCAGTATCGAATCGTTCCGCCGACGGGCTACGAGCTGGAGCGTCTGCCGCCGTCGGCGAAGCGCACATGGGGGCCAGCGACGTACAGCGAAGTGTGGGCCCGCGAGGCCGACGCGGTGGTCGTCGACTACGACCTCGTCCTCGACAAGCGCACTCTGTCGGCCGCCGAGGCCAACGAGCTGCAGACAGCGATTGCCGCGTGGGCGAAAACGACGTCGACGTTGCTGCAGTTTCCCCACCGCGCCCGTGCGCGCATGACCGCTGGTGATCCTGCCGGCGCGATTGCGGCGCACCGCGCGTTGCTCGCGTCACATCCGTCGGCCCTTGAGCATGAACGGTTTGCCGGACGGTTGTTGGAACTCCACCTCGGCGACGCCGCCCAACGCGAGGCCCGCGCCGCCGTCGCCCTTGAGCCCAACCGCGCCGCGGCGCATGTCATGCTGGCGCACACGTTGATGAATGACGCGCTCGGTCGCTGGCGCGGGGCAACCGCGAACGTCGACGGTGCGGTTGCAGCTGCACGCCGCGCGCTTGAGTTGGAGCCTCGCAACACCCGCGCGCTGCGGCTCATCGCGGATGCGATCGCGTTTGATGCGAAAGGGCGAACCACCACCAACCTCGACGCTGTGCGCGAGGCGATCACGTTGTTGGAAGCAACGCCTGTCGACGACCGCCCTGAGCAACTGCGGCGAAGCATGCTGGTGCTGAAGCTGCTGGCCGGTGCACCGACGTCGAGCCGCGACTTCTCTCACCTGAAGCACGGCACCGAGGTTGCGGCGTTGTGGCCGGTGCTGACGACGGTCCCGCTCAACGAGATGCTCACCACGTTTGAGGCGCAAACACGCCCGGCCACGCGCGACGCTGTTCGTGCCGACGCTGTGGGACTGCTGTTTGCCACGCGCCACTACCAGCAATCACAGGCGCTGTTGGCCTACACCGCCCAGCACACAGCAGAGAGCGCCATCGTGGGTCGCGCGGTGCCCTGCGAAGCGGTGGTGGTCGACGACAGCACCCCCGAGGGCTTTGTGCGCTCCCTGTATCGCGACGCCACGCTGGGCCAGCCGCTGGCAGCCCTGCGCAAACGGTTCGTCGAATTTGATCGATTCAGCTCGCTGCAAGCACTCGACAACGAACGCACGTTGGCGTTCGCCACCATCCCGCAGGGCGTTTCTCGTTCGATGATCTGCGACGTCACGATCAACGGCTTCGACGCCATCGTCGACGGCAACGACGACGACGGGTTCTTCGTCACGCTCAAGGCCCGTTCGGTGGCAAGCCAGCCCACGTTTGTGTTCCTCGAGCGTGACCACGACACGTTCAAGGTCGTGAGCTTCGGCGTGCAGGGAGGTGCTGTGGCCAACGCGGTACGCACGCGCGTGGCACGGTCGCCGAAATCGGCGCTGCGCTGGCTGCGCTGGCTTGATGCCGTCGCACCACCCACAACGTTTGCCGATCCGCTTGATGGTGACCCGGCGCGTCTGCTCATCCGCGGGACGCCCAACGACGACGACATTCGCCTGGCGGTCTCCACGCTTGGTCTCGCGGTGCCTGCGCTTCGCCATGATGCGCTCCGCGAGGTGAGCAAGCGACTCGCCGATGCACAGCGCCCTTTGCCGTCACAAACGCGGGCGGTGGTGCAACGCATGGTCGCTGCTGCGCTCGCTCTTGAGGGGCGTTGCCGCGATCTCGAGCCGGTGCTGCGCGACCTCGCGAAGGTGGCACCACAATCGACGTACCTCGAGCTGCTCGACCTGCAGTGCGCCATGAACGCCGACGACCTGCCTCGCGTCGAACGGCTCGCGATGGCCCGTCACGCGCGGCTGCCCGACGATCGCTTTGCCGGTGGCGCTGTCGCCGGGGCGCTGCTGAAGCAGGGCCGCGCCAACGACGTTGTCGCCTACGCCCGCGCGCAAACCGAGCGCAACCCGAGCAGTGCCAGCGCCTGGAACCAACTGGCCTGGTTCGAGCTCGTCGTCGGTGCGCAGAACCCGCAGGACGTGTTGAAGCATGCCGAGCAGGCGGTGTCGCTCTCGCCTGCACCGGGCATCAAGCACACGCTGGCGCTCGCCCAGGCAACAGCGGGCGACGGCGTCAAAGCGCTGCAGACGCTCACCGAGCTGCAAGACAGCTCCGACAACAGCTTCGACGAGAACCAGTGGGTGGTGATCGGGCGGGCTGCCGAAGCGCTCGGCATGCCGCGCTACGCGTTGACGGCCTACATCCGCGCCGCTGGCGAGCGCCTCGGCGAGCCCGATGATTCGCGCGCGATCGCGGCTGCCGCGCGGCAACGGTTGTTGGCGGCCGGTGTTGAGCCGCTCGTCACGAAGCACTGAGGCCGTTGCCACACCGGGCGGTTCGCGCATGCTGACCACGTGGTGCGGTCGACGAATCAACTCCCCCTCACGGGCATCGACCCTCAGGCCGAGCAGGATCGCGCGCGCTGGGCGCTGTCGTCGTTGCGACCTGGCGAGGCCATTGCGCCCGATGCCGTCGTCGTCGACCTGCACATCGTTGTCGAGCGCGGCGAGGAACCCGTGGCCATCGGTGCGGCCCGTTGCATCGCTGGCGAGGGCATTTTCGGCGAACGCCGCGCGTGTGCCGGTAACCCGCCTGGCGATCAGGTCACGCTCATCGAAGCCGAAGCGATCGAAGCCGCCATCGCCATCGTCGGTCGCTTCACGGCGAAAGACACGCGCCGCAACGTCGTCACGCGTGGTGTCGCCCTCAACCACCTTGTCGGCCACACCTTCGTCGTCGGCGATGTTGTCCTGCGCGGCATCGAGCTGTGCGACCCCTGCGCACGTCTCGCGCGGTTCACGTCGCGGGGCTTCGAGCGTGCGCTTGAGCATCGTGGTGGCCTGCGCGCCGAAGTCGTACAGAGCGGCACCATCGTCGTCGGCAGCGCGGTGCGGTTGTCATGAGCACCCACCGTCGCCGTGCGCCTCAAGCACCCGTCAAACGCGTGGTGGTCGACCTCGAGATCGAGCGCCTCGTGCCAGGCGGCAGTGGCCTTGGGCGCGATGCCGACGGCGTTGTCTTCGTCGATGGCACTGCTGTTGGCGACCGCTGCCGCGTTTCGATCAGCAAGCGTGGAGGCGTGCGCCACGGCGCCGTTCTCGAGGTGCTCACGCCGTCTGCCGATCGCGTCACCGCCGATTGTGCCGTCGCTGACCGCTGTGGTGGCTGCGACTGGCTGCATTTGTCGTCGACGGCCCAGGCGCGCGGCAAGGCGGGCATCGCGCTCGATGCATTGCGCAGGGTTGGTCGCTTCACCGACGACGATCTCGCGGGCGTGGTCGCCGACGTCGTCTCGCCTCCGGCTGATGCTGCGCCCGAACACGTTGGTCGACGACGAACGCGTGTCGTGATCGGTGCCGATCACCGCGCCACCTACAGCGCTGCCAACAGCCACGATCGCGTCGGCGTCGTTGCTTGCGCAGCGCTGCACCCCGCACTGCAGCAGGTGTTGGCGGCATTGCCGGCGTTGAAGCTCGCGCCCCATACTGCACTTCGGTTCGCCGTCGATGACCGCGGTCACGTCGTCGCCGCAACCACCGAACGCGCCGCCCGCAGCCTGTGCGCTGCTGGCGTGATTGCGGGGGCGGTGGTCGTTCACGAACGTGATGAAGCGCACGACGCGCTGGTGATGGGCGATGCGCTGCTCGTGGGCGAAATCACCGCTGGGCGCTTCGGTGCCGTTGCTGATGCCGCCACGTTTGCGCAGGCCACGCGTCACGGTGGCGAGGCCATCACGCGTGCGGTGCTGCAGGGGGTCGACGACGTGCTCGACGACGCCGCGGTCGTCGAACTCTTCTGCGGGGCAGGGCATCTCACGTTGCCGCTGGCCGCGCGTGCTCGCAGCGTGTGGGCGGTCGAGGGCGACCACCGCGCCCTGCGCCACCTCGAGCACAACCGCACGCTGGTACGAGCTCCAATCACTGCGCAGGCCGCGTTCATCGACGGCAGCCTCGCGCTGCCTGCGAACGTCGACGTCGTCGTGATCGATCCGCCGCGCACGGGCATGGTGGGCGCTGCAGCTGTGATGGCCGCCCTTGCTGCACGTCAGCCGAAGCGGGTCGTGATGGTGTCGTGCGATCCGGCAACCGGTGCGCGCGATCTGCGAGCAGCAGTCGACGCCGGGTTTCGTCTGCGTTCGCTGGTGCCGATCGACGCCTTTCCGCGCACGCACCACCTCGAGTGGGTCGCGACGCTCGACGTCGACAGCGGCGTCAAAACGGCTGGTTGATCGTGATGTACACCTGTGGTGCGAACTGCTCCGCCGGTGACACGCCCACGTCGAGGCGAACGATGAAGTTCTCGTTCCACGCCACGCGCAACGCCCCGCCACCGCTGCCCACCACACCCAGGTCGGTGGGGGCCACGAGTTCGTCGCCCACGATCGCCGCGTCGACAAAGCCCACCGCTGTGAACGCAAACGCCTGCTCAAACGCCGCGATCTCGGCGAAGCGGTAGCGCAGCTCGGTCATGTTGATCACGCGCGCTTTGCCCAGGTAGCGCTGCACGCGAATGCCGCGACCGACGTCGGAGCCGCCGAAGGTGTAGGCATCGAAACTGCCGCCCAGGCGCGCCATCTCCTGGATCGGCACGTCGCCCACGAGGCCGTCGACGGTGAAGCGGTTGGCCAACACCAGGCGCTTGCCGAGATTGCCGCCG
>JBIKRQ010000080.1:0-20157 GCA_044349155.1 Myxococcota bacterium
CATAGACAACAGCGAACGAGCCGAGAGGCACGAAATCGAGCGCCGAAACGGCAATGACGTCGTCGAACACAAGTTTGACGACGTCATCGTCGCGCCCAAAGCGCCATTTTTCAGCAACCTGCTAGTGGCCGCGACCGACATTTCAAGCCGCAGACACGTGACAAGCCGTTGAATGATCGTGACTTTTCGCCGCCGCTTCCGACGCGGTGCGACACACGGCGCTGCAGTGCGGCCGCGATCAAAGGGCGTTTGACCACTGCGATGGCACGCGAAACACGAACCCCATGAGCACCGCCATCGAAGCCGACGCGATCGTGAAGCCCAGCCTGCGCGGGGTCTTGCACCAGGGGGCCGCCTTCGTGGCTGTGGGCATCGGCGTCTACTTCGCCATCAACGCACCCAACACGCGGGCGATGTGGGCTGGCCTTGGCTTTGCCGCGAGCTTGTTCCTGCTGTTCGCCGTGAGCGCCACGTACCACCGCGTGCATTGGCAGCCGAAGCAGCGGGCGTGGATGCGTCGTGCCGATCACGCCTCGATCTTCGTGTTGATCGCGGGCACGTACACGCCGGTGGCCCTCGTGGGTCTGCCGCCACCGTTGGGCAACCAACTGCTGCTCGTGGTGTGGGGCGGTGCCTTGATTGGCGTGCTGCAGTCGCTGTTTTGGATCAACGCGCCGAAGTTTGTGGCCGCGGTCCTCGCCGTCAGCCTCGGTTGGAGCATCACGCTGTACTGGACCGAAACGCGCGCGGCGTTGCTCGGCGTCGAGATGCTGCTCTTGTTTTTGGGCGGGGTCGTCTACACCGTGGGCGCGCTGTTTTACGCGACGAAGCGGCCCGTGCTGTGGCCCAAAACCTTCGGCTACCACGAGCTCTTTCACGCCTTCACGCTCATCGCTGCCGCCCTGCACACCGCAGCGGTGCACTCGGTGGTCATGCGCAGCATCGGCTGAACGCTGTGTCACGCTGCTGCCATGCCTGAAGGCCCCGAAGTCGAAACCGTTCGTCGCACCCTTGCACCACTGGTTGTTGGCGCACGGTTGGGGCGTGCGCGCGTGTCGAAGTTCGCGTTGCGCACCGCGATCACTGCCCGCGACCTGGCGTTTTTGGAAGGGGCCGTCGTCGATGACGTGGGCCGTCACGGCAAGCTCCTGTGGCTGCGCTGTGGCGATGCTGGCGTGTGCGTGCGCCTGGGCATGACGGGCCGCCTCACCGTTGAACCCAAACGCACCGCAGCGCTCAAGCACACCCACGTGCGCATTCCGCTCGACGACGGCAGCCGCGAGCTGCGCTTTTGCGATCCCCGCCGCTTCGGCGAAGTCGTGCCGTTTGCTTCACTCGCTGACCTCGACACCGAACGCGCGCGCATGGGCCCCGACGGCATCGTCCTCGACGACCTCGGCCGCCAACAGGTAGCCGCAGCGCTCAAACGCACCAGCCGCAGCGTGAAAGATGCGCTGCTCGATCAAGCCATCATCGCTGGCGTGGGCAACATCTACGCCTCTGAAGCGTGCTTCATCGCTGCGATCGATCCCACACGCCGCGGCACCAGCCTGAGCGACGACGAGGCCACAGCCCTCGTGCGCGCCGCCGAAGCCGCTCTACACACCGGTGTGAAAAACCGCGGCACCAGCTTCTCCGACTACGTCGACGCCGACGGCCAACGCGGCAACAACGCGCAAGCACTGCTGGTGTTTCAACGCGAAGGCGAAGCGTGCACGCGCTGCGGCGGTGTGGTCGTTCGCTGCGTGCAGGGCGCGCGCAGCACGTTTTGGTGCCCGGGCTGTCAACGCTGACGTCGAGGCGAACGCTGCGCCTCGACGACAACCGCGGGCATTCACGTCAGTTGCAGATGTTGTCGAACGGCGACACCACGCCAGGCGAGTTCACGATCGTCGGGTTGGTGTTGCAGTCGAAGCGGATGTCGGCACCGTCGTTGTTGGCGAACACGGTGTCGGTGATGGTGACGCCCGTGTCCTCGACGACGATGCCGCCCTGACCGGTGGTGCCCACGTTGGCCGTCGAGCCAGCATTCGACACGCGCGCCCCCGTGATCGCCGCCCCGCTGCCCGAGACGATGTGCAGGCCGATCCACGCACCAGCGCGCTGGCTCTGCGACGTGAAGGTGGTGCGCAGCGCAGCAGTCGCAGACACCACCAGCCGCCCACCGTCGACGCGGAGCTGGGCGTCGTCTTCGAACGCGAACGTCATGCCACGCGGAATCGTGAGCGTGCCGCCAAGCACCACGAGGTCGCCGTCTTGCACGATGAACGGAGCGGGCTGCGAGGCCCACGTCGTCGTCGCCTCGATGCTCTGGCCGGCGATGAGCAGCACATTGTTGGTCGCGGTCCCGAAGACGGCTTCGTCAACACCCTGGAGCGCGTTGAGCTCCGCGCGCACGCCCACGTCGGCGTCGTTCGCGTTGATGGCGTCAAACGTCGCAAACGCGTCGGACTGGCCGAGCACGGTCAAGCAGGCCTGCTCGCAGGTGATAAGGCTGACGTTGGCGAGTGACACGCTGTTGGCGGCGACGTTGTCGACGGTGAGGCAGCCCTTGCCCACCTGAAAGATGCTCTCTTCGCCGCCGTTTCTGATCTGCACGTGCGACAACGACGTCCCGCTGCGCGTGCCGCTGGCCAACACCACACCACCAAAAGCACCGCGGGCAGCGACGTCGCCCTCGATGATGATCGGGTTCTGCTCGGTGCCGTTGGCGATGAGCTGGGCCGAGGCGTTGCGGAACCACTGCCCGCTCGACATCACCAGATGCAGGCCGGGTTGGATCGTCAACGTCATCGCGGTGCCATCGCCGATCTCAATGCTGCCGTCGACGAGCACAGGCACTGTCTGCGCCACCCACGTTCCCGTGCGGTGCACCTGCGGCGTGAAGGCGTCGATGCGGTGGTGCGGCGTCAGCTC
This sequence comes from Myxococcota bacterium, assembly GCA_044349155.1. Lineage (GTDB taxonomy): Bacteria > Myxococcota > UBA727 > UBA727 > VGSZ01 > VGSZ01. The sequence continues at coordinate 2,917 of JBIKRQ010000080.1, forward strand.
GTCGACGGTGATCGTGCTGCGGATCGCATCGAGCAGCGGCTGGTCGACGAAGTAGCCGGCATCGCTGTTGTTCACGGTGACGTTGTTGAACGCCGCGATCGGATTGCCCGTGTCGACGGCGAAGCCGAGGGTGACCGCGATCCCCGACGTCGCGCAGTCTTCGAGGGTCACGTTGTTCAACGACACCGCACCCGGCGGTACGGCCTCGAGATGCAGGCAGCCCGCCTGCCCCTGCACGGGCTCGCCGCCACCGCGCACGATCACGTTCGTGAGTTCGGTGCCGTCGGCCGTCCCGCTCACCATCTGCACACCGCCGAAGGCACCCTTGCCGCTGCTTTGCCCCTCAATCACCACCGGCGCTTGCGCCGTGCCGTTGGCGACGAGACGCCCGGTGCCGACCTGCAACGTCGTGCCCGCGGGCAGCCGGAGCGTGACGCCCGCCGACAACGTCAACGTCGACCCATCCGACACACCAACGCCGTGGTCGAGGACGTACACGCCCGCTGGCACCACCAGGTCGTTCTCGACGTTCTCTGGGATCGAAAACTCGCCCTCGCCTTCGCCTTCGCCTTCGCCTTCGCCCTCGCCTTCGCCTTCGCCTTCGCCTTCGCCCTCGCCTTCGCCTTCGCCCTCGCCTTCGCCCTCGCCCTCGCCCTCGCCCTCGCCCTCGCCCTCGCCCTCGCCTTCGCCTTCACCGCCATCGACGGGCGCGCAGCTCACGAGCGGCAGGGTTGGCAGGGCCAGAACAGCAACAAGCAGCGAGCGACGAACCATGAAGCACCTCGAGAAGGCGCTCCAATAGCGAACGGCCTTGTCTTCGACCACCACTCGGCGCTGCTGGTGTGACGCCAGCCGTCGATCCACTGCCGCGCACCCGCCGTGGCAGCCTGCACGCATGCTGAAACTGTGCGTGCGTGTGCTGGTCGTGATGGCCGTGGTGACAACGGGAGTCGTGCAGGTGGCGGGCTGTGGCTCGTCGAGGCCGGTGCGTCGCGTGAACCTGTTGGCGCAGGCCGCCGCCCGCAATCCGACAGGCAACACGGTCACGTTGGCGCCCGCAGCGGCCAGCCCCGTCGTCATCGTTGAAGGCGGTGGCAGCGGCAACCACCTCGTCGACATCGTGGGCGCAGTGGTCGCCGACGGCGGTGCCAAAGCCCTCGAGAAGAAGTTGCAGCGCATTCACCTGCGCGACCTCAACGGCCGCTACGCCAAGGCCGCGCGCGCGGGCATCGAAGACGTGTTCGCACCAGCGGGCAAAGGCGACGCGAATGTGATCTTCGAGCTCGTGATCGAGTCGGTCTCGATCGTGGCCCCCGACGGAGGCAACGCCGTCGCCGAGATGGTGGTGTCGGCCCGCGCGGTGTCGCGCAAATCACGCAGCGTGCTGTGGCGTTGCGAAGAAGTGGTCGCGCGCGAAGTGAACTCGTTTGTGCCCGTGCCACGGGGCAGCGGCGGCTTGTTCAACCTCGCCAGCGTGGCCGCCCTCGACGACAAATCCCTGCGCAAGATCTTCGATGGCCTCGCCGACGAAGCAGGCCGCATCGTGGGCCGCCGCGTCGTCAACGACAGCGCCAACTGACGTTCACTGCGAGCGTCAGGCGGTGTGCAGGATCGCGGTCAGTTTCTCCTCGAGCATCTCCCGGTTGAAAGGCTTGAGGATGCATCCTGATGCGCCCGCAGTCATCGCGATCTCTTGTTTGCTTGGCTCGGCCACAACCATCAGCACCCGCAGGTGCTTGAGAGCGTCGTCGGCGCGAATCTTTGACAGCAGTTCAAGGCCGTTGATCAGCGGTAGATTGATATTGGTGACGACCACAGCAAATTGATCGGCCCCGAGCTTTTCCAGCGCTGTGTTGCCGTCTTCGGCTTCTTCGACGTTCACGAAGCCGCACTCTTTCAACATACTGCGCGTAATGCGGCGCATCATTGAAAAGTCATCGACGATCAGGAACTTCAGTTCGTTCTTACTGCTCATGAATCCCTCTCACCTGGCGTCATTTTCATTCAGGAAATGGGCATTCATGGGCATTTCGACCGCTTGCGGTCGAATTCATATTGATATTCATGGGGTTGGCGGCACGCCAACTCCATGAATTCAGATGGTATCCGTCGAAACGGCGACCATCAGAACATCAGGCCGAGACCGGCAGAGAAGCCCGCAGTCACGTTGAGGGCGCGACCACCCTCAAGCGGCACAAACGTGGAGCCACTTTCGACGGTGATGCGGTCGCCTTCGCCCTCGAAGTTCACCGTGACGCCCGTGGAGAAGCCGCCCAGCTCGAGCATGACGTTGGAAAAGATGGCCACGCGGGCCAACACCTCGGCGCGGTAGCCGAAGGCGAGGGAGTTTTTGCCTGGATTATCGGGGGTTTCGGCGTACCGCGTGAGCGGCAGCGCCTCGCCGCGCAGTTCGAGCTCCAGCCGACGGTCGCCGATGAACAACGGCAGGTAGATCTCGGGGCCAACGGCCAGGCTGTGCAGGCTGAAGCCCGGGACCACGGTGAGGATGCGGTCGGTGCCGTTGACGCGCTGGGTTTCGACGATGCCCTGCCAGTAGCGGTAGCCCAAACGTCCGCCGAGGCCGATGACGCGCAGCGGACCGTCTTCGCCAAAGTGCAGCATGGCCCGCGCCTTCACCGCACCACCGGCGGCCACGCGCAGCGACGAGAACCGGGCTGGGGCCACCTGCACCGTGGGGCTCGAGTTGATGACGAAGTTCACGTTGGCGAAGCTCGCACCGGCGTCGACGCCCACGAACTCGTTGAACCACACGTCGGTGCGCAGCGACGCGCCGGGGAAGAAGTTGGCCGTCACGGGGTCGGGCTCGACGTTGTTGTTGCCGTCGAACAAGTACGACCACGTGGCGCCATCAAACGTGACGCTCGCGGCGAACGTGTGGCTGGTGGCGATGGGGCCGGTGACCGCGTTGTTGTCGTCGACGTCGTCAATGCTGCGGCGGCGACCGCCTTCGAGGGCTTCGTCTTCGTTGTCATCGAGCGCATTGCGGCGCTTGCGGGCGGCGGTGTCGTCGTCGTCGTCGTCGCTGGTGTCGACCGGGTCGGGCTTTTTCTTCTTCGGCGCGGGTTCGTCTTCGTCGTCGAGGCGACGGCGTTTCGGCGCGTCGTCGGGCTCGTCGGCGAGCACGTCGTCGTCGTCGACTTTGGGCTTTTTGCTTTTGCTGGCTGGTGGATCTTGTGCTGCGGCAGGGTCGGTGGAGGGCAGCTCAATGGCCGGCAAGGCGCGCCAACCGTCGAGGGCGGGGCGCAGGGCGGTGAGGGCGGTGGCGGCCATCTGGTCGGGCGTGGCGCCGCGGGGGAGCAGTTGCACGACGCGGGGGCGGCCATCGGGTCCGTACGCCGCCACGAGGGGGCGCTCGTAGCCCAGCGGTGTCAGCACCAGCACCTCGATGCTGCGCCTGGCCATGGCGGCTTTGATGGCCGTGGCGGTGAGCGGCATGCGGGCTTTGTCGAGTTCGGCTTTGAGCGCGCCGTTGTCTTGCACGCGGACGTTGTCGACGAGCTCGAGCTCGAGTTCGAGGGCTTCGCGGGCCGCGCGGGCGTCTTTGCCGCGCAGCACATCAAAGGGCAGCACGACGACGTCGAGGGGTTCTTCGGGCGCTGGCGGCGCCTTCCTGGCGCCGGCAGCGAGACTGGTGAGCAGCACGCAGCCGGCGATCGTCGTACGCATTCGGTTTGCAGTCAGGCCACGCATCGCCGGGGACGATAGCGGCCGCCCTGCACCCCGTCGAGATCGTCGTCGTCGTTCCGGCGATCCTGCCGAGACGGCTTTCTTGCCGGCCTCCAGCTCAGCGCAGCAACGGTGCTTCACCCGTGAGGTCGACGGTGCCCGCCCGCCCGGCCACGCTGCGCACGCCCACGCAGTCGACGTCGACGCCCATCGTGCGCGCCACGCTGGTGAGCAGCTGGTTGAAGGGCCGCCCCGTCGTGGCGCCGCCACCACCGAACTCGAAGGGCGGCAGGTCAAACGTGGTGCCGTAGCGAACGACGCGGCCCGTGCGAAAGCCCGTGTTTCTGCCAGCGATGACGACGGCCGACATGTTTTCGTGGCCGTGGCCGCCGTCGGCGATTTCGTTGATCCACAAGATCGTCGTCGAGTCGAACACGTTGCCGCTGCCTTCGGGGATCGCCTTCAAGCGATCGACCAACGACGCCACCTGCGCCGCACTGTGGGCCGTGAGGTCGGCCATGACGACGCGCGCGTGGTCGCCCTCGGCGCTGCGGTTGCCTGGCTCTGACGGGTGGCTGAACTCGTGGTGCACATCACCCGTTTCGCCCACCTGGGCTGGGTCAGGGGTGGTGAGAAACAACGTCGACACGCGGCTGATGTCGCAGCCAAACGAGGCCGCGATGATGTCGCTGAACGCTTCGGCCCCGCGGTTGTAGCGAAGCATGCGGCCTTCGGCGGTGTCGTCGACGTACTCGATGCCATCGCGGTTCATGCGTGCTGGTGCACCACACGATCCCAGCGTGCGCAGACGCTGCTCGAGGTCGCGCAACAGGTCGTGGTGCGTTTGCAGCTTGCGGCGATCTTCGGCCGACAACGTTGTGGCCAACGCCGCGGTCCGCCGGCGCACCTTGTCGAGCACCGAGGGCCGCGCGACGTCGACAGGCGAGGTGGAAGTGCCCGCAAACAAGCGGTCCCACGCCTGCTGCGGGTCGCCCACCTGCCCCACCGGCACCGGCGTGCCCGAGGCGTCGAAGTTGTAAAACGGGCCGAAGTGAAACGAGCCAAACGATTGCGGCCACACGTTGTAGCCGTGGTGCACGCCGAAGTGCTGGCCCGCCAAATCCGTGAGGGCCGGGTGCTTTCTGCGGATGTCGGCGAGGACCACCTGATCGATCGACGCCATCGACGCTTCGCTTTTGACGTCGTGGCCGATGCGGGCAGGCGCGCCGGTGGTCACGCCCAACCAACCACGCGCGTGACCATCGCCGAAGCGATCGGCCATCGCCGAATGCAGCGCGAGATTCTCGATGAGCAGCAGCTCGTTGCGGTGGCGGTGCAGCGGCTTGAGCGAGCGCGAGAAGGTGGCTTCGTCGAGGTCGTTGAGCTGCAATTCGCTGTCGCGGTCGTCGGGCAGTGCGGCAGCACCAGGCCGACGAACCAGCAGCTGCTCGTGCGACCACCCGAGTTCGTTGAACACGACGACGAGGCGCTGCGGCGGACCTTCAACGGCTTGTGCGCGCAACGAATTGCTGCGCAGCGAGGGCAGAAACAGCCCACCCGCGGTGAGCCCGGCCGCCTGCAGAAAACGACGACGACGAAGGTGCATGGTCATGGCGTCACCGAAGCGGTGCTGGTGGCCGCGCGGAAGCTGTCGTGGGTGGCGATGGTGAACAGGAGGTCGCGCAAACCGGTGCTGCGCGAGGTCTTGATGATGTCGTCGACGAGGCAGCCCTGGTCGGCATCGAGCGTGCCCCACGCCGACACGAGCAGCTTGCGCACCGCACACCGCTGCACGCGCTTGTCGGTGGTGAGCTCGTCGACGAGCCCCTGCGCACCCTGCACCTCGGCGCCAAACACGCGGCCGCTGTCGTCGATGGGCAGGCCGAAGTCGTCGCTGCGCAGGCGACCCACGGTGTCGAAGGTTTCGAGCGCAAAGCCGAGCGGATTGATCAGGCTGTGGCAGCCGATGCAGCTGCCGCCCGAGGTGCGGCTCTCGACCACCTGACGGTTTGTTTGCGCGCCTGCTTCGCCGGGCACGGGCGGCGTGACGTCAGCACCTGCGGGCGGCGGCCCCAGCTCGGTGCACAGCAAACGGTCGAGGACAAACACGCCGCGCTGCACCGGTGACGGATGCGTGGGGTGCGCGTGCGACGCGAGAAATCCACCACGACGCAACAACCCACCACGTTCGGGCGGCAGCTGAATCGCACTGCCGTCGACGGAGGGCGACACGCCATAGAGCTCGGCGACGGCGTCGTTCACGTAGGCTTCGGTGGTGTTGAGCAGGGTGGTGACGTCGTTGTTTTGCGCGAACAGCGTCTCTTTGATGAGCATCTCCTGCTCGAGTGCAAAGCCTGCGCGCAGTTCAGCGGTGAAGCCGTCGGCCTCGGTCTTCACGGTGCGGTCGAGGCGCTCGAAGTCGAGCCACTGCGAAGCGATGTGCAGTACGGCGTCTTTGGCGCGTTCGTCGTCGAGGAGGCGGTTCACCTGGGCGTCGATGTCGGCTTTGCTGTCGAGGCGACCTTCGATGGCGGCGGTGCGCAGTTCGTCGTCGGGCATGGTGCCCCACAAGAAGTAGCTCAGGCGGCTGGCGAGGGACGTGGCGTCGACGTGGCCGTCGTCTGTGGCGCGGTCGACGCGGTACAAAAATCCGGGCGACTGCAGCACGTATTCGACGGCGAGGGTGAGGCCCGCGCGCGGATCGCTGAGGCCGGGCTCTTCGTTGAAGAACGACTGCAGGTCGGCGAGTTCGTCGTCGTCGAGGGCGCGGCGAAACGCACGGCCCGCGAGGTGTTCGACATACGCGGTGCTGCACGCGGCCTCGCCGGGATCGCAGCCCACGACGACGTCGGCGCGCTGCAACACCTGCTCGGCCCCACGCCGCGCGAGCACATGCAGGGCCTCGACCCACAACGCCGAGGGCTGCAGCGCGTCGACGTTGTTGTCGAATTCGGCGGGCCGCGGGTCGGGCGGCAAGGCGACATCGCCCAGGTCGACGTCGACGAACAGGTCTTGCAGGCTGTGCTGCAACTCGCTGGCGCTGAGGCGGCGCGCACGCGCGGCGGGCAACGCACACACCTCGGGCGTCGGCTCGGGCTCGGTGACGCAGCCGGAGCCGCATGCAGCAAGCAGGGTTGCAAGAGCCAGCCAGCGGGGTCTGCGGTCCCCAGATGCAGTGGGCGAGAAGGCGCGCATGACAGGGAACACGAAAGAAGCGTGCCAACACGACGCACCGCGTTGGGGCGCGACGCCGGCACGGCACCGTGGTGACTGGAGTCACCAACCAGGCGGCGGGTCGGGGTCTGCGGACCTCACCGTCCCGCGGGTCGAGCACTGTAGGGAAAGGGAGGCAAACACTGTTCGTCGACGAGTTGATCGGCAATAGCGCGGCGATGCGGTCCTGGTGGTTCGTCGTTGTCGTTGCAGCGTTGGGTGGTGCGGGGCTGCATGCAGAGCCCCGCTGGGCGGCGTTGTCGGCGCCGTTGCGGGCGGGCGAGCTGGAGCTGCTGGGCGGCCTTGGTGGCGTGTACAGCGCCTCGGAAGTGCCGTGGCCGAACCCGGCTGTCGACTTCGGCCTCGGGCTGCGGCGCGGCATCACCGACAACCTGCAGCTGGCCTTCCCCCTCGTCGCCACGGTGAGCACCGATGTGGGCGGGCTGTGGCCGCGCCTGTCGCTCACGACGGGCATCGCTGGCATTGGCTTCAGCAATCAGCTGGGCGTCATCATCGTGCCCATCGTCGGCGTCGGGGCCCACTTCGTTGGCGATCGTCGCCTGGTGGTGCTGCGTGCATCGGTCAGCGGCGGTGTTCCCGAGCAGCGTGGCGACGCCAACTTCTTCAGCGGCGGTGGTGGGTTCGCCTGGCGCCTCGACGACGCGTGGTCGGTGGGTGTGTCGGCGCACCTCTCCCATCAAGCCGATGCGACGTCGTTGGCGACGCGTTCGTACTCGATCGGCATCGGCGATTCGGCAGCACTCAGCAGCAGCGCCATCCCCACGGTGCGTTGGCTCGCAAACAACGTGTTGAGCTTCGAGCTGTGGACGTCGGTGTCGACGCGCTACGTCGTCGAAGACGAAGCATCGGTCACCACCATGAGAGCGTTCGTGACGGCCACCGGCCACTTCTAGCGTCGTGCGTGAACTGGCATGGTGCACGCAAGTCACCTCTTGCCCGGGAATCCCATGACCCACGCTTCGCCTGCCGGTGTTCTCTCTGCACTCTCGCCCACGTCGGTGTGGCAGCACTTCGAGGCGCTCACGCAGATCCCGCGGCCCTCGGGGCACGAAGAAAAAGTGCGCGACCACGTCGTGGCGTTTGCGCGTGGTTTGAACCTGGCCGTCGTCGTCGATGACACGGGCAATGTGATCATCAAGAAGCCCGCGACCGCCGGCATGCAGCACCGCCGCAGCGTGATTCTGCAGGCCCACCTCGACATGGTGCCGCAAAAGGCCATCGACTCGACGCACGACTTCGTCACCGACCCCATCCGCCCGCGCCTCGTCGGCGAGCTCGTCAAGGCCACGGGCACCACCCTGGGGGCCGACAACGGCATTGGCGTGGCCACGGCCCTCGCGGTGTTGGGCAGCAGCGACATCCCGCACCCCGCCCTCGAGGTGCTGTTCACCATCGACGAGGAAGCCGGCATGACCGGTGCTCGTGGCCTGCAGCCCGGCATGCTCGTCGGCGACATCCTGTTGAACCTCGACTCCGAAGACGAAGGCGAACTCTGCATCGGCTGCGCTGGTGGCGCCGACTTCACGGCCGCGCAGACGTTTGCGACGTCGTCGGTGTCGTCGTCGAGCAAGGCGTTGCGCTTCGACGTGGGTGGTCTGCGCGGCGGACACTCGGGGGTCGACATCCACCTCGGTCGTGGCAGCGCCAACACCATTCTCGCGCGCTTGCTCGACGCGGCGACGGTGGCGGGCCCGGTGCGATTGGTGAGCATGTTGGGCGGCACGTTGCGCAACGCGATCGCGCGCAGCGGTACGGCCACCATCGTCGTCGAGAGCGACCATGTCGCCGCGGTGAAAGCCGCCGTTGAATCGATGGGCAGCACCATCGCGCGCGAGTTGAAAGACGCCGACCCCGACGTGGTCATCGCCGTCGTCGACGACAACGCCCCCGCATCGGCCGTCACCGTGGCCGACACCACGCGCATCGCGCAGGTGTTGGTGGCCTGTCCGCACGGGGCCTTCGCCATGATCCCCGGCATGCACGAGGTCACCGAGACGTCGAACAACCTCGCCATCGTCGAGCTGAGCGACGGCAAGCTGCACGTGCGCTGCATGTTTCGCAGCTCGGTGGAGTCGAAGAAGCAGATGGTGGGCCGCTGGCTCACGAACGTGTTCTCTCTCGTGGGAGCGAGCTGCGAAGTGGCCAACGGCTACCCGGGTTGGCAGCCGAACACGTCGTCACCGGTGCTGGCGATGTTGCGCGCGTTGTACGAGCAGAAGTTCAGCACGAAGGCGAAGGTCACCGCGACGCACGGAGGTTTGGAGTGCGGGCTGATTTGCTCGACGTACCCGAACATCGACGCGGTCTCGATCGGCCCCACGATCCGCTTCCCGCACTCGCCCGACGAGCAGGTCGACATCGCCTCGGTGCAGCGCTTCTGGTCGTTCTTCGTCGACGTGCTGGCCCAGATCCCAGCAAGCGCATAGGCGACAACGAGCACGACCACGAAGCGCGTGCACAGAAGGCGAGCACGCACACAAACCGTCCAGACAGGGCGAGCACGCACACAGTGCGTGCACCAGCCTTCGCCGCGCCCGCAGGAGCGCGACCCGTTGGGTGATGCAGACGTCACCACCCTGAAAAGGGCGGGGCGTCGTCTCCGAGGACAAGCGGCGCAACCACCTGAAATGTCAAGCAAAAGCGCGCGGGGGTCCTGGGGTGCGTCGGCCAAAGCCGACAGGAGGTAGCAGGTGACTGAGTGATCCACTGAGAAGTCCTGCCGTGGGAGGGATTCCGCCGCCCACGAAGTGAGCCCTTGCGCCGGCGCCGGTGACGACGTCGGTGAAGCGTAGGGACGCGAGCGAGCGAGCCGGGCGATTGAGCCACGAAATACCCGAACCAGAGATGCCGATGCTGTCCCTAAAGCCGAAGGCCACGACGTCGAGCCGAGTCGGAAAGCGACTCGACGTATCTCTCGGGGTCCTATGAGTTCGGCGCGCTCGCACTTGCCACCTGGACGGAAGCCGAGAGGCCTCGATGGCGCCTCGCGGGCAGAGCAGTTGTCTCTGTTTGCAGGCATCGACGGGAAGGAAACCAAGCCGTCGCCACAAGCTGTCGAGGAGTCGGACGCGGTCGTAGTACCGAGGAAGTCTTCGAACCTGCGGGTAACGCCCAGGGAGAAGATGGAGGGAAGGACCGCGGCCAAAGGAAATGCCGCCGCGATTCGCGAGCGCCGGACACAGCGCCGGAGCAACGCTCTCGTCGTCGTCGAGCGGATCGGTCAGCGAGCAGAGCGGAAAGATGGCGAGCGGTTCAACAACCTGCTCAGTCATCTGACGGTGCCACTGCTGCGCGAGGCCTACACCTCGCTCAACAAGCGCGCCGCGACAGGCGTCGATCGTGTGACATGGCACGCGTACAGCGAGGGGCTCGAAAAGCGCCTCGTTGACCTCGAGAACCGCATCCAGCGCGGCAGCTATCGGCCACAGCCGGTGCTGCGCGTCTTGATCCCCAAAGGTGATGGACGGATGCGGCCACTCGGGCTGCCATCGCTCGAGGACAAGATTGTCCAACAAGCGGTGCGCTGGCTCATGGAAGCGATCTACGAGCGGGAGTTCGTCGGGTTCTCATACGGCTTTCGTCCTCGACGAAGTGCCCACAAAGCCCTCGACGCGCTGCTGCTGGGACTGACGAGCAAGTCCATCGGACATGTCCTTGATGCCGACATCCAAGCGTTCTTCGACAACGTCGATCACGCGAAGCTGTTGGCATTTCTGGAGCTGAAGATCGCCGACCGTGGACTGCTGCGCCTCGTGGAGCAGTGGCTGAAGGCCGGCGTGATGACGTCGACGAAGCTTGAAGACACCGAGCGCGGGACGCCTCAAGGCGGGCTGATCAGCCCGTTGTTGGCGAACATCTACCTGCACTACGTCCTCGACCGTTTCGTGCAGCAGTGGCGACATCGGCAAGCACACGGTGAGGTGATCATTGTGCGCTACGCCGACGACTTCGTCATCGGCTGCAGCGAAGAGCACGACGTCAATGCGTTGCACGCAGCGCTGCAGGAGCGGCTGCGCGAACACGGACTGACCCTGCATCCGGAGAAGACGCGCGTGATCGAGTTCGGCCTCGTCGCCGCTCGACGACGTCACTGGAAGAAAGACCCGGCACATCTGCCGACGTTCGACTTTCTTGGCTTCACGCACGTCACGATCCAGCGGAGTCGCGGACAGTTCGCGCCGCACATCGTGAGACTGACCTCACGCAAGAAGCGGACAGCGAAGCTGAAAGCCCTACGGCAAGAGCTTCGTCGTCGACGACACGACCCGATGCGTGAACAACACGCGTGGATCGCGAGCGTCGTTCGTGGACACGAGAAGTACTACGCAGTGGTGGGCAACCGGCACTTCGGCATCTTCCGACACGAACTGCGTCAGGCGTGGATCAACTCCCTGCAACGACGGAGTCAGCGCAGCCGATGGACCGCGGCGGACTACGCCCGTTTCGATCGTCAGTGGGCCCTGCCGAAACGACCGCCGCGCCGCCGGCCGCAGACCTGAGGTGGGAGCCCGGTGCGGGAAATCCGCTCGCCGGGATCTGTGCGGGGGGCGACCCGAAAGGGTCGTCCCTACCGCGACGGCGCCGCGCGAAGCGCCCCCTCCTCGCGCCGAAGGCGTAGTCCAAAGCGAGGATGCACTGCGACGGCGACGACGCACTCCCACGACGACGTGAAGCGCCGAGGCACTTGAATTCTCTTCAAGGGCTCAAGAAGCACAGCCAGATACCCAAGAGGTATGGCGCGCCCCTTTGCGGCAAACGGCCTGGCGTCACAGGACGCGGCATGAGTTTGGATCAGCTGCGTACCGTCGTTGCCATCGCCGACGAAGGCACCATGACCGCCGCCGCCGAGAAGCTGCACATCTCGCAGCCGCCCTTGTCGCGCCAGCTTGCCGACCTCGAGCACGAGCTGGGCACGCGGCTGTTTGAGCGTCGCCCGCGCGGCATGCAGCTGATGCCCGCGGGTGTGACGTTCGTGGCCCACGCCCGTCAGATTCTCGCGGCGATCGACGCAGCGGTGGTGGCGGTGCGGCAGGAGACGACGTTGTCCTCGACGCCCACGCCGTAGGCCCGCGTGCGCAGACGCTATTCGCCCCGCGGATGCGTCGGCCTCACCTCGTTGGCGGTGTAGAAGTCGACGACGTCGTTGAAGGCCTTCTCCCATTTTTGGGTGATGGCGACGGCGATGGGGTCGCATTCCTTGCCGCGGTCGCGGCTGTCTTGCTCGGTCAGGCGTTGCAGCTTGGCGACGGCGGCGTTGAAGGCACCGGGCGTACGCGCTTCGTCTCTCGCGCGCGTCGCGGCCTCGATGGGCTTGTCGTAGCGCTTGTTGATGGCGGCGTGGCACTTCGTCAGGCGCACGCTGTCCGAGATCGGATAGGGCGTGTTCGGGCACTGCGGCATCGTGAACTGCGTCGCGAAGGTGCGCGTCTTTGGTGCTTCAGCGCGCCAGTCGCGAATCTGCACACGCGTCTGCGAAGCCGTGGCTGTCCACAACGTGCTCCAGCCCTGCTCGGCGCTGGCGACGAGGTAGGGCTCGTTGCCGACGTAGACGAGGGAACCGGGCACCGGGTTGGTCCACAGGTTTTTCCAGGCCACAGCGTCGCACAGGTCGCCGGCCACGACGTTGAGCTGCTGCGTCACATACGCCGGCACCGCGGCGCGCGGCCAGCCCACCACGGCGACGCGGATGCCGTTTTTCGTGCCAGCAAACGTGGCATCGCCGTCGATGGTGACCGTGCCCGCTTCCGTCGTGCACACCCCACGCATGCCCTGCCAGACGTCGCTGCGCGGGAAGATCGAAAACGCCTGCACGCCGGTGTTCGCCGACGGTCCGTGCACCAGAACGTTGTCGAGCTGCTCCGTACCGCTCGACGACGCGAAGCGCATGATGGCGAGGTAGCAGTGGTCTTTTTTGACGCTGAACGTCGTCGAGAAGACCTTTTCGTTGTTGAAGCCAGCCAGCAGCTCGCCATTCAGCGCTTTGGCGAGTTCGACATACGCGGCCTTGTCGTCGAGGCGGAAGGCGTTGGCCACCGTGGCTTGCACGCGCTGGCGCTCGAGCCACGCGACGGGGGCGTTGTTGCGTTTGGCGGCGGCAATCGCGGCGTCGAACTGGGCCAGCAGGTCGGCGGGGATGGCGCCCTGCGGGTTGGCCTTGAGCCAGTTCATCACCGCCTCTTCCCGCTGCTGTGCCGCGGCCACGACGTCCCCGGGCTCACGGTCACCACGCCCTCGCTCGCGCTCCTCGCCGCCGCGTCCGGTCAGCGCGCGGTTGAGCTCGACCTGATGCTCTTTCGCGCAGCGCTGAATCTCTTTGAGTTGGCCGAGATTACCGTCGACGAGGACGACCCACCGGCGCTTGCGTTCCGGATCGCGCCGAAGCGCTTCGGCGAAGGCTTCCTCGATCACTTCAACATACTCGCGCTCGACGCTCGCCCAGGTGCGCTTGTTCGTCGGGCGAGCGCGGTCCGTGACCAGCCGCGGCTTGCCGTTGAGACCGGCCATCACGTCGTCGCCCGCGCGCGGTTCGGCGACCAGGTCGTACACGGCGACCACCTCGGCCATTCGCCGTCGCTGCGCCCGCTCACCCTTTGAGCGACGCTTGTCGAGCCTGCTCTTCGGTTCTCGAGCACTCGCGCGCAGCGCTTCTTTGCGCATGACGATGCCCTTGCCGTCGCACGACAGCACGAGCAGGTCTGTCGGCGTCGACGGACTCACGGGGCGGCTCGCGTAGAACGCATCGAAGTCCGCTGCCGCACGCGACACGAGTTCCTCGGCTTGACGAGGAGGAACACTGCAGCCTGCCTGCTCCGCGAAGGCCCGTGCGTTCGTGTAGCTCACGATGCAGGCGGCCTCGGCGACGACACGACGAACCGGGTACGAGTAGAGGTCACGCGGGAGTGCAAGCTCGGCGTCGAGAGGCATGTGGCTGTCGACGTGCCGATCGCTGTAGCCAAGTCGACTGACAGTCACACGTCCCAACGATGTCTCAAGCGATCGCTTGCGTGGGCGAACATGACGACGTGGAACCTGGTCAGGTCCGACGACGACGGCCTTCGGTTGCTCTTGCGCAGCTTTGACGTCGAGCGCGCCCTGCATGAGCAGACGAAGCACCTCGCGACCCTGTTCGCTCACAAGTGCTTCGATGCCTGACGCCGTCGAGGGCGTTGTCGACAACAGTTGATTGATCAGGTCTTCGAATTTCAATCGTGCCTCGACTATGGCGGCGAGGATCACAGGAGGAGCGAACTGCAGCAACTGGCCCATCGGTCACCTCATGATCGATTCTGATCCGCGCGGTCAGGGCGCGTTCGAACCGATCAAAGGCGTCGCCAAGAAGATCTGCACCCAAACCCGCTTTGGGGTTTGTCGCCGAGGCGAGTTTTCGAGGGGCGGGGAAACCTCCCCGCCAATCCATTGAGCCTCGATGCGTGCCTTGTTCAGCCGCCGCGGGCAGCGGGCAGGTACATGCGCTCGACGTACTCTTCGAGCATGCGGTGGGTCGAGAACTTCCAGATCGACGACGACATCGCCGCGCGCATCCGGTGGATCCACCCTTCTGGCAGGCCGCGGTGGTCGCGGTCGTAGTACAGCGGCACCACCTGGTTCTCGAGGGCCTCGTACAGGCTCAGCGCGTCGAGCCGATCCTGCTCGTTTTCGTCGGGGTGCTGCTCGCGGTTGCCGATGGCCCACCCGTTGTTGCCCTCGAAGCCTTCGTCCCACCACCCGTCGAGAATGCTCAGGTTCGGAATGCCGTTGGCGGCGGCCTTCATGCCCGAGGTGCCCGATGCTTCCAGCGGACGACGCGGGTTGTTGAGCCACACGTCGACACCGTTGATCATGAAGCGACCCACGCGCATGTCGTAGTCCTCGACGACGAACACGCGGCCGCGGAAGCGCTCGCTGCGCGACTTGGCCCACAGCTCGGAAATCACCTTCTGCCCGGGGCGATCGGCGGGGTGTGCTTTGCCGGCGAACACGATGTTCACGGGGCGGTCTTTGTTCCACAAAATGCGCGCGAGCCGTTCCTCGTCGGTGAACAGCAGATGCGCGCGCTTGTAGGTGGCAAAGCGACGGGCAAAGCCCAGCGTGAGCGAGCCCGCGTCGAGGTATTTGTCGAGGTCACCCAGCGTGTCGGGCGCTTCGCCGTGGCGGGCCAGCTGCTTGCGCAGACGGTTTCTGATGAAGTGAAACAGCTCGATCTTCTGGCGCTGGTGGCCGTCCCACAGCTTGGTGTCGTCGAGGTTGTTCACCATCTGCGGCAAGGCACCCGAACGCTCCTGAGCCCCCAGGCCCTCAAGGCTGACGTTGACGTCTTCGGCCAACCAGCGCAGCCGCTGACCAAGCCAGGTGCCCATGTGCACACCGTTGGTGATGCCCAGGATCTCGCGACCTTCGGTGACGTGCTTCCACGTGCCGTTGGCGGTGTGCGCGTGCAGCTGGCTCACGGCGTTGCTGGTCTGCGCCATGCGCAGCGAGAACGCCGTCATGTCGAACACGTTCGGGTCGCCGTGCTCGCCGCGGCCGAGCTCGAGGATGCGATCGATGTTCATGCCCGTGCCTTCAAACAGCGGGGCCGTCAGACGACGCACCAGCGAGGCATCGAACTTCTCGTTGCCCGCCGACACCGGCGTGTGGATCGTGAACACGGTGTTCTGCTTCATCGCGCTCAGCGCGTCGCCGTAGGCCTGACCCGCCTTCATGCGCGAACGCAGCTGCTCGACGAGCAGGAATGCCGAGTGGCCTTCGTTGAGGTGCCACGCCGACGGCTCGATGCCCAACGCTGCCAGCGCGCGCACGCCGCCGATGCCGAGCACGAGCTCCTGGTGCAGGCGCATTTCGCGACCGCGCACGTACAGCTGGGCCGTGATCGGGCGATCGCCCGCGGCGTTGTCGGCGAGGTCGGTGTCGAGCAGCAGCAGCGGCACACGGCCCACACGCGCCACCCACACCGCGACCTGCACCTTGCGGCCCGGCAGCTCGACGCTGACCTGCAGCGGCCGACCCGTGCGCGGATCCTGCACGCGCAACAGCGGCATGTGCTCGGGCTCGACGTGGGGGTAGTTGTGCTCCTGCTGGCCCTCGGCGTCGATCGCCTGGCGGAAGTAGCCCTGGCGGTACAGCAAACCCACGCCCACGAGGGGCAGGTTCATGTCGCTGGCGGTCTTCATGTGGTCGCCGGCGAGCACGCCGAGGCCACCGGAGTAGATCTGCAGGTGCTCGTGGATGCCGAATTCGGCGCAGAAGTAGGCGACGGGCTTTTTGAAGGCGTCGGCCTTTTGGGGCGAGGTCGACTTCAGCTCGTGAAACCAGGTGTTGCCGGCCTTCGCGGGGGCGGTGGGCGCGTCCCACGCGGCAGCCATGTACTCGTCGAACTCGCGCGTGACGACTTCGTACTCGGTGAGGAAGTCGGGGTTGTCGAGGAGGTCAGACCAGTCGGTGCGCGCCTGCAGCACGGGCACCGGGTTGCGAGCGAGGCCCCAGGTGTGCGCGTCGATCCGCTTGAACAGCGAGATGACGCGGGGGTGCCACGACCAGTAGAGGTTGTAGGCCAGCCGCGTGAGCCCGCTGAGGCGGGCGGGCAGGGGCGGCACAGCGACAGCAGAGGCAGACAGGTCAGACAGTGGGGCGTGCATAAACTGCGGCCTACCGCGTCATGACGCTCCCCGTCGAGTCCTGTGACACCCATCAGCGCATCTTTTCGCCGGTTGTGGTTCGGCAATGCGCACCGGTTCACACGATCGTGACTTCGCTGGCGATGGAGTTGGCGATGAAGCAGTTGCGGTGGGCGCTGTCGTGCAACGACTTGAGCACGTCGGCTGTGGGCTGCTCGCCCTCAAACACGACCACCGGCGACAGCGTGATCTTCGTGACGGCCAGGCGGCCCGCCGCGTTGCGGTCGAGGACGCCGTGGGCGGTGTCGGTGTAGCTCTGCACCACCAGGCGCTTCTTCGCGGCCACGGCCAAAAACGTGAGCATGTGGCACGACGACAACGCCCCCAGCAGCTGCTCTTCGGGGTTCACCCGGTCGGCGGCGCCATTGAACGACGGGGCCGACGACGCCGGCACCACGATGCCCGAGCCGTAGTGGACCTCGTGGTCACGGCCAAACTGCTCGAGGGTGTCGGCGGCGCGACGGTGCCAGGCCACAGATGCAGAAAACGTGTCGGTCATCGGGAACCTCTGGTGGTGTTTTGGCTATAGGCACTGTCCAGGTTTCGTCGCTTGCGGGGTTCGGCCGCAGTGGGCGTGGAACGTGTGCGTGGCTGCACTGTTGACGGGGGCCGGTCGACTCAATACGCAGCGCCGTCGTCACCACTG
>JBIKRQ010000418.1:0-5425 GCA_044349155.1 Myxococcota bacterium
CACGGGGAGCAGCGCACAGACCACAAAAAGCGCGGGGGGTTGTCAGGGGGCGCAGCGCGAGCGCCCCCTGACTCGCGCCGAAGGCGTAGCCCAAAGCGAGGACGCACGGATCGACGACCCTCACCTGACGCGACGACGTGAAGGCAACGAACGAGCAACGAGAAACAAGAGAACGAGAACGAGAACGAGAACGAGAACGAGAAACAAGAGAACGAGAACGAGAACGAGAAGCAAGAGAACGAGAACGAGAACGAGAACGAGAACGAGAATGAGAAACGACATCGACGGAAAGGCATCCAAGCCGCACAGTGGTTTCCACGAGGTTGTGCATGCGTGTTGGTGATCGCGTCCCGTCGTTCGAACTCCCCGACCAAACCGGCGCCGTGGTGCGCTTCGACAACGAGCTCGGCAAAGGCCCGGTGGTGCTGTTTTTCTATCCGAAAGACGAAACCCCGACGTGCACCGCCGAAGCCTGCTCGTTCCGCGACGCCAACGACGAATTCGTGGCCGCAGGTGCCGTGGTGTTGGGCATCAGCTCCGACGGTGTCGAGAGCCACAAGCGCTTCGCCGACAAGCACAAGCTGACCTACCGGCTGCTCGCTGATGTGGGTGGTGTGGTGCGCAAACGCCTTGGGGTGCCGCGCGGCATGCTGGGGCTCATGGACGGGCGCGTCACCTACGTGCTCGATCGCGCCGGCGTGGTGCAGCACCTGCACGCCGCCACGCTGCAGTCGCAGGCCCATGTCGACGAAGCCATGGCGGTGGTCAAGCGTTTGACGTCGAGCTGAGGTTCGCCTCGGCGACAAACCCCAAAAGCGGGTTTCTCTTCGAGGGGCCGATCTCGTGCCTCTTTCTCAAGGCAGCTGGTGAGACGCCGACATCCAGAGGAGCAGCCGACGTTCGGGTGCCGAAAGGGATGCGATGCAGGCACCAGCGATTCCGCACAACGAACACGAGCGTCTGTCGACGCTGCGTTCGTACGGGATCCTCGACACCGAGGCCGAGGGGTCGTTCGATGCGATTGTCAGGCTCGCGTCGGAGTTGGTGGGCTGCCGTATCGCCCTCGTCTCGCTCGTCGACAGCGATCGGCAATGGTTCAAAGCGCGCATCGGCCTTGATGCCCAGCAAACGTCACGTGATGTGTCGTTTTGCGGCCACGTCGTCGCCGACGATGCACCACTCGTTGTCGGCAACGCCCACCTCGATGCCCGCTTCGCCGACAATCCCCTCGTCGTCGGCGAGCCACGCGTGATTGCCTACGCCGGCATGCCCCTGCGCGCCCGAGACGGGATCGTGCTGGGCACCTTGTGCGCGATCGACAGCGAGCCGCGGGAGTTCACGCCGGCACAGCAGTCGGTGTTGCGGGTGTTGGCCGACCAGGTCGAGCAGCTGCTGCGGTTGCGACACACACAGTTGTTGCTGGAGGCCGAGCGTCGAGAGTGCGCGCAGTACGTCCGCTTCTTCGACCTGGCGCTCGACCCCATCTGCACCATCGATGACAACCTGCACTTCTTGAAGATCAACGCGGCCTGGGAAGGCACACTTGGCTTCTCGAACGAGAAGTTGCGCAGCACGCCACTGCTCGACCTCATCCATCCCGACGATCAGAGCACGGCGTCGTCGCGGCTGTCGCTGTTGCGCGATGGCAGTGTTGACCACGTCCGCTTCGATACCCGCGTGCGCTGCAACTACGGCGGCGAGGCGCGCTTGAGTTGGCGCATTGTGCGCAACGACGGCGTCTTCTTCGCGACGAGCCACGACATCACGATCGAACACCGTCGCGAGCTGGCACTGCTGGCCAGTCGCGAGCAGTTGCGCACCCTGTTTGACGGGATGGAAGAAGGCGTCGTTCTGCAGACCGCATCGGGCGAGATCATCGAAAGCAACCCGGCGGCAGAGCGCGTGCTGGGGCTGACGGCCGATCAGTTGTACGGGCGTACGTCTGTCGACGCCGCCTGGCGTTGCGTTCGCCCTGATGGCTCACCGTTTCCCGGCAACGAGCACCCGGCGATGGTGGTGTTGCAGACGCAGGAGCCCGTCTCGAAGGTCGTGATGGGGGTGCACAAGCCCGATGGGTCGCTCACCTGGCTCATGATCAACTCCCGGCCCGTGCACGAGCCTGGCGCCGCTCCGATGGCGCTCACCACGTTTCAAGACATCACCGAAGAACGCCGTGCACGCGAGCAGTCTCGGCAATTCGCCGCGCAGGAACGGATGTCGACGACGGCGAAGCTCGCTTCGGGCGTGGGTGCTGAGATCAACAGTCCCCTCACGTCCATCCTCACCAACGCCGAACAAGCCCTGCGCGACCTCGGCGACCGCGATGGCGCGGTTGCTGATGTGCTGCGTGACATTCGTGCAGGGGCGGAGCGCATCGGCTGCATCCTTGGGGGCTTGAGTGCGCTCGGCTGCGAGGTCGATCTCGCCCTGCGCGTTCCCGTGGACGTCGCCAGCGTGATGCAAGCGGCGATCGCGACGGCGAGCCAGGAGGTGCGGCGCAAGGCGAACGTCACCACGATGTTTGAGCCCACGCCACGCGTGCTCGCCGACGAAGCGATGCTCACGCAGGTGTGTGTGTGCTTGATCGTCTCGGCAGCCCACCACTTCGAGCACGACGACCCGACCAACAACCACATCCACGTCTCGGTCGCGGCCGCCGACGACCACGTGCGCATCCGCGTCGTCGACAACGGCAGTGCTGCCGGCGCCATCTTGTTGCCACACATCTTCGCCGGCGACCCCGTGGCAGCCGTCGACGACGAAGACCTCGGCCAACCCGGCACCCACTTCGGCCTCGCCGTGGCGCGCGCCCTGGTGGTCAGCAGCGGCGGCTCCCTCGACGGACACTCGAACACCGACGGCGGCATCGAGCTCGAAGTGCGCCTGCCCCTGCCCTGATGCTGCGCTGGATTCGGCCCCGAAGAGCGCTGATTCTTCAAGCACTTGGCGAAGCGCCCAGTGCTTTGTGCCTCGCGTGCCGTGGGGCACAGGCGTGCTGCGCGTGGTGGGGTAAGGACCGAGCATGCGTGTGGCACTTTTGTTCACTCTCAGCACAGCACTGACGGGCTGCGACTACGGGCTCACGGTCGTTGCAACAGGACAGCGCGCGCCAGCCGCGGTGCGCAGTGTCGACATCGACGATCCCCGCGATGGTGAAACACTCACCGTGAGTTGGCGACCGCCCACCGGCGCAACGGTGCGGGTGCTGCGCACGGTGGGCAACGATCCCACGTCGTCGACCGACGCCTCAGCCGTCGCTGTGTACGAAGGCAAAGACACCGAAGTGGTCGACACGCTCACCGACATCGAGGTGGGCACCAGCGTTCACTACGGCGTGTTCGTCGTCGACGGCGAGGCCGCCAGCGCGGGCGTGTTCGCCGCGGAAGTGCTGTCGGCGTTTTTGCCACCGCAACAAGCAGAAGCCGTGGCCAACACCGATGGCACAGTCCAGCTGTCGTGGAGCGCGCCGGCGGCGATCGGCGATGTCGTGAGCTACCGCGTGCGCCGCGACGACGTCGACATCACTGGTACTCCTTCGCTCGACACCACGCTGCTCGACAGCACAGCACCGCTGGATGTGTTGAGCACCTACGAGATCGTGGGCGTCGACGACGACGGCAACGAAACCGCCGCGGCCACTGCCGCCATCACGGCGATCGCACCGCAAGCCACCATCGCCAGCACCGTGGTGGTGCCCTCGCTCCTCACCACCGCACAGGTCAGCGACGGCACCACGCTGTGGGTGGGTGGCTTCGTCTACAACGCCGCGAGCGTCACGTTCGGCGACGACGTGTTCACGCCCGCGCACCCCGACGAAGCAGTGCTCGCTCGCGCCAGTGGCGCGCCTGGGATCGTGGCGACGTTCAACGTGACGCTCGATGACAGTTTCGCAAACGTCGACGACATTGCCATCGCCAACAACGGCGACCTCGTCGTGGCGGTGTCGTATTTCGGTGCAGACGAACACAGCTTCACCGTCGGCGACACCACCACCACACTGCCTGCGGTGAACAACAGCGACGACGATCGCCGCCTGCTGCTGGTTCGCCTCTCCGCAAATGGCACCGTGCTGTGGCACACCGAGGTGGTGGTGGGCGACTCGGCGCAGGTCGACACCTTCGTGGTCATCGACGCCGACGACAACGTGCGGTGCGCCACCACGGCCTACCCAAACAGCACGGGCTCAGCGGTCCGTCTGCCTGTCGCTGTCGCGGGCCGCACCGCCCTCGTGGGCTCCCTGGATGGGCCAGACGCGTTCGTGATGCACGTCGACGCGGCGGGCCAGATCGATCAGGCCGACCTCATGCTCGACACCGCACTCCGCGACGTGGTGATCGACGACGACGGCGTGATCGTGGCGGCGGTCTCGAGCGGGTACGCCATCCATCGCCTCACCTTCGGCGACGACGGCCGCATGACCAACACGCTGTTGCACACCCTCGACGACGCCTACGGCCTGCCACGGTTGGTGAAGCGCAACGGCGCCCTGCTCGCGGTGGTCGATGCCTTGTCCCAACAGCTCGTCGTCGACGGTGTTGCGTTCGAGGTGTTCGGCACCGCGATCGTTGAGTTTGGTGCTGACGGCACTGTGCGCACCTCGACGCCAACGGTGGTGGTGAATGGTGAGCCCGGCTTCGTCGAGCTCGACATCGCCGTACTCGACGACGGCACACTCGCCGCGACCGCGAAGGCCTACAAGCCTGGCGTCTTCGGCTCCGCCGGGGGGCTGCCGCTCACCTTCACCACGACGTGGGGGCCGATCACGGTCGAGACCGAAGTGGTGGGCGACCAAAACGACGGCGGCGCGGTGTCGCTGTTTGCGCTGCTGCCAGACCTCGAGCCCACATCCACGTTTGACGTCGCGGTGAACTTCAAAACCCTGGTGCCAGCCGGCGATGCGGTCTGGGTTGGTGCAGAGCCCCACCGCGACGAGCCGGTCTCGCGCCTCCTCGACGTCGAGGTCCCCCAAAGCCCCGACACGTCGTACACGTCGATCTTCGCCCTGGTGCAGCCATGATGTTCCTGCTGCTTGCTGCCCTGGCTGCTGCCCCCACCGCACCGACCTCGTCGTCGACGCGCCTGTACGTGGCCGACCCCGTGGGCGTTGAGCCGGCGATCGCGCGGGCGTTGTCGTCGTCGTTGGCCGCCGAACTCACGCAAACGGGCGTGTTGTCCGCCCTCACCGCCGCCGACGTCGAGAACATCGCGGGCTTCGCGGCCAAGCAGCAGCAGCTGGGCTGCAGCGATGCTGGCGCCTGCATGGCCGAGCTGGGCAACGCGTTGGGCGTTGCGTTTGTCGTCGCCACGTCGGTCACCGTCGTGGATGGCACGCAGTTGGTGGCGCTCACGCTTACCGAGGTCGAGCGCGCGCAGGTGACAGGCCGCGAAGCAGCAACGGCCACGTCGACGACGATGTTGCTCGAGG